>CAXBFC010000044.1:0-27516 GCA_963974725.1 uncultured bacterium | reverse complement strand
TTTCGGAATGGCCATCATCATGGTGGTCTTCTTTCCGGTGCTCACGCTCGAAGGCATCGAGGGAAAGATGTTCCGACCTATGGCTTGGACGTTCATTTTCGCCCTCGGTGGAGCGTTGTTGATCGCCCTCACACTGTCGCCGGTTCTTGGCTACTACTTCCTCCCGAAGCGCGTTCGTGAACGTGAAGGTGTCATCGCTCGGGCCATGAACCGCGCCTTCTCTTGGTTCCTCGCGGCAGCGCTGCGACTGCGGTGGATCGTGCTCAGTGTGGCTGCGTTGCTTGTCGTAGGTGCCGGATGGACTGCGAGCCGCCTCGGTGGCGAGTTCATCCCGCGTCTGAGCGAGGGGGCAGTCGTCCTCAACACTATCCGTCTAGCGGGGGTCTCGATCGACGAGTCCGTTCGATACAACACGCGCATCGAGAGCCTCCTTTTGGAGCGCTTCCCGGACGAGATTCGGCACGTGTGGAGTCGCATCGGAACGGCTGAGATCGCCACCGACCCCATGGGGACCGAGCTTACTGACATCTTCGTGTCGCTCAAGCCACGCAGTGAGTGGACGAAGGCGAGCACGCAAGCCGAGCTCGGCGCTGCGATGCAACGCGAGGTGGACGACCTGCCAGGGCTCAATATCGTCGCTACGCAGCCGATCGAGATGCGCCTCAACGAGATGGCTTCGGGCATTCGCTCTGACATCGGCATCAAGATCTACGGTGACGATTTCGACGAACTCGTGCGGATCAGTGACGAGGTCCAGCGCATTCTCGTCGACATTCCAGGGCAGTCTGACATTGCTGTCGATCAGGTCACAGGTCAGCCGACGCTACGTATCAGGCTAGACACCGAGGCGCTCGCCCGCGTTGGGGTGTCCGGTCGGGAAGTGCTCGAGTTCGTGGAAGTTATCGGAACGCGTCACGTCGGCGAGGTCTTCGAGGGACAGCGAAAGTTCCCCTTGGTAGTTCGTTTGCCGGATTCCCACCGGAGCGATGCCGACGCCCTACGTGCGACGTTGATACCAACGAAGTCTGGGCTTCGCCTGCCACTGCGAAGCGTGGCCGAAGTCACAGAAGAGGAAGGCATCTCGACGATCAATCGCGAGTGGGGAAGAAGGCTGATCCGAGTTCAGTGCAACGTCGCCGGCCGAGATGTGGCCTCATTCGTCGAGGAAGCGCAGGCGCGGATTGCCAGCGAGTTGGATCTCCCCGATGGCTACGTCATCAACTGGGGCGGCCAGTTCGAGAACCTCGCGAACGCGAAGCTGCGGTTCCTGATCGTCGTGCCCGTCACCTTGCTCCTCGTGTTCTTCCTGCTGTTCTTCAGCCTCAAGAACCTTCGAGAGGTCTTGCTCATCTACACCGGGATTCCGTTCGCCGCCGTCGGAGGAGTCTACGGGCTTTGGCTGCGTGACATGCCTTTCAGCGTGAGCGCCGCGGTGGGTTTCATCGCGCTCGGAGGCATCGCTGTGCTGAACGGACAGATCCTCGTGTCGGCCATTCGCGCGTTCCTTTCCAAAGGCCACGAGCTTCGCGCTGCGATTACGGAGGCCACTCAGCAGCGCCTTCGACCGGTTCTCGCAACGGCCATTACGGATGCGGTCGGCTTTCTCCCGATGGCGATCTCCACGGGTGTCGGTGCGGAAGTGCAGCGGCCACTTGCGACGGTCGTCGTCGCTGGAGTCTTGACCTCGACCGTGCTCACCCTCTTCGTATTGCCGATCCTCTATCTGCTAGTCATGAAAGGCACGAAGCCAAGCATGAGTGAGGGGGAGGCGTAGACGCATGGCCACAACGAGATACCAGGCGAGTCCGCTTCTGACGCGCAGAGCGCATGTGGCTAGCGCACTGACGCTGCTGCTGGTCTTCAGTGGTTGCGCCACCGTAGATCCGTCCCCGGACTACGAGCAGGCGCGCCGGGAAGTGAAAGCTGCAACCGGGGAGGATGCATTCTACCAGCCAGGCGAAGAGAAGAGAGCCCGCGAACGGGTTGCCGAGCTCATGAAGGACGGCCTGACTTCTAAGGAGGCGGTCCAGGTTTGCCTTCTCAACAACCGCAGTCTGCAGGAGCAGCTATTCGAGATCGGTGTACGGCGCGCGGACGCTGTCCAAGCGGGTCTGATTTCGAATCCGTCACTTCAGATGCTTGCACGTTTCCCAGTCGATGGAGGAAGCACGAACGTTGAGGGCAATCTTCTCCAGAATCTCGTCGAGCTGTGGCATCTGCCAGCGCGGAAGAGGTTGGCCGAGAGCCAAGTTGAACGAACCGTGCTCGAGGTGGCACACCGCGCTGCCTCGCTCGCGGCACAGGCGAAGTCGGCGTATTTCACGGCCGTTGCTTCGAGTGCATCTCTTTCCGTTGCAGAAGAGAACCTCAGGACAGCGCAGGAGTTCCTCTCGCTCACGCGCGAGCGGCAGGACGCCGGCGCTGCGACGCAGGTCGACGTGAACGCTGCGCGCTCAGGGCTCCTCGAACAGCAGGTGTTTGTTCGGTCCGCCAGGTTCGCCGCGTTTGAGGCGAAGCGACGCCTGGCTCTTGTGCTTGGCATCGCCGTTGCACCTCAGGAGATTGAGATTGCGGGGCCACCTCTTACACCACCCGAAGGGAGCCTCGATCTAGAGAGGCTCCTCGCCGTCGCGGAGCAACACCGGCTGGATCTGCGGTCCGCGAAGAAAGGAGTCGAGGTCGCAGGGAACGCGGTTCCTCTTGAGCGCCGTCGTCTTCTGCGCAATGTGAGCGGCGGATTGGCATTCGAATCGGTCGCTAGCAACCTGGCACTTGGTCCGTCACTCAAGCTTGAGATCCCGGTCTTCGATCAGAACCAAGCGCAGATCGCCAAGGCTGAGTTTCGTTTCTCTCAGGCACTGCACCGTCTTGAGGGAGTGTCTGCACAGGTTTCGCAACAGGTGCGAGGAGCGTACGAACGCTATGCCATGGCGCAGGATACAGCCCGCCTCTACCAGAAGGAGCTCCTGCCGCTTCGGGAGGCGAGTCTTGAGCTTGCGCGGGAATCGTTCGCGGCCGGGAAGACGGGGTTTCTCTCTGTGCTCGAGGCTCAGAACCGGCTCCTTGCCACCCGGCGTGACTACGTCGACCGGATCGAGTCTGTAGCCCAGAGCATCCCCGAGCTTGAAGCTGCTTGTGGGCGACCGCTCGACGTGCTCCTTGACACGGACGACGACAGTGGCAGGTGATCAAACGCGGACCGCGACGCTCAAGCGCGCAGCGAGCCTCGCGTACCTGACGGTTGGGTGGAACGTTGTCGAGGGCGTCATCGCTGTGTCCGCTGCCACGGCCGCAGGAAGCGTGGCACTGCTTGGCTTCGGGCTCGACAGCTTCGTCGAGAGCACGTCCGGTCTGATTGTTCTTTGGCGACTCTCTCGAGAACGGCGCAGCACGGCCATTTCGGCGGAAGCTCTTGAGCAGATCGATCGCCGAGCACATCGCCTGGTAGCCGGCACATTGTTCCTGCTAGCGGCATATGTCTCCGTGGATGCTTGCCTCGCGCTGTGGAACGCAGAGCGCCCCGAAACGAGCATTGTCGGGCTCATCCTGGTCTCCGTCTCGATCGCAGTCATGTGGTGGCTTGCGCGTGCGAAGGCGACCGCGGCGCGTGGTCTAGGAAGCCGCGCCCTTGAGGCCGACTCTTTCCAGACTTTGGCCTGCTGGTGGCTCTCGGTCGTCACGCTAGTCGGCATCGGACTCAATTCCGCGCTCGGTTGGTGGTGGGCTGATCCGCTTGCTGCACTCGGAGTAGCTGCCCTCATTACTCGCGAGGGAACGGAAGCCTGGCGTGGCGAGGCGTGCTGTTAACCGGGGCAAGGTCAATTCAAGGCGAGCAGGGATTGCGGCTTCCGCAGACTTGCCGCACGCTCATGGCGCCTCGAGCAATGTCTGATTTGTCAGCGAGTCTCGTGAGTCACTTGGTAGTCCAATAATCGATGTCGTTTCGTCCTCATACACAACGCGTAATCGCCTGGCTTTGCTTGGTGATCGTGACGATAGTCGCCCTGGTGCCAGCAGCAGGCGCGGTCGTGTGTTTGGGGCACGATGGGCATGTCGGCTTCGGGGTTGGCGGCTTCGGAGTAGCTGACAAGACGGAGACGTGTCCATGCGAACACGCCCACGAGTTTCTTCAGGGTGAGTCGGCGGAATCGGAGGCGGTTTCCGATTCTCACCCGCTCTGCGTGGACCTTGCGATCGATGCTCCGGATGTCGTCAAGGAGTTGGGTTTCTCCTGGACGGCTCCCAAGGCGCCGTGTGACGTTCCTGATGATGATGGATTGTCGACGAATACGTCGGACTGGGGATTCGCGGACGGTGCCGGCAGACACTGTATTGCCACGGGTGTCTGTTGGGCTAGGGCCGAGTCTGTACCGAGGTCTCGGCAGCAGCTTGAGCACATGCGTGTCGTCGTTCTGCTGATCTGATTCCTTTGCGTGTCGTTGCTTCGTCCCCGTTCATGGGGAAGTCCGGAATCAGTGCACGACGACGATCAGCAGCAAGATTGATCTAGGTCCTCGCGCACGTGATGTCTGGTCCACGAGTCTCAGACAATCACCAAGGTGGGTGGGATGGCCAGAAGTAAGAAACGCAAGCCTGAGTGGATGCAGCGAGAGAGCCGGTCGAGGGACTCGGCTCGTGCGGCGGCAAGATTTCGGCGAGTTCAGCGCATCTATGCTGTGACAGTATGGGTGAGTACGCTTGGTTTGGTGGTCTTCTTGACCGCTGGTCTGCTCCGCATATTCTTTGGGACTGAGGATGTTCGCATTCCCTGTGTACTCTTTCCGTTAGCCGTGCTGGCGATCGCGGAGTCCTTCAGGGCGCGTTGCTACTGGCGGGGCTGACGGGCACGAGCGCGGTCTGCATTCTTGGCGCGAGCCACACACCACCGGCCCGATGAGGGGGCCCACATGCACATCCGACATCTGATCGCTTGGCTTGTTCTCGTTGCGGCGGTGACAGCGCAATCCGTCCGCCATATCCGTGGCGTGGTTGTCGACGAGAACGACCGACCGGTTGCCGGCGTTGCCGTGTGCCCGTTCCTGACCTCGATGCCGTTCCTCACTGCCGATCTGGCGGCTGATCCTGCGACCAAGACCAAAGCGGACGGCACGTTCGAGCTGCAATGGGACCCGTGGCAGGGGCCAGTGCATGACGCGGTTCTGTTCGTTGCAGAGGGTCGTGTCACTGTTGCTGCGGGATTGATATACGTCGATATGACGCCGGTCATCATGCCGCCAGCGCGAACGCTGGCAGGGACGGTGCGTGACGGTGACGGTGACGGCGAGCCGGTTGCCGGTGTTCGAGTCGAAGCGCGCGACTGGCTTGTACAGAGCGATCTATTTGGTTTGGGCGGAGGCAAATGGTCGATGCATCCGGAGCCGCGCACCGCGGTTCGCAGCGATGCGTCTGGTCGGTTTATCTTGAAGGGTACGTGCGATTCAGCGATTTCACTGCGTGTCGGTGGTGATGGCTTCACGACCAGCAACTACGGACCGCTTGCGGCGGGGCAGTCGTTTGATGCTGCGGTCGAGCGATCGCCGGTCGTCACGGTTACCGTACTCGACGTTGGTGGCAAGGCGATGTCGGGCGTGATGATCGGGGCTGTGGGGAAGGCGTCAGGTTCTCAAATCGGGGGGTACACCGATGCGAAAGGCGAGTGGCGCTTCACGTGGTTTGGCAAGGGCACGATCACGGTGTCCGCGTCCACGCAGCGATACGTTCCACTGGGTGCCGTCAAACTCACTGAGCCGAAAGAACGCGTTAGGCTGTTGGCTGAAGCATCGAGGCCGCCGTTGCCGGAGCCAGCCCCAGCAGAGGGAACTGTTGCAGTGCGCGGTCGCGTTGTCGATTCCGACGGCGTCAAACCAATGCGCGCGGCCTACGTCTGCGCGGTAAAGCCTGTCGAGGCTGAGAACGTGAGCTCCTTCGTGCTCGATGGCGGAGCTCGTCGTCCTGGCGCAGTGCGTACCGCTGCCGACGGCAGCTTCGTGATGTACCTTCCTCCCGGCGCCTACTGTCTCGTTGCAGCGGGTGAGAACCTCGGCGTGGACTTCGTGATGCACGGGCGCGAACGCAATCCGACGCCTCGGCGAATCCAAGTTGTGGCCGGCAAGGACCACGGTGAGGTCGAGTTGCGAATGCAGACAGTGGTTCGCATCCAGGGTAAGGTCGATACGTCTTCGGTGCCGCGCGGAAGCATGGTGCGGTTCGTACCACACCGTCCCGGTGTATTGACGTCGGGCGAGGACTTCGACTTCTCTCTGCGGTTCCCGGTGGCGGCTGATGGCTCCTTCGCTGCGGAAGGACTGTTGGCGCGGGCTTACCAAGTGCAGTTATTGGTGCCACGTGGCTTTCGCCAAGGCCTGCCAGACAAGGTTCCTCTCAAAGTCGTTGAGGCCGCGGATGGAGGGCATATCGAAGTGGCCGTCAAGAAGGTCCCGCGTGGCGTCGTTTCCGGTCAGGTACGCAGCCAAGTGCCGGCTTCGCGACTCGCGGTGATGTCTTTGCCAGTTAGCTCAAAAAGCGAATTGATGTATTCGTGTGTGAACTACCGTGGCCCGGTCTGTCCTGTGCAGCGCGACGGCAGCTACGAACTCGTCGAACCGCTTGGCGAACGTGCGCTACTGGTGATCGACCTTTGGAGCGGAGTCGTGCTGCATCGCGCAGAGCAAATCGAAGTAGTCCCAGGCAAGCGGCAACAGAGCCTCGAAGTCACCGCGGTGCCACTTGACGTCACATGGGGGGACGTGTCCGCGCATGCTTCGCCATGGCTCTACATTGTCGTTGCTGAAAACAACTGGCCGACGGGCCTTGGGCAGATGGCCGCTGTGCAGCTTGCCCGTAATGATTGCGGGCTCGGCGTTCCATTGCCGCACGACGCGAAGTCCATTCGCCTCTGGCTGCAACCCGGGGATACGCGACTGGTGCTGCGTAAGCAACACGGCGTGCGCAGTGACAACACGGGCGTTCTCGCCAATGTGATCGTCGACCCGTCGGAGCAGCCTGAAGTTCGCTTGGGGGTGCGTGATTAGCCGGTGCCGATCCTTCTCCTCACGAGTTCTGGCACGCGATTCGTGTATGCGCCGCCGGTTGCAAGGGCGCTGACGAGGATGAGGTTTGCGGACTCGACTTCGACACGGTCTGGTCTCGTGCGAATCGTTGGCTTGTCTTCTGTGTTTGAAAACGCGGCCGAGCAATTGCGCTCTTCGAGGCCATCGATGATTGATGAGTTGCTGCTCGCTTCGACCGAGTAGGCAGACTGATGGTGCGATTCGTAGTCGGGAATCAGTCTGTCGCGAGGGCCAGGGCCGTCAGGTCGTGCGACGGTAGCGCGGAATCTCAAGGTCTACGGTTCCACCATTTGCAACCGCGGTCAACCGTAGTGTCCGGAGTCTGGCGGCTACATCCAAAGCAAACTCTTCCCGGCGTACAGCAGAATCGTGCATCCTCTGTGGCTGGCGCGGGGAGTTACTTTTGCCTTTGCGCGTGGCGCAGCCGTGATGACAGCCCCTTTTGACGACGAACTGGTCCAACACGCCGACGCGTTGTACGGCCTGGCCCGTGCGCTCGTTGGCGCCCGCGATGCCGACGACGTAGTGCAGGACACCGCGCTTACGGCGCTACAACGGCCGCCGAGACGCTCGGGTTCCATACTGGGGTGGCTCGTGGCTGTATTGCGTCACCGCGCGATGAAGCAGCGCCGCGGGGAACGGCGTCGCGTGGTTCGTGAGCAGCAGGTAGTGGGTCGGGATGATGAAGCGGAAGCACTCTCGCCGCTCGGCGCCGCGCAACATCGTGAGATGGTGGCGCGGCTCGATGCAGCGTTGATCGGGTTGGCCCAGCCGTATCAGGACACGCTGCTGCTACGTTACTTCGAGGACCTAACACCGAGCGAGATCGCAGCGCGAAACTGCGAATCGATAGCGACGGTTAAGAGCCGTTTGCAGCGCGGGTTGGCGATGCTGCGACAACGGCTCGATGCCGATCGTGGTGGGCGGGATTGGCGCGCCGGTTTGGTTCTGACGTTCGGGCTGGGCCCGAATGCGACGGCTACCGCAATGAAGATAGGGATTGCATTCATGACGACGAAACTCGTGCTCGGGGCCGCTGCTGCCGTGTTCGCTTGGATCTTGCTGTGGCCCGGAGGGGAGATTCCGGTCGTTGCGCCGGTCCAGATGAGCGGCGAGAGCAACGCCAATGCTGCGTTGGCTACCGCGCCGGCGGAGTTGCCGCAGTCCTCCGATCGCGAATTGGTTGCCGCGGGGCCAGGCCTCACGTCGACGGCCGTGTCGGACTCTTTGGGAGTCGCATTCTCGGGTCGCTGCATCGATGAGTCCGGCACCCCGCTTGCAGGTGTGCACATCGACGCGCGCGCGAGGCGCCGGAACAGCAACAAGGCGCTCGCTCGTGTGGAAGAGGTTACGAGCGGTGATGGCGTCTTCGCCGTTGAGCTGCCGATCATCGACGGCACGATCAGTCAATTCGAACTGCACCTCGATGGCCGCTGCAGCCTTGAAGGAACCTTTGCTGACATGCAACCGGGCGAGCTTCACGCGCTGGGCGACCTGGTGATGACGATGGCGCACACCGTTCGTGGCCGCGTAGTCGACGTCGCAGGCGCGCCTCAGGTCGGCGTGTCCGTGCGACTCGTCAGGGACAATAGCGGTGGGCGCGACAGAGCTCTCGTGGACGTGCGCGTCGTGACTACGATGAAGGCGACCACGGATGACCTTGGACGCTTTGCCTTCCGCTACAAACTGCCAGCCGACAGGTATTGGCTGCGGCTCGGCAATCGCCAGCTGGTCGACCCGTCCGCCCGGGACGTGACGCTTGCGGGTCCGTTGCGGGAACGGGTGTTGGAGCTGGTCGTCGAAGCGGCACCACCTCCGTGTCGTGGCATCGTGGTCGGTCCCGACGGCTCGGCGATCGCCGGGGCGTACGTGTCACTCGACGACAACCATACGACGACCGGTACCGATGGATGCTTCGAGCTGCTGCCGACGCCCGGCGGGGGACGCGGCGATCGCCGGCTCGAGGTGTCTGCGTCCGGGTTCATGTCCATCCGCGACCATCTGTGGCGATTTGGTGATACCGACCAGGTGCGTGTTGCGCTGCAACCGGTCCCAGCGGTGACGCTGCGGGTTGTCGATGGCCGAACGGGTGCACCGGTGCTAGATTACGCTGCGCAACTGGTACACTCGAACGCGTGGGGAATTGGGCTCGAGGTCGCGCGCGGTGAACATGCGAACGGCATGAGCCAGGTCTCGGCCCCTCCCGGTCGCTACTTGGTTGTGGTTACGCCCGTGTCGGAGGAACTACTGAGGTCGACCTTCCAACCTGTCGAATTGCCGTCCGATCGTTCTGCCGAAGTCACGGTTGCGTTGTGGCCGCCAATTCAACGCCGCCTGATTGTCACGGACGGCCGAGGGCCGGTCGCGGGCGTCTCTGTGCAGCTGCTCGATCCCGGCGAGCTACAGGTGCGCTTCGATACCGAGACGTGGACGTTGGAGGACTGCAAAGTCACCGGCCCGCCGCTCGCGCGCATTGTGCAAGAGGGCGAGACCGAGGCAGACGGTTCCATCGTGTTGCGTGGTCCCAAGGGGCCGCTCGCGCTGCGTCTTTCGGGCGCTGGCTTGGCGCTGCAGGTCGTGCAGCCGATTTCGCTCGATGCAGCAGATGACCTCACGGTCCCTGCCCAGCGCGGTGCGACTTGGCGCGGTAGGCTCGTGCCCGCGGAGGTTGCACGTGAGGTGGTTGCGCTCGGTGAGCGGCGTCCGAACATAAAGCTGAAACCGGTAGGTATCCGGCTCGTCCGTGATGGAGGTGAGTCGCTGCACCGATATCTCGAGCGTCCGTTTCCGATTGCCGCCGACGGTAGCTTCGAGATCTCTGGGATCCCTGCCGGCACTTGGAACGCAATCGTCAAGGCGAAGAGCCGTTATGCAGCAGCCACGATCCGCATTGTCGAGGGGCAGATGCTCGAACGTGACCTCGACATCGCCGCGTTCGCGGCTGCCGACGTCAACCTGCGCATCCTTGTCGACGGCGCGCCGGCATCCGATTGTGACGTGAACGCCATGGGCTGGCATGCCAAGGACGCGTTTGGGCAGCGCTTCACGAGCCAGAGGATGGGGCGAACCGATGCCGACGGCCGCTTCTCGCTGCGCACCTTTGTCGGCGACCTAGAACTGCGCGTCTACTGGCGAGCAGCCTCCGGCAAGAGGTCGATCTTGCGCGCCTACACTGTGGTGCCGCATGCGGGCGAACAGCAGTCCGTGCTCGACTTGCGAATAGGCGCGCTCGACGTGAGCGTGTTGCAGGCTGACGGCACACCCGCGGTTGGCCTCCAGTTGCGCGAAGCCGGTCGCAAGACCGGCTGGATTTGGACCACCGATGCCGAGGGCCAGCTGCGGCAGCGGCCGATCCTTGCCGGTAGTTACGTGATCGAAGCGCGGCCACGTAGCCTCTCGACCCAAGCGGCTCGCGACGCGTTTACTCAAGTGCACGGTTATCAGGCAATCCAACGCGAATGGGTGCCGTGCGGTGTCGTTACGGTGTCCGCTGGATCTGCGGTGCAGCAGCGCCTGCAACTGCCGTCAGCTTGGAATCGCTAACGTCAGGTGGATCGAAGTGGAACAGCGGAAAGCATGACTCAGAAAGCTAGCCGCGAGCGCAATGCACTGAGTATTCGGACGCTCCGCCGAGCCTGTTTGACACCGAGTTAGTCAGCTCGAAATTGCCCATGACCAATGAGCCGTTGACACTGTTAGCCGAGTTCGAAGGCCGCTGGCGTGATACAAAGTCGTTGGTTGGTCTGTCGCGAGGAATCAAGCCGTCAGGCCGAACGGCGAGAGCTGCGAGCAGTCCGCTTGGTCCTCGTCACCGGCGTCACATGCTTCACCTGAGTTCTACAGGGAATGCCACGTGCCCCTTCGTAGGGCCGTAATGATGCTGTTGGCGAGTCTTGCGAGAATGAACTGAGTCGCTGGCCTCCACAGCTTGTGGCTACCGGGTAGGATGACAGTGAGGCCACTGCTTTCGGGTGTCGAACGTAGTTTTGCCGGACACCAAGTTGGGCCGGAGCACATGATGACAGCCACCAGAGGAACAACCGCGGGATTCGTTCTGGTCATGGGTGTATTCCCGGTCCTGTGGGCCTGCGTCATTACATCTCTCGGTCACGAGAATACGCACAGGCTCTCGGGCTTCACCTTCCTCGCCGCCTGTCTGGGCCTAATCGGCTTCGTCGTGGAAGCCGTTGGGGTCAAGCGTCTCTCCCCGGAGTGGAGGTTCCGCTACGCGGCGATCCTCTATTGCGTGGCGCTCGTGGGAGCCGTGATCGTCGGTGTGCGCGCGCCGGACAAGCAAATCATCCTCGCTTACGGCGTCGTGCTGCTCACCGTCCTAGCTCTCTGGATCCGTATTGCGATGGTGAGCTCTGTTCGCCTCTCAGAGGTCCCCGGTTGTCAAGAGAGAGAAAGGTAGCGCCAGGGTGTCAGGGCGCTGCGCGTGATAAGCGAACTCGCTGAGTGTCCGGCGCAGATGCCTCTCGCCGAACAGGATGAGCTTGCAGGAGAGCATCAGGAGGCGGTCGGTCGCCACGTCGCTGGCTGCGACGCGCGACGCGTGCAAGTAAGCGTCCGGTCAAGCCACCGGGCGGCCTCTTGAATCCAAGCACAGTTCAGCCTCAGGATTCGCAGGTCGCGCCGCGTGCCCTCGCCCAGCCCCACGGCGTGAGTTCGCCCACGCGTGACGCCGGCGTCGTCGCGACGGCGACCAGCACGTCTTCGAGGTAGCGCTCGACGTTGACGTTGGCGAGCCTGCAGCTGATGACGAGGGAGTAGAGGCGGGCGGCTACGCGACCGCCCTTTTCGCTTCCGAGCATCAACCAGTTTTTGCGACCGGTCACGACGTGGCGAAGGTCGCGTTCGGTGCCGTTGTTGTGAATGGGTAGGCGTCCGTCATCGAGATGGGCAAGCAGCGGCTTGCGCTGGTTGACCGCGTAGTTAACAGCCTTACGCAACTGATCGTTGCCTTGAGTCGACGGGTCTTCCTGAAGTGCGAACACGATCTCATACAGCTTGCGAAGCACGACTTTCGACCGACGGCTTCGCACCGACTGTCGTAGTTGAATGGTCGCGATCCCAGCTTCTGTTCTCGGCTCTGGCCATGACAGCGCGCTCGATCCAGAAGAGCCTCTGGATCGGGCGTAGTGCGAGTCCTGCTCGCGTGGCTCCCGCCGTGAGTGCATCCCGAAACTTGCGCCGCGCATGCGCCCAGCAACCGGCACGCGTGATCGCGTTTTGCCGTGCCGTCGGATTCACGCCGTCGTAACCATCGGTCAACAGCTTCCCGGTCCAATCACCGAGGAAAGCATCGGGCCCCTTCGCGGATCGATCGTCCTTGAAGTCGGCCACGGACATTTCGTTCGGGCTGCCTCGAGCGTTTCGCCAAACCCACAGGGTTCCTCGGCGCGTGCCACGTTGGTCTTCGAGCTGTGCCTTGATCGGTGTCTCGTCGGCTTGGAGCACGTCTTCTTCAAGTAACTGGCGACGCATCTCGACGAGGATTGGCTTGGCAGCGATCTCGTCGAAGCGTGCCAGCAGCTCCGTAGCGATCCCCAGCGCGCCGCCGGTCTCGCCAGTGGTTTTCTGGCGCA
Source organism: uncultured bacterium (assembly GCA_963974725.1). Classification (GTDB taxonomy): domain Bacteria; phylum Planctomycetota; class UBA1135; order UBA1135; family UBA2386. Next base: position 14,858 of record CAXBFC010000044.1, on the reverse strand, counting down.
TGCTGGGATGACTTGCATGAGGTCGTCGGCCGATTTGCCAAGCAATGGCACGACGGGGGGGCAAGAGGTCGGGCTCTTCTTCCTCGACAAGCGCACAGTGATGGCGCGCGAGTGGCGCCATGCGGAGCCAGTTGTGAGTCCGGTGCAGGTCACGAATGGCGATCAAGCATGACGTGTTTGGTTTCTGTTCGGCTGCCATCGGGCGGTGTCCTTCAGCAATCTTGCGGCACCATGAATGGAGTGGCGGGGAGTTGAGAGCGGGGGTTGCCAATACTCCCGCCAGAAACTGGTGAGCCGGCGATCAGATGCTGGCGAATCAGTCGCGGCTGCGACGTGAAAGGCGCAGCAGGTGCCTGAACAAGAAGTGGTTTTGGCCTCGTGCCACTGCATACCAGGAGCCAACCGTCTCAGGTGGTTCGATATCAAAGAGCGGAACAGCTTTTGCTAGGTCTCAAGCTCCGGTGGCCTCGCCATGACTCAGTCAAATCAAGAAACCCAGTCGAAACAAGATCGCGGCGATTACGGATCTTCTCCGCGTGCGGAGAGTCTGGTGTCGCCGGTTCCTGATCGGTGGAGCTGTCTGACATGAACTGGTTGCCTGGCCTTTCTCTATTGCCCAACAGTCATCCGATGTTGGTGCACTTCCCGATTGCTTTTTGGGTGGGAGCGCTGTGTTTCTGCTGGCTCGGCGTTTTGCGTTCGACTTCGGGCTTGTTCAGGATGGGCTCCTGGCTGCTCCATCTGGGCACGCTGAGTGGCGTGGCGGCGGTGGTTTCTGGCTTTCTCGCGACATCGTCGATGACTCATGATGAACCCGGGCACGACCTTGTTCACGTGCATCGTAACTTCATGGTTGCTACGGCAGCGATCTCGCTGGCTGCGTCATGCGCGGTGCTCTTGATGCGGCGCCGCGATGCTTGGCGGCCCCGCTGCGTTCAAGCAGGGCTGATCACACTCGTCGTAGGTCTTGCCACACTCGGAGCCGACCGTGGCGCGCTGTTGGTTTACGGGTACGGCCTAGGTGTCCGAGACAATCCGCCATCGACGACTCCACAGCACGCTCATGGCGATGCACCGTCGAGTCCACACGAACACAAATAGGGCCACGGAGCCCGAACCTCATCGTATTCCGTTTCTTGCTTCCTGGTGGGCTTGGCATGGTGCCATGGCCTGTCGGAAAGTCGACTGACAAGAGAGAGTCATCAATGCTGACAATCAAACGACTGTTCTTTTCTACTCCAATCTTGGTTGCACTTCTGCTCGTTGGGGGAGTTGCTGCGCAGCACGAAGGGCACGGCAAGACGCAGGACAAGGTGAAAGCTGCTGCCCGTGTTGGCGATGCCTATCCCTTTGACACTTGCCCGATTTCGGGCAAGAAGCTGGGTGCTATGGGCGATCCCTTGGTCAAGACCTACAAAGGTCGCGAAGTGCGCTACTGCTGCGGCGGGTGCACGGGCAAGTTCGAGAAGGACTTGCCTGCCAGCTTGGCTAAGTTGGACGCCAAGATCATCAAGGATCAGATGGCGCTCTACCCGTTGAAGACATCGGTGGTAACGGGCAAGGCCCTGCCGAAGAAGTCGAAGAAGCCGACGGACTTCGTGTTCGGCAATCGTCTGATTCGAGTTGGCGGCGAGAAGGAGAAGGCTAAGTTCCAGAAGAGCCCAGCCAAGTTCCTCGCGCTGCTCAACCAGGCCGTGATCACCGAACAGGGCAAGGGCAACCTCTTCTCGAGGTGCCCTGTCAGTGATGAACCCTACGGTGGAATCATGGGCAAGCCCATTGACCTGGTTGTCGCAGGTCGGCTGGTGCGCGTGTGCTGCAAGGATTGCACGATTGAGGTCGAAAAGGCGCCTGCGGAGTTCATCGCCATGGTCGACGCGGCGCGAAAGGAAAGGGCCAAGAAGGGGCATGATCACGATGCCAAGAAGGGGCACGATCACAAAAAGATGACCGGCAAGTGAGCCGGTGCCCATCTGTGGACTGCACCGTGCGGACGGGATTGGCTACTCCATTTCGGGCTGGCGACGACCGCGGGCGCGGAGATCAGGTCTGTTGCGCGGGGCGATGTGATATGAGGGCGTGCTGTTCCTCGAGGCGAGTTCGGTTGGCACTGACCTTCTTGCTCGCAGCGACCGTCGCCGCCTTGGCGGCGAGCTGATCCTGCATCGGCAGGGTCGGTTCTCGCCAGGTTCACTGCCCTGATCCAACCACTCTCAGCAAGCTATGAATCCATCACCCAACCCGAAGCGCTGTGCCGCCGACCCGGGCCGCACGTCCAACCGTCGTGAGTTCTTGATCGCGTCGTCGTCCGTTGGAGCATCCTTGGCTCTCGGCGGATGTCAGCTTGGTTCACATCCTTTTTCGCGTACAGGCGCGGTTGAGTGGGAGCCTGCTGACTTGGTCGTGGAGCGTCGAACGATCGAGATTGCAGGCCAACCAACGTCAGCAGTAACACTCAACGGCTCGGTGCCCGGGCCAATTCTGCGTTTCCGAGAAGGTGATGAGGCGATCCTGCGGGTCCAGAATCGACTCGATGTCGACACCTCGGTGCATTGGCACGGAATCCTGCTCCCCCCCAACATGGACGGGGTTCCTGGAGTCAGCTATCGCGGGATCGCCCCCGGTGAGACGTTTACCTACCGGTTCCCGGTGCGGCAGAGCGGCAGCTACTGGTACCACAGCCATTCGGGCTTTCAGGAGCAGCTGGGGATGTTCGGGGCGTTCATTATCGATCCCGCAGAGCCCGAGCCATTCGCGTGGGACGTCGAACACGTCGTCTTGCTGTCGGACTGGACGTTCGAAGATCCGATGCGCATCCTCGCGCGCTTGAAGAAGAGTTCGGGCTACTACAACTTCCAGAAGCCGACGGTCGCCCAAGATGGTTTCGCGACCATCCTGGCTAACCGCGCGAAGTGGGGAGCCATGCGGATGGATCCTACGGACATCGCGGATGTGACGGGCGCGACCTACACCTACCTCATGAATGGGAAGGGCCCGCAGTCGAACTGGACGGGCCTGTTCGAGCCGGGGCAGCGCGTGCGGTTGCGAATCGTGAATGCCGCGGCAGCTACGTACTTCGATGTCCGCATTCCTGGGTTGTCAATGACAGTCGTGCAGGTGGACGGCCAGAACGTCGAGCCGGTCAACGTCGACGAGATTCGCGTTGCGATCGCTGAGACCTATGACGTCCTCGTCAGTCCGGAGGAGGGGCGGGCCTACACGGTGTTTGCCGAGACGATGGACCGCAGCGGCTACGCGCGCGGAACTCTCGCTCCACGACTCGGAATGGTCGCTGCGACTCCTGAGCGACGTTCTCGGCCCATGCTGACCATGATGGACATGGGAATGGCAGGGATGTCTGGCATGGCGATGGGTGGCATGGCCAACAAGCCTGCGAAGCCCAAGGTGGATGGCGCGAAGGTGGACGTGGGCAAGGGCATGGATGCTATGCCCGGCATGGAGCACCCGGAAGAACGACGCGAAGAGGTCAAGCCCGACGGAATGCCGGACATGGCTGGCATGGACCAGCAGGCGCATGAAGGGCCGGCCTGGGCGCGACCGGTGCAACATGGGCCGGATGGCCATGGTCCGGGCAACACGCGCGTCGCGGAGGTCACGCGGGGACGACTCGATGAGCCTGGCCTTGGTCTCGAAAACGCGGGCCATCGGGTGCTCGTCTACACCGACCTGAGGCGCTTGGTGCCTGGAGAGGATCAGCGAGAACCCGAGCGGGAGATCGAGATGCACCTCACCGGGAACATGGATCGCTACATCTGGGGCTTCGACGGCAAGAAGTTCTCAGAAGCGCCAGAGCCAATTGCCTTCCGCAACGGAGAGCGGCTTCGCATCACGTTCGTCAACGACACAATGATGAACCACCCCATCCACCTACACGGGATGTGGATGGAACTCGTCAACGGCGCTGGCAAGCACAAGCCTCGCAAGCACACGGTGAACGTGAAGCCTGCCGAACGCATTTCGGTAGACATCAGCGTCGACGCTCCTGGGCGCTGGGCGATGCACTGCCACATTCTCTACCACATGGACGCGGGCATGTTTCGTGTCGTAGAGGTAGGAGACGCGGTGATGGGCATGCCGGAGACCAACAGGTGAGTGGTCATCAGCGCGCCTTCGCCTGTGTGGCGCTTGCCGCGGTGCTTGGCGCCTGCGCGGCGCATCCGAGCGGCCAACTCCTCAGGCTCGCGAACCAGACTGCTGCGTACGGGCATGGTGATTCGACGGCCGCTGCGGAGGGGGTCGGGGCGAAGAACTACAACGGCTCGTCAACGCGAATCGACGCGCAGGATTCTGATCAATGGCCGGCCCCCGTACATGACGACCAGTCGTTCACGTTCTTGCGCGCCGAGCAGCTCGAGTTCCGAGTGCGTGACGGCGGACCTGATGTCGCCCGCTGGGAGGCGCAGGGGTGGCACGGCGGAGACTATCAACGGCTGTGGATCAAGACCGAGGGTGAGCAGACCGTTGAAGGGGCGGCGGAGGGGGATTTGGAGGTGCAGGCCCTCTATAGCCAGCTGGTCGCGCCGTTCTGGGATTTCCAAGTGGGGGCTCGCTACGACAGTCGATTTGGTGCTGGTTCCGACATCGACCGGTGGTTCGGCGTCGTCGGTGTTCAGGGGCTGTCGCCATACGAGTTCGAAGTGGAGGCGGCTTTGTTCATCAGCGAGGACGCAGATGTATCGGCTCGGCTGACTGCTTCGACGGACTTCCTTATCACGCAGCGGCTGATTCTTCAGCCTAGGTTCGAAGCAGAGATCGCGGTGCAAGAAGTTGCCGCGTTCGAGGTTGGGCAAGGCCTGAACTACGTCGAGCTTGGTTTGCGTTTGAGATACGAGTTCCAGCGAGAGATCGCTCCGTACATAGGAATCAACTGGACCAAGAGCACGGGGGAGACCGCAGATCTGGTTTCGCGTGGCGGAGGTGACGCAAGCGACCTGTCCTTGGTTGCTGGCATCTCTCTGTGGTTCTGACTCAAGTCATCCGCCAGGCGAAGCTCGCGTCTCTTGTTCGTGCCCGGGCAAGTGGGCAAGCCCTCCAAGATCTTTGCAGGGCGTATCGTACGGGCGCAAAAACTCAGGTGGTCAGCCGGTCGTCACGTGCACAGATCTAGTTGTCGTCCGCGCCCAAGACCAGTTGTCGCTGAGCTGTTGCCAGCCGCGCCGGATTCCGGCGTGTAGAACGGGAACGCGAACTGTGGCGGGTTAGCCTGCACGTTCTGAGCGGAGAGTCTGCCATCTTGAGAATGCCTCACTCTTGGCACGCCTCTCGTCGATGAAGCTACGAATGCTCCAATGGCACCGCGCCCACACGTGGTCTTTGTTAACACCGGCTGGGGTAGAGCCACGAGTGCACGACCGGCAATTGAAGTGAGATTCCAGTTCCTCGAAACCGCCCCCCTCCACCTTCTCAACAAGCTCCTTCAGGATGAGGCATACATGTGGGGTCACCGATTGCACTGGGATATTTCAAACATCCAGCGGGTCATCTACCAAGCTGCCCGCCGACGGGTGTTGCCGGGCGTCTTTGCCACGGACGGCGATCGAGCGGCCGGGAGCGTGTACTACACAGGTGTAGGCAAGGACGCGGTGATGGGGCCTCTGACAATTGCCCCGGAATACCGGGACACCGATTTGGGTGCCAAGCTCACCAACTTCGTGGTCCGCCGCATGCGCGGTGCGCGCTTGTGCAACCGGATCGAGTCGCACACGCCGTTCATCAGGGAGTCAGGCGTCGGAAGTGTGCTCAACGACCTTGGCTTCAACGCAGTCCCCCGATCATTTCTCACCAAATCCTTGGACAAGGTCCATCTGCCAAGGATCCTGGCCGGCATTGCAATTGAACCTTTGATTCCAAGGCGGCTGGGTGAAGCTGCGCAAGTACTCCACCATTCGCTGGCTGGGAGCCCGGATGCGATCATCAATGCTGGCATCGATACCGTTCCTGGCTGTCAGCGCTACCTTGAGTCCCTCACGGAGTCGCCGGCGTGCGGAGCGTTCGAACCGTCGGCCAGTGCCATCGCAACCAACGGTTCCGGCGAAGCTATCGGAATCGTCGCAACCACCCGCGTGTCCCAGACGCGTGGACTAATAGGCCAAATCTCGGTACTACCTGAACATCAGGCCTGCGGAGTGGGCCGTGCATTAATGCACCACGCACTGCATGCCTTGGTGTCGATGGGGGGCAGAGATGTGGCGCTGACCGTTACCGAGGGCAATCCTGCCCGCAAGTGGTACTCAAGGCTAGGATTCAGGGAACAGCACTCGTTCGACTCCTACATTTGGATCGACAAAGACTCTGGCCGCCGCTCACCCACACGAGATCCTGAAGACCCCTCTGAAGTGCTACTCGTCCATTGAGCGTTGCGCGGCATGCACGACATGGATGCCTATCAGGCGCGCAATCAGGACCGTCAAGAACAACTGACCCGTGACGGCTTCGACCCCTGTGAGAACGCGGGCGCCAAGGGTTCCGGGGGTGAGATCCCCAAGCCCGAGCGTCGTGAGAGTCACAAAGCTGTAGTAGAGATAGTCCGCCAGCTGAGCGTCAAGTGCGGCGTCGAGACCTGCGCAAAGCTCACCTTCGCCCAGCAGAACTGGTGCGCCAACAAGCGCCTGTAGGAGGAGGAATGCGTAGGTGAACATCATGCCCAGCATGACGTAAGCCGAGGCAGCGCCAACCAAGTGGTCAACGCTGACGCGGGCCGTGCGGAGAACTTCAAAGAGAACAGCGCCCGTGGCGAAGATGAGGAACGTGAGAGTTAGCGCGTCCACGGCTGCGAACACCCAACCGTGGGTTCCTTTGAGGAACTCGTGGCAGAGGAGTCCAGCAACACCGGCCATGACGGCTGTTGCACCAAGCCCGCGAGAGACTAGTCGCACTCGGGGCCCAAGGCTCGCTGCATGAATTGCAGCGAGCAGCATGACCCAGAAAGTCACAGTCCAAGCGATGAGCCCCATTTGCCCCCAGCCCAGAATTGGGTAGAGAGCGGCGAGGACGAGTAGCGCAGCGCCGAGAAAGTAGAACTGATTCCCGTGTCTCGATCCGCTCATGTTGGTCTGCCGATGTAGATGCTGCTCAGGCCGTTTGATCGCCACGGTCGAAGTGCGTTGCTCCGAGGGGCGAGCGATGCTCCCGGTAGCAAAACCCGGAATCTGGCTGCCTGCCTCGGGGTTCACTTTCGGTGTCCTGTGATTGCTCGAAGCCTCGCTCACCGCAGCCCATAGTCCGCGATCTTCTTGCGCAGAGTCGTGGGCGAGATCTCTAGCAGCTCTGCCGTGTGCGTAATGTTCCACTCGGAGTGCGTCAGCGCTGCGAGAACATGATCGCGTTCCGCTTCCCACAACTTCTTGAAACCAGTTTGCGCGACAGTCGGGGTGGGATTGACGTGTCCCTCCGAGAAGAAGACTTCTTCAAGGACATTGCCGCGAGACAAGGCCATCGCCCGCATGAGGACGTTTTCCAGTTCGCGCACGTTTCCAGGCCAGTCGTGCTGCTCCAAGCTCTGTAGTACGGCTGCGGTCACGGAAACAACGTTGCTGCCGAGGCGCCGTCGAACTCGGTCCAGCAACCGGAGGGCCAGTGCTCGGACGTCGCTGGGTCTCTCCCGCAGCGGCGGGACCAATAGGCGCGCGACGGACAGTCGGTAGAGCAGGTCCGCGCGGAATTTGCCATCGGCGACCATGGCATCTAGATCTTGGTGCGAAGCGGCGAGGATCCTCGCCTCGAGTTTCACGCTCGCCGTGCCGCCGACTCTCTCGAAATTCCTTTCTTGGATCGCGCGAAGCAACTTGGCTTGCAGCTCCAATGGCATGTCACCGATTTCATCCAAGAAGACGGTTCCCGTCCCAGCTTGCTCCAGCTTGCCGATCTTTTTGTGATCCGCGCCCGTGAACGCACCCTTCTCGTATCCAAAGAACTCGCTCTCAAGCAGTGTTGGCACCACGGCGGCAGAGTTGATTGCTACGAATGGCTGAGAAGGCGAGGACGCGTTGTGAATCGCTCGGGCCACGAGCTCCTTGCCCGTGCCGCTCTCGCCTTGGATCAGTACGGAAACGCTGCTCCGCGACAACAAACCGACCTGAGTCAGAAGATCCAGGATCTTGCGGTCTTTGCCCACAATCTCGAATGGTTGGTCCGGCTCCGTCTCGATTCTTATCAAGTCGTCGCGCGGCTTTGCGGCATTGCCGCCGACTTGCAGCTTCTTGACCTTTTCAATCGCGACGAGCACGTCTTCCATCGCGAGCGGTTTTCGCACGTAGTCGAGTGCCCCCATCTGGATGGCTTCGATCATAGCCATCATGTCCTGCACTCCTGTGATCATGACAACCTCCGGTGGGGCTGGCTTGGCGCGGATGTCCTGAAGTACCTTCAGTCCGCTCCGATCCGGTAGCCGCAAGTCGAGGAAGACCATGTCGACGTTCGTCTCTTCGAGGCATTGCAAAGCCTCTGTGCCGGTGTTGCAGGTCGCGACTTCGTGTCCTTCCTGCTGAAGTTGGATCTGCAGAGAACGACAGATCGCCTTGTCGTCATCGACTACCAGGATGTGGATCATCGGTGCGCTGACTCCGACTCACGGTGGAGCGGTAGTTCGATGCGAAAGACGGCGCCGATGGATGCGCCGTCGGGGCCGGTGCGGTTGGCCGCACTGATCCGGCCGCCATGGTACTCGACGATCTTGCGCACGATCGCGAGGCCAAGACCAGTTCCCTGGGCTCTGGTGGTGAAGAACGGCTGGAAGAGGCGTTCGAGATTGTCTTCCGGGATGCCAGGCCCGTCGTCAAGGATCTCCAGGATCGCGCGATTGCCGGACGGGCTATCGAGGCTGGTGCGTACGACGATTTCACCACCGTCGCCGATCGCGTCGAGTGCGTTGTTCAGTAGGTTCACTAGGGCCTGTCCGATGCGATCAGCATCGAGCTTTACTCTCAATGCAGGGGCGTCGTCCTGGAACCGGAGTCGACAACGCTCGCGCGCACGATTTGCGACCGTGTCTATCGCGGCCGCGACCGCATCCTTCAGCGGGAGGGGGCGGAAGTTCAACGTGAGCGGGCGGCCCAGTGATAGCAAGTCGGTGAGCATGTATTCCAGACGTTCGGCTTGTTCCTGAGCAATCCTTGCAAGCTCGTCGTACCTGGGATCGTCCGCGAGCCGCGAGCGCAGTGCGTGCAGGTTCAGTTTGATTGACGACAGCGGGTTCCGCAACTCGTGAACGACCGAGGCGCTCGTTTCCCCCAGAGCCGCGAGAGTCGCACTGCTGATAAGTCGCTGACGGGCGGATGCCAACTCGTCCAGCATGTGGTTCAAGGCCCTTCCGACGGCGTCGACTTCGGGCTCGGCGGCAGGTGCAGCTCGAGTATCGTGATGGCCATGGGCAACTTGCTCGGCAACGCCTACGAGTAGCTGAAGCGGTTCGGCTATGCGTCGGGCGGCACGAAAAGCTAGGATGATTACGCCTAGTGCGACCAAGAGAGCGGTAATGCCAGCCCGCCACGCGAGCCGCGAGAGCCAAGACAATGCCTCCGTTGCATCCTGCTCGATGAGCAATACCCAGTCCATCTCCGGGATGGCAGCGAAGCCGCCCACGACTTCTCGGCCGAGATAGTCGCTGTAGACGGACGCGCCTGACTTGCCGGCACGGCCGCGCTGGAAACCCTCGGTTGCAATGTGCGCGGCAAGTGCCGTGGAATCATCGCGGCCAGCGGGCTCCGTCAGGATCAGTCCATCAGTGGAGACTAGGTAGCACCGCCTGGGGGATGATGGGCCCAGTCCGTCGCGCAGGAGGTGCTGCAGGGATCGCTCGCTGTCGAGGGCCGTGAGTACGTATCCGACGGGTCTGTTGGCGCCATCAAGAACTGCGGCACCAAAGTGGATGCCGAGGCTCTGGTCTTCGTGACGGTGGACCCTGCCTACCGCCGGTTGCGTCGATGAAGTGAGGGACTCTGGGATTCCGGATAGTTGGAAATCAGACAGGCCATGAACGTCGGTGCCAATGCCCGCCAGTTCCTGCCAGGAAGGATCGTAGAGGCCGATTGCGTCGTAGATCCCGTAGTTGACGCTGAACAACCTGAAGAAGTCGAGAGCCTCTTCGCCTTCGGATGTAGTCACCTTTGGGTCTCCGCACTCGTAGCGGACATAGGGACATTGCGCGAGGAACTCGACGTCCGCGCGTCGCTCTGCGAGCCACATCTGAATGCGGGTCCGCTGAGAAGCGGCCAGTTGGCTCAGGCGCTCGGTGGTAGCCTCGAGTACTGCCTCACGGGCGCAGTGATATCCCTGGATAGCGACCAATAGCATCGGCACAAGCGCGACCAGAAGCGACCACTTGAGAATGCGGAGCCGCAGGTGACTTGTTCGAGGTGGCAGAGCCGTTGAAGCAACGGTTCCCGGTGACGAGGCGCTCTCGGACAGCTTGGTTTGGGTCGGCTCCATCAGGAACTGGTGACTAGGTGATCAGATGCTGGTGCAGCGAGTAGCTGCACGCGCGGATTGCGGAGAGTGACACAGAATGAACGAGCGGGTCGCGGCTGTCGTCTTTGGTCTGAGTCGCGATACACCGGGCCAACGAGCCTCCCTTTTGTGCGCACGATGCCACGGCTCGCATGAGCATTGGTGAGTAGTTGGTGGAGTCGTGGGCTGTAAGAATCGCAAAGCGGTCATCGGGTTCGCACGGTGATCATGCACAGCAACCTCGGTGCCCCGCCAGCTCGATGGTGCCGATTTCGAGATGGAACGGACTTTGCTAGTTGCCCAATGCCGCGAGGAGCAGCGAAGTCAGGCTCAGTTTCGACCTGTGACTGTGACGCTGCCATTTCGGTGAATGTTTCGTCCAGAGGATCAGCCATAAGCGAATCGCTGTCGGATGCCCGCGAGGCTCTCTTGTTGGGAGCCGGCATCACGATTGCCGTTTGCTGCGCAGTTGTCTCTGGCCATCCCTAGCGGCGCTGGCTGCGGTGCCACTTTCGAGCAAGGAATTGAGTGATGATGACCCGTCTTAGTCTCCTGCTGTTTTTCGTCTCGGCCGCGGCTTCCTGGATTCCAGCGCAGACACTTGAGCTACGCACAGGGGAGGTCGTCATCGGTCGAGTGATCGACGTCGATGATCACGTCGTGAAGATCGATGTGACGTTCCCCGCCGAGGGCGTGCGGAGCGTCGCCCGGGCGGACATGGAACCGCGCTCAGTTTATGCGGTCTTGGCTAGTCGAATCGACCAAGCTGATGCGAAAGCGCACCTAGAATTGGCACACAGGTGCCGAGAACTCGGCTTGTTCGCTCTAGGCATCGCCGAGGCTCGCGAAGCAGCGCGACGTAATCCCGCGTTCGCGACGGACGTTGACAAGTTGGTCGCCGAGTTTCGCGGCAGAATAGCGGCCGACATCATCCAGCAGGCGGAACGTGACTATGCCGACGACCGCATTGGCTCGGCGCGGCTCGCTGTCCATGTCGTGCTGCGAGATTACAAGGACACCACGGCGGCCAAGAGGGCAGGCAAGCTCGCGAAGAAGATTGCCGCCCGAGTTGGCCCAGCGCCGCGTGAAGCTACCCCGAAAGAGATCAAGGCGGCCATCGCTGCCGTGCGACGTGACCTCGCTCGCACGGAGAAGGATACGAAGTCTGCGGCCCACGGAAAGATGCGAAACCAGCGTGGCCTTCAGCGTGCCATTGCGCGGCTGGAAAAGACGTGGGCACGGATCGGTAATCTCATAGCGCCCATTGAAGCTCCGGCGAAGTCCACCTCAACCGCTGCCGCCACGATTGCCGACCGCTTGTCTTCAGCGCAGGCCGATCTTCGCCATCGCCTGACAGGCGCCTACCTTTCGCTCGGCTCGATCTACTTGCAGCGTCGGGCTCTGCCCGATGCCGACGAATGGTGCAATAAGGCCTGCGAACTCGACCCCGAGAACAAGCATCTGCATCGCCTGCATGAGCAGATTATTCAGGCCAAGATAGTCAGTGGGTGGGGGTACTGAGTCGTGCGCCCGACTCTGCGTGTGCCGAATGCCATTCCCGCGAACCCCACGTGTTGCCGGGAGAGGCATCGGGCGCAGTGATGAATCAGCCGAATCGTCTAGCTCACGGAGAAGAACGATGACACGAAACAGGTCTAGTTGGTCTAGCTCGAGCCGAGATGGCGACGTGCTTGGGGGGCAATCACGTGCTTCCGACCGCCGGTGGGTAATCGCGCTGGCCGGCGGCAGTGGTGTGCGTCTGAGCGCGTTGACTTCAGGTCTGGGAGGCCAACAAATCCCGAAGCAGTATTGCTCACTTCTTGGCGGTCGTTCGCTACTCAGAGACACGATGGGTCGGGCCGAGAAGCTGGTCCATAGCAATCGGATCGTGACCGTTGTAGCTCGCCAGCACGAGGAGTTCTGGCAGCGGGACTTGTGCGAATGGCCGCGAGAAAACGTCATCGTGCAGCCCCAGAACCGTGGCACTGCCGCAGGCATCCTGTTGCCGCTGCTTGCGATTCTGGCGCGCGATCCCGAAGCCCAGGTGACTCTGATGCCATCGGATCACTTCATTGCCCGTGAGGAGATCCTGATTGACACCATTCGTGCGGCTCAGCGGGTGGTGACAGAAGCGCCAGGGCGTGTCTTGCTGGTCGGCATTCGACCTGACGGACCCGAGGGGGATTACGGATGGATCTTGCCGGGTGAGGCCATTGACACCGTGCACGGCGTCAAGCGGTTCGTGGAAAAGCCCGACCGACAGGTTGCGCTGGCCCTGCTGCAAGCTGGCGCGGTCTGGAACAGCTTCCTGGTAGTCGGCTCCGCGCGTGCCATCTTGCGACTCTATGCGGAGCGGTTGCCGGCCTTGCTCACCGCTTTTCGAGAAGCGGAGCTCGATGGGCGATCGGCCAACGGGGATCGTCTCTATCGGGGCCTGCGCAACATCGATTTTTGCAGCGAGTTGCTCACTGGCGCGGAGGCCGAGTTGGGCCTCTGCATTGCCCCGGACTGTGGCTGGACGGACCTTGGCACGCCAACGCGTGTTGCACAGTGCACCGCCAAGCTTGGCAGCCGTGGTGACCTGCAGTCAGGCAGCCTCGCGGCTGTGGTGTCCGCGTGGTTCCTGGGCGGACGATCGGCACAGATTGCAGATGCCAACGCACAGGAACTCACCGACGGCCATCGACTTACCCGAGCAGAGAACCTGCTCACAAAGGAGGATGTAACATGAGTCTGCACACGTTCAATATTCGCGCCCCACAAGCCAAGGAAGCCTATCTAGCTGGTTCGTTTAACGGCTGGGAGGCGGCCGCCTTGCCAATGAAGCGAGCGGCTGATGGTGAATGGACCCTCTCACTCGAGCTGGAGCCTGGCCGGCACGAGTTCAAGTTCGTCGTCGACGGCGCATGGTGCTGCGAGTCTGGCTGCGACGGCCCACATGCGGGGTGCGCAGTATGCGTGCCGAACGACATGGGAACCATGAACCGAGTGGTTGAGGTTGCAGATGAGCGACCAAAGGCTGGGCCGAAGGTCAAGGCAACCAGTCGAAAGTCGGGTGAGGCGAGCAGCGCCGCGGATGCTTGAGCCATGATCGCTACCGTGCATCGAGATCCGGTCTGCCACATGCCTGTCCGGGAAGACGTCGGGATTGCGTGCCCGATCGCCGGCACAACCTATTGGGTGTGTTCAGAGCTCTGTCGGCAGCAACTCAGCGAGGATCCTCGCCGCTACCTGGACAACACCCTGCCGTCGGCGGGAGGAGGCACGACGATGCGTCACGCGATCGCATACTTCTCTATGGAGATCGCGATCGAGGCTGCCATCCCTACTTACAGTGGAGGTCTCGGCGTCTTGGCTGGTGATACGCTGCGCGCTGCCGCCGATCTGTCGTTGCCGCTGGTCGGCGTGACGCTTGTGCAGCATCGAGGGTATCTGCAACAGCACATCGACGAGAGTGGCTGGCAGAGCGAGGGTCCAGCATCATGGGATCCCTCGGCGCACGCCGAACGACTTCCCGCGGTCGTGGAGATGCGTCTCGGCGGCCACACCGTCAAGATTGCTGCGTGGAAGTGCCTCGTGCGCGGGGAATCGGGCGGGGTGGTTCCCGTAATCCTCTTAGACAGCGATCTGCCGGAGAACGCAGAATCCGACCGCCGGCTAACCGACGCTCTGTACGGCGGGGATGAGCGCTATCGACTCGCGCAGGAGGCTGTGCTCGGCATCGCCGGGTTGAGGATGTTGCGGGCACTTGGATACGCTTCTATCCACCGATTCCAACTCAACGAGGGTCATTCTGCTCTGCTTATTGCGGAGCTCTTGCGCGAGGGCCGTGATCAGGCGCATGGTGCCTGGGACTTCGAGGAGGTTCGGCGACGTTGCGTCTTCACGACCCACACTCCGGTGCCAGCGGGGCACGACCGTTTCAGCTGGGAGCTGGTCAGTGAGCTGTTGGGTGAGACAGCGAACGACGAGCTTCTGCACATGCTTAGTGGGGGCAGCCAGCTCGACATGACGAAGGTGGCCCTGAACGGTTCACACTACGTCAATGGCGTCGCCAAGCGGCACGCTGAGGTGTCGCGCGGGATGTTCCCCGACTACCGCATCGAGGCGGTCACCAACGGCATCCATACAGCCACATGGGTGGGACCGAGCTTTGCCGCGTTGTTCGACAGCAGGGTACCTGGATGGCGTGGTGACCCTTCGATACTCCGATCCATTCTAGGTGTCCCTCACGAGGAAATCCTAGATGCGCACCGGGAAGCGAAGCGCCTGCTGGTCGAGAGGGTGCGTTCGTTGTGCGGTGTCGAGCTGGACGCGAATGTGTTGACGCTTGGCTTCGCGCGCCGGGCGACGGACTACAAGCGAACCAACCTCGTGTTCCACGATCTCGATAG
>CAXBFC010000043.1:0-27599 GCA_963974725.1 uncultured bacterium | reverse complement strand
GCAGCGTTCGGCTACGGCACCTACCCCTTTGGTATTCCCTTGCAGCTCGTAACCTCCGGCGTGCCGGACCAGCGAGCCAATGATTTCCTCTCCTTTGCACAGTCTGAACTGGGGCGATCTCTGTTCGCCCGCACGCTGACGTTCCCGCGCTGATTCTCCCAGCGCGTGCGATCAGCACGCATTACCTGACGGAATGTCGCCCGCTGCCGGGCGCTAGTGGTGTGGCCGGCAAGCAGCGTGCATCGCGCGTGGATGGAATCGCGTGCGTGGTGCGCTGCTTTTCGGCCGGGCCACTGCTTTTCCCCGCTCTTCCGCCTGCCCCCACCTCGGGCAGGACCTGCGTATCGCAGTGCGTTGCCTCGGTGCTGGTCGCGAACGACTACGCACCTTGACGGCGACGGGAAGGGCGGGGAGCGTGGTCGTTATGCTGAGACGTTCTACGCTGCTATTGGCGCTGTTGTGCAGTAGCTGCATCGGCCTCGATCAGCTGAGCAATGCCGAGCTCCGCCGACTCGATGCATTCGATTTCTACTGGCAGCACCTCGCCGACAACTATCCGTTCTTCGGTAAGGACCACGTTGATTGGGGCGAGATGCGGTTGCAGTATCGATCGGCGGCACCGTTCGCCGAGCGCCCGCACGAGTTTCATCACTTGCTGTGCGGCATGCTTTGCGAACTCGGCGACGCCCACGTCTCCTACCACCCACCGGCGGATCTCCTGACCGAGAACGGTGTCGAGGCAACGTCCCTGCTCGATCGCTACGGGTTCGAACTGATGAGAATCGATGGCAAGCTGCACGTCATTGGCTGGCCAGGCGGAGAAGCACCGGAGTTGCCGCAAGGCCTGCCGCACAGTGCCCGCTTCCCCGAATTGTGGCGCATCGGTGGCTTCCATGTCGTGCCTTCGCTGGTTGGCAACTTGATGCTCGGACCGCCCGATTCGCCCGTCGAACTGCAACTGCGCTGGAACCGGGACGTGGTCACGCGCCACGTCGTTCGCCGGCCGGTGCAGGGCACCAAGGTCAAGGGCAACCTGCTACGGCGCGTTCTGCCGGCCGGATCGCACGCTGCGGCCTTCAACGACACCAAGAGCTACATGCACTTGGTGCTCAACACGCTGGCCACGGAACTGCCCCTCGAAACCATCGACAAGTGGATCGATGCCGCATTGCAAAAGGACGGGTTGGTGCTCGACCTGCGCCGCAACCTTGGCGGCAACATGGATACTGGCCGACGGTTTCTCGGCCGGTTCGTCGCGGAGCCCACCAACCTGATCTTCGCGATCCGCGATGAATCGTCAGGCGGCGGGCTGTTCACCGTCGAACGCTTCGCCGGTGTGCCGATCGAGCCGCGCGGCAAGTACTACAACAAACCCATCGTCGTGCTGACGAGTTCGATGACCGCCAGCATGGCCGAGCACACGGCGCGCATCCTGCAGCGTGAGTGCGGCGCGACCATCATCGGCGAACGCACCAGCGGCGCCGAAGCAGGGCTCGAACGCATCGACGGCCCCGAAGGCGGTCGGCTCACTTACGGCGAGACCAGGCTGGTCGATCGCACTGGCGTCGGCCTGCAAGTCGAAGGGGTCGTGCCCGACATTTCGATCCGCGTGACGCGAGAGAACGTGGCGGCCTTCGGGCCGGACCGCGCGCTCACCGATTGGGATGAACGCATGTTCGAGGCGGCAGAGCGCGTCATTCGCAATGCGAACGCGACGCGCAAGTGATGGCTACGGAGCCTCGGTCGCTCGACGCAGCCCAGCTCAGCCGGCCGAAAGCCCCAACGCCCAGAAACCCAGAAGCCCAGAAGCCCAGAAGCCCAGAAGCCCAGAAATCCAGAAGCCCGGAAACCCGAGACTCAGAACCTAGAAGCGAATGCCGGCGCTCAAGAACAGGCCCTGCACATCGACATCGGCATCGAAGTCACGCGACGATGCGCGGCCATAGCCATCGAGCAGCAAGTAGCGGTAGCCGAACTTGATGTCGTAGCTGTCATTGACGGCCCAGTTTGCGTAGCCCTCAAGGTCCCAGTAGCGGCCATTGGCATCGCCAAGGTCGGCCGACATCACGCCCATGTTCGCGCCAATCGTGAAGTCCTTCCACATCCCTTCGATCTCGACGTAGGGCATCGGCACGAAGACTTCCGTGGTCACCGATTCGCGGCCTGCACCTATTGTCGGACGCGCGGAAACGTCCAGTGAGTAGAAGCCAAGCTGTGCGCCAACGCCGATGCGGTAGTTGTCCTTGCGCAACACCTCGTAGCTGTAATTGCTGGCGATGGCAAAGAAGTCCATCGACGTCCGCACTTGCGTGCCGGCAGCGATGTTGCCGTAGCCATCCGCCAGCGTGCCCGACCCTTCCGAATCGAGGTAGAAGCCGTTGAGGCGTACGCGATGCTTGTTGTAGTCGGTGCGGAAGGCCAGGTATGGCGACACCTCAGAATCACCCAATCCCAAGTTGCCTTTGAGACTGTTGTTCGATTGCATCACTTGCGAGCTGTTTGCCAACGCAAACTCACCACGAGCGCGAGCAAACATCGGCCCGACTTCGGCTCGATAGGTTTGACCAGCACACGCGGTGAACGTGATCAGGAGGAAAACGGCGAGGAGCTTCTGCAGCTTCATATTGTTGAGCATCGCGTGGCCGGATCAAAAGCGCCAGCGGGTCGTTGTTCAGAATCGGACGCCGCCACCGATAACCCATCCTTGGATCTGCAAATCGGTCGCGAAGTCTCCAGAACCAGTATCGCCCTCGCCGTTGATCCTGATGTAGCGATAGCCCGCAAAAACATGCCCCAAGGGCAAGGGGTACCACTCGATCATGGCCTCAAAGTCGAGGAACTGTCCATCGTTGTCGTCGCCGTCCGAGAACTCAAGGTAGCCCAACTCCGCAATCGCACTCACAGGTCCCAAGCCAGTCTCCGCGCGCAAGAAGGCCATTGGCAAGAAGGCGATATCATCGATCTCTTCGCTGCTCATGAGACTTTGTTCACGAGCCTGAAAATCGAGTGCGAAAACATCGAATAGCACGCCCGGAGAGACCTTCACCAAGCCCAGATCGAAGTCGTACGAAGCGGTGAGTTTTGCAACAGCAAGGTCGAGCCTGCTGTCGACAGCCGTACCCTGCACCAACCCACCGAAGGAATCGGCGAGCTGGCCCTGACCGCTCTCCCGCAGCCAAAAGATCGACGCGGAGACCACCGGAGCGCCAAAATCCATCTGTCCGCGCAGGTATGGCGACCCCTGGCCATCGCCGAGCCCAAACGCAGAATCGATGCCCTGCTCGATCGCATCGAGGGCGCCCGATCCGGTGGTCAGGGCCAACTCACCACCGACCTTCATCTGCGTGTAGCCAACTTGCCCGGAAACACCGAATGGCACACAGCCAGCGAAACTGGCGAGCAAGAGCACTAGAAGAGTGCGAAACATGTCGTGAGCCATATCGAGCATCGTAGTTAGAAAACCCTAGCGTGGCCTCGTGCGCGCGCTTCGAAGCTCGACGAAATCGAGCCGCGGTTGCTAGCTCCGATCATTGCAATGGCAACCAGTCACCACGACACTCCCGCCAACGCAATACTTCGTTCGTTGCCTCCAGGAGTCTGCATGAATCGCCGAGTAGTCACTCTGCTGTGTGTTGTCAGTGTCACCGCCACTGGTTGCTTCATCCCTGACGGTGCCGTTGCGAACGTTCGGCTTGGCGGAGAAGTCGCGACCAAGTTTGTGCACCGCGGCATGGTCAACGTCGACAAGCCGGTATTCCAACCGACGATTGCGATGTCCCTGCCGACCAAGAACGGTGACAGCATTTCGGTGACGACGCGGGGCAACATGGACCTGCGGAACGACAACGGCAAAGCCTGGTTTCCCAATGGTCACGCCGGTCGCTTCTCCGAAATCGACTTCATCGCGACCTACAGCCACCAACTGACCGACATCATCAACATCCGCGGTGGCCTGTTCAGCTACACCCTGCCGAACGGCCAGGAGTTTCCAAAAATCCGCGATGGCAGTGGCCCCGGCGAAGAACGTGGTGGCACCAACGAGGTATTCCTCGTTGCCAGTGCCAACGTGCTCGAAACGACGCCCTACGTCTCGTGGCACTACGATTTTGATGAAGTACGTTCGGCCTACTACCGCCTCGGCATCACCGAGTCGTTCAAGATCAACGACCAGTGGAACATCGTCGTCGATGGTTCGCTCGGCTACGCGGCTTCTGGCCAAGCCGACTGGCTCTACGACCTGGATGAGAGCGGTTGGGCCGATCTGCGCGGCTTCGCCAAGGTCAACTACCTCTACGACGACCGCACGACGATCACCGCTGGAGTGCACGGTTCGACTCTCGTCAACAGCACGCTGCGCGACTGGTCGACGAACATCGGCGAGATCGACAGCGACCCGATCTGGTTCTCGCTCGGTGTGAACTGGAGCTTCTGAGAGCCCCAGTCGGTCGGCCTGCCGGGTAAGGTCAAACCGGCGCGGACAGTTCGACCTCCGCGCTATCGCAGCGCGGCTCGGAACTCGCAGCGGCTCTTGGTCACCATCAACTTCAAGCTGCCACCCTTGGCCAGCGCGCGGCGATCCTCCTCGGTCAGGTCCACCGTGACCGCCGGCTTGCGCGAAATCGTCGGCTCGGCTAGCGGCTCGCCAGGCACGGGCGCAGGTTGAGCAAACTCGCCGACCTCGAGCACAAGCTGGCCGCCCAGGCGACGCACCGAGAACCAACCTCGATTCGTTCCATCTGACTCAGCCGGCTGCGTCCAAACGGACTTGCACGGCGGTGCCAACGGGCGCCACGCATCCTGTCCCGGGACCTGCTCGCGCACTTCGATGGTCCATTGCGTTTCGTCCTTCGCAACGGAGCACTGAATGGCGTAGCCCTTGTCGCCAAAGCTGATGGCAACCTGCGCAGCTGCTTCACCGTCCGCCTCGGCCGTGGGCACCAGAGTTCCGCTCCACTCCCAGAACTTGTCGGTTGGCAGCTTGGTAGCCATGACTGGCTTGATCGATCGCACGCGCCCCGACACACCTCGATTAGCGGGGTTGGCAGCATCCATGATCTCGCGCCAAGTCCCGACGGGAGTGCCCCAGATGCCGGTCGCCTGGAAACCGATCAGCGGCAAGCTCTGCGGGCACTCGCCTACAACGATGCGGAACTCACGCTTGTCAGCAACCGTGGCATCGTCGTCGCTGACCTCGACGCGCACGACGTGCTCGACGCCTGGCAGCCCGTCAACCAGCCGGAACTTGATCGTGGCAGCACCGGTCTGTGACATCGGGCTCAACACGCCATCGGGCCATGACCACTTGTAGCGCAACTCGTCGCCGTCCTGGTCCGACGCGCTGACGACCAATCCGAACAATGCGTCCAGATCAACCGTCACATCGTCCGACTCCTTGCCGCCCTTCAATAGCTTGAGGGAAGCGATCGTCGGCGCGGAGTTGTTTTTGGCCGAGCTTGGCGTTGTGTCGTTGCCGTTGCCGTTGGCTGTGCTGTTGTTGCCGTTTGCATTGTCGCCTGGCTTGTCGCCGCCCATCCCAAACACAACCGCGAGCACCACGGCAACCACGACGGCGCCACCGATCCCGATGTAGAGGCCCTTCTTGCTGCCAGCGCCACCCGACGTACCCACCGGATTGGTCGCCGCCGTATCCGAGTTTGAAGCACCCGACTCCTGGAACGCAGGTGCCGCGGACTCGGCTCCTCCCGCCGGGCCTCCCTCCGACAAGAACGCGAACTCGCCCGTGTTCAACATGCCGGGCGAAGTGTTGGCCTTTGGCTGCTCCGTTGGTTGCGTGCCCGCGCCCTGCCCGGCTGGTGGCTGCGTTCCCCTGGGCTTCGCGCCCATCGGCATGGTCGCGTCCATGCCATTGGCAAACGGATCTTCTACGGACGGGCCACCGGGCCGGCTTGCGCCACCAGACGGGACCGTCTGGTCCAAGATGTCCCGGGGACCATCGACAGCAGCAGCCGGCGGCGGCGATGACTTGCCGCGACTAGCCAGCAACACCGTCATCAACTCGTTGGCTTCCTGATCGAGTTCCTTGTAGCTCGCCGGACGATCGTCGCGATTGCTCGCCAACAAACGCTGCGTGAACGCGCCAACCGCGGCCGGCAGATTCGGGTTTTCGTCGCAAGGGTTCGGCGACGACGCATCGCGCTTGCGCAGCACGATGTCCGTCAGCTTGTTGCCGCGGAATGCCGGCTGGCCGACCAGCATCTCGTAGAGGCAGCAGCCGAGTCCGTAGATGTCACTGCGGAAGTCGACCGAGTCCGGATCATCAAACTGCTCGGGCGACATCGTCGATGGCGTGCCCATCACCGAGCCCGGCGACGTCAGCCCCATGCCAACCTGCTCGTGCGTCATGCGCGCGAGGCCGAGGTCGACGATCTTCGGCGTGAACGGGAATCGGATGTCGAGCGTGGTCGACGTCACCGATTCGAGCAGGATGTTCTCCGGCTTGACGTCGCGGTGGATGATGTCCGACTGGTGCGCGTGCGCCAGTGCCAGCGCACTCGAGCGAATCAGCCGGATCGCAGCCATCGGCTCGATTGGCCCGTTGTCAGCGATCC
Organism: uncultured bacterium; assembly: GCA_963974725.1. Lineage (GTDB taxonomy): Bacteria > Planctomycetota > UBA1135 > UBA1135 > UBA2386. Next base: position 21,030 of record CAXBFC010000043.1, on the reverse strand, counting down.
ATGCCTTCAGGCTGGGGCCGTCGCAGAACTCCATGACCAGATAGGACTGGCCTTCGGGCGTCGTGTCCGCCATGTGGCAGCCAACGATGTTGGGATGGCTGATCCCGGCAAGGATCTTGGCTTCGCGCTGGAACCGTTGTGCAAACGCGTCGCCGCCGAGGTCGACCGACAAGAACTTGACCGCGACTCGGCGGTCGAGGAAGTCCTGGCGGCCGCTGTAGACGACCCCCATGCCGCCGCGCGCAATCTCGTAGTGCAGCGTGATCCCGGGGATCTTGGGCAGGTCTTTGGGCAACTCTTGGCCGGGCGGCACACCGTCCGGATGGAACGGTTCTGTTCGCTCGCCTTGCTTGCCAAACCACTTTCCATTGGGGTCGGTACCACTCACGCCTACATCCCCTCGATCAACTTGATCAGTGTGTTGGTTGCCGGACGGTCCGCACGGTGCTCGCCGACATACGCGTATTGCACGATGCCTTGCTGGTCGATGATGATCGTCGTCGGGGACGCCAAGTCCCCTTCAATGCCCAACTTGGTTACGAGCTCGAGGTCCTGGTCATAGAACACGCGGTATGGCGGTGGCCCCTCGCCGAACTCCTCTTCGTAAAGCAACCGGAACGACTCTTCGTTCTCGCGGGCGCCCGGGTAGATGACGAGCACTTCGACGTTGGCCGCCTGGAGCTTGGCGCGCGCCTTGGCGAGTGCCTTGGTCTGCGCGACGCAATACATGCAGACTTCGCCGAGGAAGCCACGCAGCACGACGATCATGACGCGCTGCTTGCCGTGATAGTCCCTGAGGTTGACGTCGTTGCCGTCGACACCCTTCATGATGTCGAACGGCATCGGCTTGTTCTCGAGGTTCTTGCGACGACCGGTGCCCATTGTCGGCCGCGGGCCACCCGGCGTTGGCGCGTAGATCTCACCCGTCGAGTTGCTGCGCTTCCTGCCGTTGCTGTACTGGTCGACCATCTTCGGCAAGTTCTTCTTGTCCTTGACCGACAGCTGCGGCTGCGCTGCGGCTGGCTCGCGCATCTTCTCGTCATCGAGAGCGGCGACAATTGCCTCCGGCTTTGGCGCCGGCTTGCTCGGCGACACTTCGCTTTCGAGCAACACGGCAGCTACGTATGGCGTCGCGCCAGCATCCATCTTGTGTTCGTTGACAAGCAACGCCACGGTCGACTCAGGCGACGCCGAAGCAACCGTCGCGATGCTCGCCCACGGATCGATGTTCGCGGGCGGCGGCGGCAATGCGCCAGTGGCAATCGCACGGCTTGTGCCGGCCGCGACGCATAAGCCACTGACGACAGCACCAGCTTCAAAGCGACCCTGCGCCATCACGCCGCCGTTTTCGTCACGGGCCTCAAATACCCCATTCGGGGCCGAATCGACCATTCCGCAGCACAAGCGAAGTTTGCCATTGGGGTGCCAGCTGGTCCAACGACCGGTCGCCTTGCCATTGGCCAGAACACCAACGCGCTGCAGCTTGGTGGTGCCGGGCCAGACCTGACGCACGATCTGCACACCGGGTTGGGTTTGGAACTCCTGGATACGACTGGCACCATTCTCGCTCCACAACTGCCACGGTCCGATCCGGCTGCCGCGGTAGTAGACGCCCTCAGCGCGCGGCTTGCCGCCGGCATAGTAGAAGCGCCAAAGACCGGACTGTTTGCCAGCATCAAACTGACCTTCGCGAACGACCGAGCCATCCTTGGCGTAGAAGGTCCACAAGCCATCTTCGAAGTCCCCGAAGTAGCTGCCCTTCGACTGCGGCGTCGAATCTTCGTAGGTGTAGGTCCACTGGCCTGTGCGCAAGCCCTTGTCGTCGTAGAAGCCCGAACGCTTCTCGGTGCCGTTCTCGTAGTAGAAGACCCAAGCACCGACTTGACGATCGTTCTTGTAAGTGCCTTTGGCGAGCGGCTGGCCGGACTCGTAGGACAGCGTCCACGGACCCGATTGCATGCCCGCCAACAACTTGCCGTCCGTCTTCGGTAGACCGTTCGGCCAGAACTCCCTGAAGTCGATCAGCTGACTTGCCAAGAACTTGCAAGAGCCAAGCAGCGCGAACGGCACAACAAACAACAACAGGGTCGACTTCTTCATCTGATTGGGGTGACGGCGTCTCACCATCGGTGACCAGTATCCGTTGACGAGCCAACGACTACCACAGTGATGCCGGGCAAAGACATCAACGAGCCAAGCGAGTTCGTGTTGCGCATGAAGCGCATTCGCACGCTAAGCTGCCACTTCAACATCGGTTGGCATCGACTACTCTATGAAGGCACGCCTCCTCGTCTCGTTGTGCGCTATCGGCGCAGCCATCGCAGTCGCTAGTTGCTCCAAGGGATTGGGCAACAATCCGGCAACCCCACCGGGCGATACTTCGCCCGTCAGCACCAACCGCCCGGTCGGCTTGGATGTCGGCTTGCAGCCAACCGATCCGATCAGCGGGGATTGCTCCACCGGTGTCGTAGTTCCAGCGATTGGCCGGTTCCCAGAACGAGACGTCGTGCTGTTGGCTTTCACGACAGCGTCGAATGCCGCCAACGGCGATGGCTCCGGCACGGCTCTGAGTCGCGACACCGTGACGGACGACAATGCTGCAGGTGATGTATTCCTGGCAGCGATTTGCTCGCAGGACGTCGAAACGCGCGCGTTCAGCCAGTCGCTAGCCGGCAAGCTGCGACACCCGCGATGCGTGACTTGCCACAGCATGCAGGTGGACGGCTCGAACGCCTTTGTGTCGTCTGCGATCTCCGTTCAAGCCGGCGGCAACCAACCGCACCTGGGCCCGACGCCGGGCACTTCCTTCCCGAACAACTCGCCCGAAGTCTGCGCCGAATGCCACGACAGTGCGGCCGACACCACGTTCCGAGTCAAGGACTGGCAGGCACCAGCAGCGTCCTTCGAACTGGTCACCAAGACCGTCGCACAACTCGCCGTCATGGCTGGCAACGTGCCGGCTGACGAACCCCGCCACTTCGTCACCGACCCGCGCGTCCTGTGGGCGCTCGACTCCGGCGTGCTACCAACTCGCGGTGGCCGCAACGGCGTCGCCGACGATGACCACGACGGCGTCGACGAACCATCCGACCGCGACGGCGTGATCCGCACCGTTCCCGGCGGCTCCCCGGTGTTCTTGCAGCAGATCGAAGAGTGGGGCCGCAGTGGCTTCGTCACGACTGCAGCGAGTGCCGTCTGCGACATCACGCTAGTCAGTCGCGCAGCCAACGTCGCCGCCAGCGGCAATGGCGCTTCGTCACGACCACAGATCACCTGGGCTCCCAACAACACGTTCTCGGCACCGGGCCGAGTCGGCACGCTGTTCGTCGTCTACGAATCGGATGCGAGCAACCTCGTCGCCGATGACACCAACGGCGCAACCGACATCTTCCGCACCGCAGTGGCCCTGGTCTCGGATGCTGCAGGCAACCTAGACCTGGTTGTGCTCGGCGACGCGACGTTGGTCAGCGCCGTCAATGGCGGAACAACGGTCGGCGATGGTGCCTCGACGATGGCCTCGGTTGGCGGCCCTGGCGGCAACCTGGTTGCATTCCAATCGCTGTCGACGGACCTCGTCGCTGGCTTCACCGACGGCAATCTGGCGAGCGAAGCCGACATCTACGTTCGCAACGTCGCCAACAACACCACCGAACTGATCAGCCACCAAACTGGCAACATCGCAACGACTGGCAACGGTGCTAGCGCCGCGCCTTCGATCGATGCGACTGGCCGGGCCGTCGCGTTCGAGTCGGATGCATCGGATTTGATTGCTGGTGACACCAACGCGCTGCGAGATGTCTTTTACGCCAATGTAAGCGGAGCGACTGGGCCCTATGTGAAGGTTCGCGCCAGCGTGACCTCGGCCGGCGCAGAAGGCTCCGGCGGTGCAAGTGGCGACGCCAGCATCTTCGTCGGGGCTGGCAGCCGCACGTTGGTCACGTTCGAATCGAACAAGACCGACCTCGCACCATCCCTGACCGCGACGAGCAACGTCTACGTCTTCGACAGTGCCAGTGGCAACACAACACTGCTCAACCAATTGCTCTCGAGCAAGTCCACAACCATCGGCGACGGCTCGGCACGCAACCCGGTGATTGCCGCCGACGGCGCCTACATCGCGTTCGAATCCGATGCGAGCAACATCGATTTCCTGCGCGTCGATGCCAACTCCGTAACAGACGTCTTCCTGGTGAAGGTCAGCGAAGCCCTGTCAGGAACCGTGCTGCCACACCGCTTCAGCGTTACGACCATCGAGTCCGCAGACGGCGACGGAGCCTCCACCGATCCGTGCTTCGGATCGTTTGCGACGTCGAGCAGCACGTTCGGTGTTGGCTTCGCGACCTACACGACGGCCGCGAAGAACCTGGGAACGCCGGACTCGACCAACCTGATGGTCGCGTTCCTCGACGAGACCTTTGGTGTGCTTGCCGACTTCACGGCAACTCCAACCACGGGTGCCGTTCCCCTGACCGTGCAGTTCACCGACATCTCCGTCGGCACGCCAACTGCCTGGCAATGGGACTTTGACAACGACGGCACCGTCGACTCAACCGAGCAAAGCCCAAGCTTCACCTACACGGCATCCGGCAGCTACACGGTCAAGCTGACCGCCAGCAACGCAGCCGGTAGCGACGCAGTCACCAAGTCCGATCTGGTAGTGGCGGTTGTCCCACCGACGACCGACTTCAGCGCAACGCCGACGAGCGGCCCGGCATCTCTCGCCGTGCAATTCACGGACACGTCGACCGAAAGCCCGACGAGTTGGTTGTGGGACTTTGGCGACGGCAACACGTCGACGCAGCAAAACCCGCTCAACACCTTCACGACCGTCGGCACCTTCACGGTGACGCTAACGGCCACCAACACCGCTGGTTCGACAACCGAAACGAAGACCAACTTCGTGCAAGTCTTCGCTCCGGTGGTCGCCGGCTTCACCTCGTCGGTCACATCCGGCACGGTGCCGTTCGACGTCACGTTCACCAACACCACGACCGGCGGGTCCAGCTACTCGTGGAACTTCGGCGATGGCGGCACCTCGACGGTCGAGAGCCCGACCCACACGTTCAGTTCGTCCGGTTCGTTCACGGTCACGCTGACCGCAACGGGCGACGGCGGTGTCGACACCGCAACGGACACGATCACGGCCAACGGTGTGGTCGCGGCGAGCTTCACGATCACGATCTCGGCGGCAGCAGCAACGACTGGATACTCGACTTCGACGGTCACGCTCGATGCGTCGGGCTCGACCAACGCGACCACTTACGCGTGGGACTTGGACAACAACGGCTCGACCGACCGCACTGGGGTGACGGTCACCGACACGGTTGCCAATCTGTTCCCGGTCAGTTCGCCCAACGTCGCGCCATTCTCGCAGACCTACACGGTGAAGCTGACGGCTACTGGGCCCGGTGGCAGCGCGCAGACGACGAGCCCGTTCACCGCGGTTGCCGCGAGTTCGACGGTGACGATCTCGGCGAGCCAAGACGGCACGATCTACTCTGAGAGCACCGGCAACGCCAACGGCGCCGGCGATCAGATGGTCGCCGGCAATGCGGCCTCGACCACCCCCACATTCGTGGGCATCAGGCGTGCGCTGTTGGAGTTTGATGTCGCCGGCAACCTGCCGTCTGGCTCCACGGTCACCGCCGCGAACCTGCAGCTGCAGTGCACGTTTACCGCCGTCACCAACCCGATCGGTGCTCGCGTATTCGACCTGCACCGACTGACCTCTGGTTGGACTCAGGGCACCAGCAACGCCCCCAGTGCTGGCACTGGCGCCGCCGCTGCTGGCGGCGACGTAACGTGGGCACAATCCACGTCAGGCACGACAGCTTGGGGCACAGCTGGCGGTGATTTCACTGGCACGATCAGCGCTTCACGCACCGTAGACGCCCTTGGTTCCTACACCTGGGCTTCGACCGCAACGATGACTTCCGATGCGCAACTCTGGCTCGATACGCCAGCCAACAACCACGGTTGGATCCTGCGAGGAGACGAATCGTCACCGACAGCGCGCACCGTAAAGTGGTTTGGTACGCAAGAGAACGGCACTCCCGCCAACCGACCCGTGCTTTCGGTTACGTTCCAGCGCCCGCTCTAGGACGCCGGCCCGCGGGTTGCTCCGCGGGCCACGCCAAACAAAGTTCGCGTTCTGGAAATCTCTGGGCGTCAGGTCGCACGTATGCCGCGCTAGCCAAGCTTTCCACCATGCAAAAGACCCTGCTCCTCGTGCCGCTGTTCGCAGTGGCGTGTTCTTACCCCCGCTTCGCCGCCACCAAGACCGTTGAAGTCGACGTGCCACTTGCACAAGCATCGAAGCTGGACTGCAAGACCCACAACGGTGACATCAAGATCACCCCAGGCAAGGCCAGCGACACGATCCACGTCGTCGCCAGAATCAAGGTGCGCGGCCACACGCAAGAGGAAGCGAACCGCAACCTCGAGCGCCTCTCGGTCGGACAAGCTACGGACGGCGAAACGCTGCGCATCTTCGGCGACTACCCGCGCTCGGCCATGAACAACCTCTCGCCGTCGTTCAGCTTCACGATGCAGGTGCCTGAGCATCTCGCGCTGAAGCTCGAGTCGCACAACGGCGACATCGAAAGCAATGGCACCACCGGCGCCATGCGTATCGAAACCCACAACGGCAATGTGCGCGGCAGTTCGCACAACAAGCGCACTTGGGTCGAGACGCACAACGGCGAGGTCCAGATCGCGATCCACTCAGGCGAAGACCTCGACGGCCACATTGTCTCGCACAACGGCGACATCGTCGTGCAAGTGTCCGAACAAGCACGTTGCTGGCTTGAGACCGCCACGCACAACGGCAACATCAAGACGCCTTCTGCCATCCACGACGCGACGATCAAGCGTCACAGCGTGCGCTGCCGGCTCGGCGAAGAAGAGACCGAGGGCAGTCTCTACATCAAGACCCACAACGGCAACATCGTTGTGCGTGACGGCGATTCGTCCGGCGGCAATGCCAAGAAGCTGAAGTAACCCGGCGGGATGGGCCGCGCACAGGCGCTAATTGCAGAGACTGGTGACGCGGATCTGGCCTGTGCCACGGGCGAGTTGCCGCCTGGGCCGGCCCCCGCGACCTAACCGGGCTTTCGCCCACCGCCGCCGACGCTATGGTGTTCGCCCCCAATGATCACCCTGAGCGGAATCAACAAGCGGCACGGGCACCAGGTCCTGTTCGTCGACGCCTCGCTGCAACTCAACCCCGGTGAACGCGTCGGGTTGACTGGCCCCAACGGCGCCGGCAAGTCGACCGTGTTCCGCATGATCGTCGGGGAAGACCCACCGGACGAAGGCGACGTGGTGCTGCCAAAGCGCCTGACGCTCGGCTACTTCAAGCAGGACGTCGGTGAGATGTCGGGCAGGGCGGTCATTGATGAAGCAATCGCTGGTAGTGGTCGCGCTGGCGCGCTGCATCACGAGGTCCAGCAACTCGAGGCGGACATGTCCGACCCCGACAAGGCCGACCAGATGGAGAAGATCTTGGAACGCTACGGCGAGATCCAAGGTGAATACCAAGACAGTGGCGGCTACGAGCTCGACGCAAAGGCCAGGGAAGTCCTGCACGGACTCGGCTTTGATGACGAGCAGATTGCCGGCGACGTCGGCGCGCTCTCCGGTGGTTGGAAGATGCGCGTCGGCATGGCCAAGGTGCTGCTCGGCAACTTCGATGTGCTGCTGCTCGACGAGCCGACCAACCACCTCGACATCGAGTCCATTCTGTGGCTCGAGCAGTTCTTGAACGGAACCAAGGCCGCGGTGCTGATGACGTGCCACGACCGCGACTTCATGAACCGCGTCGTGCACCGCATCATCGACGTCGACGACGGGCAGTTCATTTCCTACGGCGGCGACTACGACTTCATGATGCGCGAGCAGGAAGTGCGCGCCGCCCAGAAGGAAGCCGCCTACTAACGTCAGCAAGCGATGATCGCCAAGATGACGCGGTTCATCGACCGCTTCGGCGCCCATGTCGCGAAGGCTGCGCAGGCGCAGAGCAAGCAGAAGAAGATCGACAAGATCGATCAACTCGAACCGCCGCGCAAGCGCGAAGTCGTGTCGTTCCAGTTCCGCCAACCAGCGCGCAGTGGCGACGACGTCGTCAAGCTGCAGGGCGTCGACAAGGCGTATGGCAAGAAGCGCATCTACGCCGGCCTCGACTTCGAAGTGCAACGCGGTGAGCGCTGGTGCGTGATGGGCCAGAACGGTTCGGGCAAGACCACCTTGCTCAAGATGATTGCCGGCCACCTCGAACCCGACGGCGGCAACGTCAAACTTGGCAGCGTCAAGATGGGCTACTTCGCCCAGCAATCCCTCGACCTGCTCGACTCCAGCCTGACCGTCTATGAACAGATCGACCACAAATTCCAGCTCGAGTCGATCGGCGCCAAGCGCACCCTGCTAGGCGCATTCGGCTTCTCCGGCGACGACCACGACAAGCGCGTCGCCACCCTCAGCGGCGGCGAGAAGTCACGCTTGGTGCTCGCCCTGATGCTGTTCGACCCACCCAACTTCTTGGTCCTAGACGAACCCACCAACCACCTCGATCTCGACACCAAGGAGATGCTCGTCAAAACCCTTCGCACCTTCGAAGGCACGATGATCTTCGTCTCCCACGACCGCACGTTCTTGCGCGGCCTGGCCAACAAGGTGCTCGACGTCAGCGCCTGCATGCGCGGCGAACCAGCCGACCGCTACCCCGGCAGCTACGTCGAGTGGGTCGAAAAGACCGGCCTGGAAGCCCCCGGCGTACACAGCTGACCAGTGAGCAGTGGCCCGAGCATCTGCGTACCGCCTCCCAGCTCTCAGCTGCTGAAGCCGAACCCGAGCTGCGCCAATTCGTCGGCTAGCGCTTCGCGCGCCTTGGCGTAGGTGCTGTCACCGCCCCACATGCGGGCCATGCGATCGCTCCAACCCTTGGTCTCATTGACGGGTCGTCCGCCGTAGCCACCGCGCTCGGCGTTGGTTTCCTTGGCCCATTCCCGCATGCCTTCGTCGGTAGCGCCCAGCACGGCTTCGATGCAACTCGCGTCGTAGCGATCCCAATGCAGCACGCCGTGCAGTGGCATGCGACCGCGCGGGATCGGGTCGTCAGCGGGCGTTCCCATCGTCATGCCAAAGATGACGAAGCAGTGCTTGGGCAAACCCAAGCGTTCGGCGATCTCGATGGGATGGTTGCGCGCAGCACCAATCATACAAGCGCCCAACCCTTCGGCTTCGCCAGCGAGCTGCAGGTTCTGGCCAAGCAGCGCCGCGTCAATCGTCGCCTGCAAAAACAACTCTAGGCTCTGAGCCTGAACCGTCGTGCCCTGCTTGCCGCACGCGACGGCGATCTTGTGCAGGTCCGCGCAGATTGCGAAGAACACGGGCGCTTCGTTGATGTGCTGCTGATCGCCACACAACCGTGCGCAGTCCGCTTTGACCGACGGATCGCGCACTGCGATGACCGAGTATGCCTGGATGAAGCTCGACGTCGACGCGTGCCTCGCCGCATCGACCAACCGTTCTAGCTGTTCTTGCGGCACCGCGTCGGGTTGGTAGGAACGGAAACTGCGATGGCGATACATCTGCGCCACCGCGTTCCACGACTCTCCGGTCAAGGCACAGCGCGCCGCGCGCAAGTCCTCGGGGTGATCCATGTCGGCACGCACCCATGCATTCGCGGTCGCGACGGCGCAAACGCGCTTCTTGTCGCGGCGCACTACGTCGCGCAGCTGCGCGCCATCGCGATCAATCTCGGCGAACACTGTGCGCGTCATCGCTACTGGATGACCCGGCTTGTCGCGGTAAAGCGGTAGGGCGAGGTCGATATCATCACGTTGCAACTTGGCGCGCAGAGCCAACACGGTGTCGGCTTCCACCAACGCGTGATCAACCGGAAACACCAGTACGGCCTCGGCGTCGCGTGGCAACTTCAGGTAGGCGAGACGAAGACTATCCGCCATCTCACCTTCGCCGCTAGTCGTCACAACTTGCGCGTCGAGATGATCGGGGATCGGCGCAGCATCTGTACGCCGCACGATGATGACTTCGTCAACACCCGCCGCATGGCACGTAGCCACGATGCGTTCGATCGCCGTTACTCCGCCAAGATTGAGTAGCGCCTTGTCCTGGCCCATGCGCGCACCAACGCCCGCGGCCGGCACAATCGCGACCGTACGCATGCCGGCGTTGCCACTCACGAGGCGCGAATCTCGCTCAGGGTCACGAGGCACTCAACCTTGTGCTCGGCCCGGAACGGCGCAGCGTCAGGATCCTCGCGGTCGGCGATCGCCATCACGACGACCGGCACCGCGCCGGCTTCGAGCACGGCATTGATGGCCTTCTTGGCTGAACCACCGGTCGTGACCGTGTCTTCGATGACGCAGACCTTTTGGCCGGCTTCGAGGTCGCCTTCAATCCGCGATCCGGTGCCGTGGTCCTTGGCTTCCTTGCGAACCAAGAACGCGCTCAGGTTCTGCCCGGACTCGTAGGACAGGGCGGCGACGGCACTGGCGAGCGGGTCCGCGCCGAGCGTCAAACCGCCAATCGCGGTGATCTCTGGGTAGGCCTTGAGCTTTTCGAGCAGCAGCTTGGCGATCAGCCACAGCCCTTCCGGGTGCAGCGAGACCTTCTTGCCGTTGATGTAGAAGTCAGACCGCTTGCCCGAAGCGAGCATGATATCGATGCCGTCCTTGTAGGCACGCTCGCGAATGAGCTCGAGGAGGCGGGTCTTGGCTTGGGCTGGATCAAAGGTGGTTGTCACGCCTTCAATGGATACCGGCTTTGGGCCCCCCGACCAAGTCGTGGATCCCGCCGTCGCGAAGTTCTGGCTCTCGGTGGCTGGCCAGGCGCGCGTGCCACGCATCAGAATCGCTACCAGGCGAAGGCCAGTCAGCAGACTCTCGCCGACGGCGATTCAGGCGTGCTTGCACGTGTTGCTGCTGAGCGAAGCGGGCTAGGCTGTGGCCATGTCCAAGACGAGCACCCCAGTCGATGAGCGCCTGTTCGCCTACCTCGCCACGAAGACGATCCCCGAAGACGACTACCTGGCCGGCCTGCGCATCGCCGCAGCCAAGGCGGGCCTGCCCGAGATCCACATCGCCCCGGAGCAAGCCGCATACCTGCAACTGCAGTTGCGAGCGATGAATGCGATGAATGTCGTCGAAGTCGGCACGCTCGGCGGCTACTCAGCGATCTCGATGGCGCGCGGCATGCCGGCCGCCGGCCGGGTGGTCACGCTTGAGATCGAACGCGCCCATGCCGAGTTCGCGCGCGAGTGGGTCGCCAAGTCCGACCAAGCGGGCAAGATCGAAGTCCGGATCGGGGATGCGGCCACGACCTTGGCCGATCTCCCCAATGGCGAGACCGACGCGGTATTCCTCGACGCCGACAAAGCTGGTTACGTCACCTACATGAAGCATGCGCTGCGGCTGCTGCGCCCCGGTGGCATCCTGCTGGCCGACAACGTGCTCGCGGGTGGCCGGGTGGCCGATGGCGATGGCGAGACCGAAGTTGCGATCCGAGCCTTCCTCGATGCAGCGATGGCCACGCCCAACTTGCAGTCGGTCATCGTGCCGCTCGGCGATGGCATCTACTTCGGGGTGAAAGGCGACTGAGGCCCGGCATTCGTCCGGCTCGACCCAAGTGCCCGAGCTAGCCGGTTGCCAATGTCCGAGCTAGCCCGCGCAAGTGCCCAAGGTGGCCCGGCTCAAGAGCCCCAGGTAACCTCTGGCATGCGCTCCCGAGCGCGCTCCCTCCTCGAACCACGGGTAAGCCTTGGCCCAATCCGCACGCGATCCGATCCAGCAGCCTCAGGTCACGCCGCTCCAAGCCGAGCAACCGCGTCCCCGGGCCACCTCCGAACCGCTGGTCACGGCCAAGGACTTCGCCGAAGTCGAGTCGATGGTGGCCAACGGCATCAACAGCGCGCGCATCGTCGTGCTGCAGGATCAAGACGAAGCAGCCGCAATCGCGTCGGCCGAAGCGCATGCAGCCGAAGGGCGAGGCCCCGTGCCAACGCGTGCGCACCAGGCGCCCTGGCGCACGTTGGTCGTCATCCCGACCTACAACGAGAAGGGCAACGTCGAGTCGATCGTGCAGGCCGTTCACAGCTACCTCGATTGCGACGTGCTGATCGTCGACGACGGTTCGCCGGACGGAACCGGCGAGATCGCCGACCGCATGGCCGCGGCCGATTCCCGCATCCATGTATTGCACCGCCAAGGCAAGCAAGGTCTCGGCACGGCCTACCTCGCTGGTTTCGCGTTCGCGATCGAACGGAACTACGAACGCGTCTGCGAGATGGACGCCGACTTTAGCCACGCGCCGTGGGACCTACCGCGTCTCGTCTACGCCTCCGATGCGGCGCAACTCGTTATCGGCAGTCGCTACGTCAAGGGCGGCTGCACGGTTGGCTGGGGCTTCCGCCGCCGCATGCTGTCACGCGCCGCCAATCTCTACACCCGCATGATGTTGAGCTCCGGCATCCGCGACAACACCGCCGGCTTCCGCTGCTTCGACACCGAAGCGCTGCGCCAGCTCGACCTCCAAGCGGTGCACGCGCAAGGCTACGCGTTCCAGATCGAGATGGCGTTCCGCATGCGCCGCAAGGGCTTCCAAGTCCGCGAAGTCCCAATCCACTTCGTCGACCGCCAAATCGGCAAGTCCAAGATGGACGGCTCCATCGCCCGCGAGGCCCTGCTCCTGGTCCCCCGCCTACGCGGCCGAGTCAAACGCAGTTAGTCTGCGATTCTGCTCAAGGCCAATCTGCGTAGCGGGAATCAGCGTACCGATCTGCGTACAGATTTCCTACCTTGCCCTACTGCTCGGGCTACTTGCAGCTGCCGGCGGCTACGCGGTCTTGTTCGATGTCGCCGAGCATTTGCTCGGTGATGTCGCCGGTGGGGTAGGTGCCTTCGAAGCAGGCTTTGCAGAACTTGAGGTCGCTGTTGCCGGAGGCGCGCACGGCTTGCTCCATCTGCTCGACCGTCTGGTAGACGACGGCGTCGGCGCCTAGCTCCTTGGCGATCTCTTCGTCGGTGCGGTCGCGGGCGATGAACTCGCGCTTGGTTGCCATGTCGATGCCGTAGAGGCACGGGAAGAGCAGGGGCGGCGAGTAGGAGGCGAAGTAGACCTTCGCGGCGCCCATGTCGCGGGCGATCTTGACCATGTGGCGGCTGGTGTTTCCGCGCACGATCGAGTCGTCCATGATGATGACCGACTTGCCTTGGAACTCCGAACGGATCGGGTTGAGCTTGGCGCGGATCGTTGCCTGGCGAGCCTTGTCGTTCGGCATGATGAACGTGCGGCCGACGTAACGATTCTTGACGAAGCCTTCGCGGCACGGCAATCCGAGGCCTTCAGCCATGGTTTGCGCGGCGGTGCGAGCCGATTCCGGCACGGGGATCACGACATCCGCTTTGAGCCCGGTCTCCTTGAAGCGCGTCGCCATGCGGCGGCCCATCTCCATGCGCGCTTCGTGCACCGAAACACCATCGAGGAAGGTGTCGGGCCGCGCGAAGTAGACGTATTCGAAGATGCACGGGCGGTGCGGCGCCTTGCCGACCTGGCGGAACTGCGGCACTCGGTCCTCGCCGATCCAAAGCATCTCGCCGGCGGCGAGGTCGCGCACGATCTCGTAGCCAGCAACGTCGAGCACGACGGACTCACTGGCGACGGCGTAGCTGGTGCCGTCCGGCGTCTCCTTCTTGCCGAAGATGCACGGCTTGATGCCGTAGGGATCACGGAAGGCGTAGAGGCCTTCTTGGGTGATACCGCAGACCGAGTAGGCGCCCTTGACCTTCTCGAACACCTCTTTGACGCCGGCTTCGACGTCGTCGACCGTGAGGTTCGCTCCCTTGCGGCGCATCAGCGCGTCGGCGAACACGTAGAGCACGACCTCGAGGTCGCAGTCGCTTCCCAGCGTGATCTTGCGGTCGCCAAAATAGGTGCGCTTCAGCTCGTGGAAATTGGTGACGTTGCCGTTGTGCGCCATGACGACGCCCACCGGATAGTCGAGCCAGAACGGCTGCACGTCGGTGTCTTCCCCGAGTCCCACGGTCGGGTAACGCACGTGGCCGACGGCCAGCGGCCCCCTGAGCCGTTGCAGGTGCTTGTCCTCAAACACCTCGCGAACCAGCCCTAGGCCCTTTTTGGCCCGAAACTTGTCCTTGAAGGTCACGACGCCGGCAGCATCCTGCCCGCGGTGTTGGATGGCCACGAGGCCGTTGATGACGTCATGGATGACGTCGGATTCGGGAGGGCCGAAGATTGAGATGAAGCCGCACATGAAGGCTCGGCAGCTTACCATTCTCGCGACCTATGGCGAACTTGTGCAACGTTGATGGACGGATCAGTTCTGAGGCTGACGCCCGTATCCCGGTGCTTGACCGCGGCTTCCTGTTCGGCGACTCAATCTACGAAGTCGTCAGAACTCACGGCGGTGTGCCCCTGACGTGGTCCGAACACTGGACTCGGCTAAAGGCCTCCGCGGCCTCGCTAGCCATGGAGCTGGACCTGAGCGAGAGCGTCGTCGCCCGCCGGGTTGCAGAAACCATGGCCCAAGCCGACCACGGTGACTGCTACGTGCGCATCATCGTGACCCGGGGCACCGGCGACGCGCCGAACATCGACCTCGCCTACGCCAACAGCCCGCCGCGCTGGGTGCTGATGGTCAGGCCGCTACAGCTGTCTATCGGCAAGCCCGTGCTGCTGGCCATGGTCGACCGGCTGCGCAACGACCGCCGCGCCCTCGATCCAGCGGCGAAGAGTGGCAACTACCTCAACAACGTGCTCGGTCTGGCAGAAGCGAAGGCCAGCGGCGCAACCGATTGCATCATGCTCAACCAGGATGGCTCGGTTACCGAGGCGTCGACGTCCAACCTGTTCGCGCGGATCGACGGGGTCTGGTGCACGCCGCCACTGAACGTCGGGATCTTGGCGGGCATTACCCGTGGCATGCTGCTCGAGTTCTTGCCCGAGGCGGGCGAACGGGTCGAAGAGCGCCGGATCACCAAGCAAGACCTTGAATCCGCCGAAGAGATCTTCCTGTCGAGCACGCTGCGTGACATCGGCCCGGTCACGCAGCTCAATGGCCGCGTATTGCATGCCGACCACTCGGGCGGTGTCGGCCCAGCGACCGCGCGCCTGATCCCGGCGTTCGGCAAGTTCGTCGCACGACGCCTGACCGAGCGCGACGGGCCGCACTGGCGCAAACTGCTGGGCCAGTAGTTGTTGAGCCACCTGATCACTTGGGTGTTGGGGGTGCTCACCACGATGCATTCGGCCCGAGAATGGCACCGAATAGCACGCTGTTTGACCCGAGTCCGTCCGTTGGCGCTCCGGCGAGGCCACTACCGACCAAGTGTCCAGTTGGGTGGTTGAGCCGATAATCGTCGCGGCAGCTCTGCAGCCGCTACTCCGTAGGCACTACTTGCTCGCAGTCCACGATTCGCCAGGCGCGAGCACAACGGACTTGTGCGGCAGCAACGACCGCTGCAACTGGTGGATGTTGCTGAGCGAGACGCGCGCCACCTTGGCGTCGTTTTCGGCCATGAACGCATCGTCGAACAGAATGATGCCGGGCTTCACCTTGTTGGCGATCGCAACGATCTCCACGTTGCGTGAAGAAGCGATCAACACGCCAACGGGTAGGTCTTCGACGTGCTCGGCCTTCAGCGTCGGCCCCACGATCATCACCGATGGGCAGCCCGTCGTGTCGATGCGGTAGCTCAAATCATACGGCACGGATCCGTCCGGCAACTTGCGACCGATCGAATGCACCGTCGTGCCAGTCTTGGTCGGCGACGTCGCTGGTTCGGTCGCATAGCCCTTGCCCGGTTCGACCAGCGGCATCTTTTCCATCGCGACCACCGGCAGATGGAAGGCAATGTGCGCGAACACGGGTCGCACGGTCTTGGCAGTGAACATACGCAAGAGCAACTGGTCGTTGCGCCGCACCATCGTCAATGGCTGCGTCAGGATGCACAGTTCGGCACCACCCCACAGCCATTCCGCCACATCGTTGCCAGCGGCATCGATCAAGTAACTCTTCTTGGCTGTGCGCACCAGCCAGCCACCCATCGGCAGCCGGAACAACCGGACCTGGCCCGGCATCACGACATCCGCCGCCTGCTTGGATACCGCCTGCATGCGCGAGCGCCACCAATACGGCACGCCCCGCCCCATCAAGCCAGCGACCTCACGGTTCATGCGGCGATGGATGCGCTGGTAGAGTTCGAGGTTGTCGACGCGTGGAAAGCGACGCAGATGCTCATCGAGTTCTTCGAGCACCTTCAGCCGCTTGATGCCGCCGGTTTCCGGGGGCGTCAACGTGCCGTCGTACGCAACCGGTTCGTTCTGGATCAAACGCGCGCTTAGTTCGCGCCAGTAGTCCGTCGGCTCGGCGGGTGGCTCGGTCGTGCCTGGCTTGGCCGGGAACTCCGGCATCACGCCGCGCATCGGCGCATCGTTGGCCACCAGCATGATCGTGCCGAGCAATCCTGGATCGATCACTGGCCCGTGGCCGAACGTCCAGCCCATCCTGGTCTGCGGCATCGCGTCGGTAGACTCATCAAAGTCGTTGAGAACCATCTGCATGTCGATGCACAGGTTGACCTGCGGCTGCTTGCCCGGCGGCAGGATCTCATGCCACGGAATCAGCGCTTCGTAGGTCGTGATGCCATGCTCCTTGTCGTGAAGCACGACCATGCGCGCCGGCTCGGCCAAGACGCGGGCGGTGCCACGCAGGCGATCCCATTGCACGACTTCGCGGCCCTTCTCGTCGGCGAGCCAAAACTCGCGATCGTCGCGTCGACCTGGATCGGGACCGTTCGAACGGGTGTTGCGATCGGGGTCAAACGAAAGCACCAGCGAGTCCGCGGCCGGAATCTCGGTCAGCAGCAGGCTGTTGGCGTCGAGCGCGCGATGCCATTCGTCTTGCGCGGTGCACGAAATGTAGAGGCCTTCTTCACCCCACATCATGAACACCAAGGCACTCAAGTCCTTGAGTCCGCGCCACGCGCCGTGACCGGTGCCGGACAATTGGCTGCGATCGTTTAGCTGCATCGCTGGCAACTTGGGCCAGTCGACCAGCGATCCGTCGATCTTGATCACGTTCTTGCCAACCGGCAACACCACAGCCTGCGGCAACCGCATTGTGTTGGGGGTCTTCGCATTGGCAGTCTGGGGCCTCTTGGGGTTCGGCTTGCCTTGCGAAGTCAGTGGCGACACCACCGTGGTGATGACTGCCGCGACTGCGAGCAAACCCGGACGGCGCAAATTGATCATGAATCCTGAATCCTGCGAAGACTGAGATAGTTGAGCACAGCGTGGGCCGTCGTCGAACCGAGCAGGCCGAAGCCAAAATGCACGATCAGACCGAGCACCATGGCGTGGGCAAACGTGAAGGCCAGCCAACGCAGGCCTCCGACACTGCTATTCACCAAGACGTAGACGGCAACAGCCCCAAACAGACCAAACAGGTCCTGCACGGCCAAACGGAAGAACAACTCCTCGGCGATGGCGGATATCAGCACAAACGCGATGGCAACGCCGTCACTGGCTCGGGCAAACAACCGGTGTGCGGCGGAAGCGACGTCCTTGAGGCTCGCGAAGCGCTTGATCGCCTGACTCATCAGCCACGCTCCGATCAGGCCAACGCCGAGCCCGACGCCCGAGGAGGCCAGTGGCCCGTAGTCGCCGATCGCCTGTTCGGCTAGCGCATCCGAACGATCTCGCGCCCACAGCCACAGCAAGGCCGCGGTGCCCATGGCACCGTAGACAATGGTTCCGGTAGCCAGCACGAGGCCGGGTTCGGGCTCGGGCCCCTGTTCCTCCTCGGGATCTTGTTGGCTGGATTCGGTCATGGACGCAACCTGCGCGCGCGCGACCAGGGACCGAGCACATAGGTCGGAATGCCAAGAAACCCAGACGTTGGCTGGGGGCCGAGGCCGCGACTGTCGGTGCTATTGAAACAATTGTCACCGAGCAAGAACCAATGCCCCGGCTCGACGTGCAGCGGCCACTTCGGTGTGCCGATGTTGAGATGGTGATTGCCGCGGGTCGCGAAGAGGTCGCGAAACACCCGAAACGAGCCGATCGATGCGGTGGTCTTGCCAACCACGCCGACGTGCACCCAAGTGCGCGGCAGCGGCGACTTTGCCTTGCCGGGAATGGCGAGCGGCAACGTGTAGGAGTCGTCCAGCATCAAGAAGTCGCGCCCATCGAGCCGGCCAAACGTCAGTTTGCCAAGCCAGTCACCGGACAACACGTTGGCAACGTCGCGGAGGGACGATCCGTTCAACCAAACCGAAACGGTGTTGCCGCGGGCATTCCAAACGAACGTGGTCGTGAAGTCCGTGCTGTCGATCGATGCCAGCACGACCTCCGGCAAGGTCTCGAACTGCATCTCTATGCCGCAGTCGACGACCGGCGTGCTGTCGCCGGTCAGACTGCGCATACCGGTCAGGTCTACGAACGTCGCATTGACTGGTTGGTTGGTGCCAATGAAGCCGGGCGGCAAAACGCCATCGTCGGTGTCCCGGTGACGGTTTCGGTGCGCGCGGATGCGGAACGCCGATCGCACGTTGGCGAGCATCGATTCACACGGCGGCAACTGCCAGGGGCCGACATCACGGACGGCCGTGCCTGGACTGGTCACCGCACTCATGTCCAACACGGCCCGCGCCGAGGCACTGCCGCCAGCCAATCCCCATGTCACGCTGCGCGGCATCGCCTCGGCAGGATCCTTCTCCTCGATCTCCAGGTGCTGCGGACTGTCACCAAGCAAGATGTCGCCGTTGATGATGTTGAGCCATGACTTGCCTTTCTCGTCGCCGCTGCAAGCGATGCGCTTGACCAACTGATGGCCGGCGCGCGCCGGGTTCTTGACCACGACCAAGTCACCGCGCCCAACGGAGTCCGCGCTGACGAACTTGTCGACAAACACGACGTCGCCGTGCACCGGGTCACCGTAGAGGAACGGCTGCATGCTGTCGGACGGCACGAGGTATCGATCGCCATACCACTTGCGCAACCCCTGCACGGTGAGCACCGCGATGACGGCAACGATCAGAGCGTCTCTGAGCATTGCGAGGTTGGAAGGGGGCTTGGACATGCTGACGAGTTGGGGTTTGGGTTGCTGGGGATGGCTTGCTGGGGATGGCGCGGGCGAGTTATCGGAGCGCGAAGAAGCGGCGGTGAAGCAACTGCACGGTTTCGCTCAATCGCTCGGCATCGATAGCAAACGCTACCGTGCTGCCAACGGCCCCCAAACCAGCACAACGAACCGGAGTGTGCAATGTCGCCACTTCTGCCAGAACCTCGGCAATCCCACCGTTCTGCAGGACTTCCGCATCGCCAATCACGCCGACGACCGCCCGATTCGCAGCCACGTGAACTTCTCCGTCGGCGGCCAGGCACGCGACCGCACGATCGGTGAACGCAGCATCGATCGCAACGGTGACGGCAGCCTCGCCAACTGCTACCGGGCCGACATCGCATTCGATCGCATCGAGCCGCGCGAAGACCTTCGCCAAAAACGTGTGCTGCGACACGAGTCGGTGCGAGCGCACTGTGACCAAGGCAACGTCCGTGCGATGGGCAATCGCGCGGATCACCGGCCGGTCGCTCGGCACCGTGGCTTCGATCGTCGTGCCCTCGGCATCGGGCGACAGTGTGTTGCGGACGCGCATCGGAATGCCGTGCTGCATCGCCGGCACCATCGCCGCGGGGTGCAGAACCTTGGAGCCAAACGACGCGAGGTCGGCGACATCGGCAAAGCTCATCCGGCGGATCGGTTGCGCATCGGGCACCAACCGCGGATCGGCGGTGTGTACGCCATCGACATCCTTCCAGATCTGGATCTCTTCGGCGTGGACTGCGACGCCGATCAACGCGGCCGAGCCCAAGAACCCGGTCAGCACCGGCACGCCGGCCACCGTTTGCAAGTGCTTCAGCATCCGCCCGTCATCCGGCAACGGTCGCGCGCGGCCGAACGAACTGTCCGTGCGCATGCCGGCATCGAACGCATCCACCGCGGTTGCGGCCACACCACCTGCGGACAACGCAGCCGCGACGACGCGGGCGCTCAGCCGTTCGCCGTAGCTGACGACGGCATCGATGACCTTCGGTGTGGCTTCGCCGATCAATCGCACTCCGCGGGCCAGGTCGCGCAGTTCGTCGAGCAGCGGATCGAGCAGGTGCCGATCGAGTTCCAGGCCAGCCAGGATGTGGCGGTGGCGAACGGCGATCATTTCGGTGTCGGCAGAACCAGCCGTCGCAGCGCGGGCGATGGCAAACAGGGCATCCGTAACGCCAGCATGCGCGGAAACGACGACCACGGGATTGCGGTCCAGCTGACTGCGCACCACCTCCACGGCTTGGCGAATGGCTGCTGCACCTCCCACCGAGGTGCCTCCGAACTTCATGACGATCACCATCGGATCATGCCTGGGCAAGTGGCGAGCGAGAAGGGTGATCGCGTTCTTCCGGGTGGCACGGCGCGCAGGTGGTGTTCGTGGATGATGTTCGCGGATGGGCCACGGCGGGTGCTGCGGTTGCGATGCTGGCTGGCGGCACTAGGTGAAGCCTGGTCGGGGGCAAAGAAGCTTCGGGCCGACGCGAAAGGGCCAGCGGGTCAACGGACACAAGGTGATTCGCGCTTCGCGGCGCCGTGGCAGTGATTTCCGCTGCACCCAACCAACGCATGCCGAACATTCACACCGGCTTACTCACCGTCACGCGCCGGATCGCCCTGCTCGCAAGCCTGGGGGCTGTGGCCAGCTGTTCGAGCCTGATCGAGCGATCCGCGCCGCCTCCGAGCAAGATCTTCCCCGGGGTTCGGCTCGACTTCGAGATCGCGACCGTCAGCGGCGGCCACTGGGACGGGCCGGGCACCCTGCCGTTCCGCTGCGTCTGGGCGACCCTCGATCTGCCCTTCAGCCTGGCGTTTGACACCGTGATGTTGCCGTGGGACGCGACCATGGCGTGGGTGGACAGTTCTTCTGGCGGTCAGGCGCAGCAACGAGC
>CAXBFC010000042.1:0-27927 GCA_963974725.1 uncultured bacterium | reverse complement strand
GTGTCCACGCTAGTCCGGCACGCTGCGCTGCCAAGCACGCGTTGTTCGGGACAACGATCAGCATGATTCCACCCGACCTAAGTAACTTTCCAGCCTCCGTCATGGTGGCAACAGGATCGACGATGTGTTCGAGCACGTGGTCCATCAACAGACCGTCGCAGGAGCCGCGTTCAATCTCAGTTGGGATTTGCTCAACGGAGCCAGCCAAAACTCGCAAGCTTTCGTCCTTGAAGCTGGCCGCGAGTGGATCGCGCTCTACTCCGATTACTTCGAATCCCGCTGACATCAGAAGTTTGACTCCCGTGCCTTCACCACAGCCGAGGTCACAGATCCGGGCCTTCCCAGGTCCAAGCGCTTTCCTTGCGATACGCGCGAGATCCTGCTCGCCACGATCTACACGCCATGCCAAATGAGCGCGAAGTCGACCTTGGGAGCTTAGTGTTGTCCCGTCTGCGTAGTGCGTTTTACCATGAGTGTAGTACTCGTCGATCTTATAGAACTCTTCCGTTTGAGCGGGGCTTGGCCGAGGCGCGATAAAGCTGAATCCGCAGTTGCCACAGCGCCAGATTCGCCCGTGCTCCGTAGGCTTGAACGCTTGTGAGTCAATCGGCATCACTGCTACGGGCGAGGATCCGCTACTACACAGTGGGCAATCCGTCACAGCAGTATTCGTTGGTTTGTGCACTATAAGGTCAATCTAGCAATCTAGTCGAGGCAATGGCTGATGGTGAAAAGTAAAGTTGACAAACGCGCATTGCTACTCGTCGTTCAGGCACTCATGTCTCATGTCGGGTGTAGGTTTTGAGGTTCTCCTAAAGCAGCTGTAGGTCTGGGGGGGGGGACTGCCCACCTTTTAGCAAGGGGGAATTTGCAAGCGGTACCGTCCGCAGCGACTCCTCATGCAGCGGCCGGGACCTCCAGCCGACGGTACGGAGTGTGGTCTCTGAGCATGGCACAGAGGACTCCCAGAAGTCGGTCCGCGACCGAGCGAAGAGCCTGGCCGTGCGGCTTGCCGCGAGCTCGGAGGGCCGCGTAGCGGAGCTTCGAGATCGGGTCGTGCATGGCCGCCACGCGCGCCCAGTGGTAGGTCGCGTTACGCAATCGCGGATGGCAGGCGGTGCGCCGGGTGACGCTGCACTTCTTGCCGCTGCGTTTTGTAACAGGAGCAACACCTGCGAATGCACGCAAGGCTGGGTAGTCTCGTGCTCGAAGTAGTTCTCCTGCTTCGCCGAGCAGTGTCGCCGCCACGATCATGCCGATGCCTGGCATGGTTTGGATGATCGTGGCGTCACACTGCTCGCTTTCGTTCCCCGGCGATTCACCTGCGTCGAATTGCTCGAGTGCGGCAGCGAGTTGCTTCTTGGTGTCTTTGAGTTGGCGGTTGAGTAGTCGAGCGCGTTCACCGAGCAGCTTCAGGTGTGCGCTTGCCGCTGACGCTGTTCCTGGTGCGGAATAGACTGGCAAGCTACGAAGTGCATCGACGATCTCCGATGCCGTGAGGCGGCGGATACGATGGTCCTTCAGTAGTTTTGCGATCCTTACGGGATCTGCTTTCAGAGCTGCCTTTGGATCTGGAATCGACGCCAATAGGGCGATTGCCCAGTCTTCTCCGGGGTCTGGTGCTACTCCGACGAATGCTGGGAAGTAGCGAGCAAGCTGTGCGCGCATCTGGTTGACGATGCTGCCGCGCTCTGTCGTCAACTCGTCGTGGATGCGGCTCCATTCACGAAGCTCGATGGTCTCGCACGACAGTTGGGAGAGTCTTCGGAACAGGTGCGTGTCCGTTCGAAGCGAGTCGGCGAGGACCAGAGCATCGAGGCGATCGTCCTTCGCTCCTGCCATCGTGAATCGATCGCGGAAGCGATCGAGCTGCTTGGGATTGATTGAGTAGACCGCGAAGCCCCGCTCAAGCAGTGTCTCAACCACGGAGCCATGCGGCACCTCAATCGAGATGGCAATCGAGTCGGGATTGGCTTTGGCAAGTAGCCAAGTCGTGAGGTCTGCCAGGCCATCGCCACTGTGCTTGAAGGAGCGAGCGCCGACCTTCTTGCCGCTCGCATCCTGAGCACAGACCTCGTGTTCTTCGGTCGCCCAGTCGACGCCGACGTACAGCTTGAAGTCATCTGTCATGAGTCCTCCTAAGAAAAGAAAGACCGACTACCGCGCTCCGCGACAATCCCTGTACTGGCGCTCGAAGCACCGACTGCCCACTGGTCGTCAGAACGCGGTTTCCTGCCGAGGCACGGGTCCCCCCCAGGAGTTCTAGGACTCAGGGGGCAAATGGTGGCTCTCGGCAGGTCGCCGGACCGACAAGATCCTACGAGGTAGGTTCAGGCCGGTCTTCAACTGGTACAGGGGAGGGAGATTCCGCCACAGCAGAGGAAGATGGTTGCGATGAGTGGTGATGCGCTGCGGAAGCCGAAGGCGCGGTGGCTGAGCAGTCGAATCTTGTTGTTGATGCCTTCTGCAAGGCTGTTGGTGATGCGTTCTTTGATGATCGCGAGCACGCCATCGAAGTGATCACGGATCGTTCGCCCCAGCCGAACGAACGGCCTGAGTCGCGAGCGAGCAGCCCAGCCCATCCATCGCTTGATGCAACCTTTCGCGTCGCCCTTGCGGTTGCGCAAGATGTCGAGCAGCTCCTCCTTCAGCATGTAGGCGCGGCCGAGAGACTGGTCAAGTCGAACGCGATTGATGACCTCCATGTGTTTGTCGTTCGTGTTCTCCAGACGATGGAGCAGGGGCCACATCGTGCCCTTGATGGCCTTCCTCTGCTGGACGGTTTCAGCGTTGCGCACAAGCTCGCGCCGCACTTCGTTGAAGGCTTCGTTTGCCAGCTTTGCGACATGGAAATGGTCGAAGACGATCTTACCGTTGGACAGCCCCTCGACGATGGCCTTGCGGTATGCCGCCGACATGTCGATGGTCGCGATCTCGACTGCCTCGCAAGCATCGGCGCCAATCTCGGTGAAGAAATCCTTGAGCGCCTCGGAGCTCTTCCCTTCCGCGACCCAGATAACCTTCCGACTGTCGTGGTCGGTAACGACAGTGAGGTAGCGGTGACGCGACTCGCGTCCGCGCTTGCTGAAGCCGCAGTGTGGGCAGTTCAGGATCTTGAAGGTCCGGGCGATGCCGATGACCAGTGAGCCGTCTTCGAAGCGGAGCCCGGTAACGCGGACCCCATGGAGATTGATGAGCTTGTTGAGTAATGTCGTGATGCGCACAGACAGGGCCTCGTGCAATGAAGTCCAAAGCGCCGAGAGCTCGTCAAAGCATTTCTCGGCGTGGTCTGTACGCACTTTCCACGCACGGGCGCAGCGCGCAAGCGTTGGGTCGCCCTCGCGGCCACAGCCCTCGTCGCAGTAAGGGCCAAGCTCGCTTCGCTCGTCGCCTACGGCGAGCCTTGACAGCTCCTGCGGCCCGCGGCTCTTTCCTGTGATGCCAGACCGCGGGGCGGCCTGGCTCATGGCGCCCCTTCTCGAAGATCTTCTGGTCAGCTGTACCGCGACTACATGGTCTTCGGGTGTCTTCGAATCCCGCATTGGAGCCCGCTGCCGGCATCTATTGGCGAACTCGTGCGCCCCAAACACCTTCACCTACTGCAGGAAAGGCATTTTAAGGAGCTTGCCACACTGTCTTGCACGGAATTGGTGCGGGCTCTTCGCTGTGGTAAATTCTTGCGACTATGCCGCGCCCCTCACGCCCTCAAGCTCGAATCCGTTGCCGCTCTTGGCGAAGGCGGGCGTTTGCGCTCGCAATGGGATTCGCCATAGCTTTCGTCACGGCGGAGATTGCGCTGAGAATTCACAATCCAATCCGCTCCACGACCCGCGCAAACGACATCGTGCTGCCAGCATTCAAGAAGTTCGTCGCCCAAGCACCGAACAATCCGAAAATCAGTCCGATCATCCGAATAGAGTACAACAGCATGGGGTTCCGTGGTCCCGAGCGACCGGAGAACTTCGACGAGTTGACCAGCATCCTCGCGATCGGGGGCAGCACGACTGAGTGCTCAGGGCTAGCCGACGGCGCAACTTGGCCCGACCACTTGCGCCGAATTCTGGATGATCAACATCCAGGCTGCTGGCTAAACAACGCGGGCTATGTGGGCCATTCCACTTTCGCGCACTCACTCTTGCTCGACCGTTACGTGTCGCAGATTAGGCCCAGCGTCGTCGTCCTTCTTGTCGGAGTGAATGAGGTAGAACGGGATGATCTCAATGGATTTGACGCAGGCGTTAGTCCGCAAAGCCTACCGCTCTTCAACCGGATACTGGGGGCTAGTGAACTACTGTCAACGCTACAGGTCTTGTACCAAGCTGCTCGCGCTGTCGATCTTGGCCTAAAGGACCAACCGGACCTACAATTTGCAGAGTTGCCGGTGTATCTGGGCCAGACTCGCAATCGAGCATCTCTCCAGCGAGAGCACGCACCTTGGCTGGATTCGTATCGCAAGCGACTCGAGACTTGCATCAACATCTGCAACCGCATCAGTACTAAGCTGGTGCTTGTCACCCAGCCAGCGGCCTACAGCTGTGGGGTGGATCCAACGACCGGGATCGACATTGCGCGGCTCGCGTTCCATGGCCGCCGCAGCGCAGCAGAACAATGGCGAATCTTAGAACTCTACAACGACATAACTCGCCAAGCTGCCGCGGCCCATGACGTCCCATTGATCGACCTCGCTCGAACGATGCCGAAAGATACCAAGCACTACTTCGATTGGGTGCACTACTCACTCGAAGGAGCAGAAGCCGTTGCCGACGTGATCGGCGATGACTTG
The DNA here is from genome assembly GCA_963974725.1 of uncultured bacterium. GTDB lineage: Bacteria > Planctomycetota > UBA1135 > UBA1135 > UBA2386. The sequence continues at coordinate 23,144 of CAXBFC010000042.1, read as the reverse complement.
ATTAGGATCCTTTCGAACTAGGCAAACGGCGCAGGCTAGTATCGCGAGCAGAAATCCGCAGTGACAGTCAACAGTTTGCCACTTTCAAGATCAGTTCGAAGCGCGCGCATGCCACCCCAATTACAAGGGTAAACCCGGGTTCCGCCTGGGCGTCAACACTAGACTCGATCTACACCCCAGCGCGCCCGAACGGTCGCCGCAATGACCTCCGAGCAATCAAGCATCGTGTTGTGGTTGCCGGGAATCTGCTGGACGTGGACGGCCGAAAAGTAGCGCCCCCAACCGTTGTCCGGGTCGATGACTCGCACTCCACTACCGCCAACAAAGTCAACGAAGGTCCACGGCCCGACACGCAGACGCGGCTCGCTGGCTGGACGGAACAACACTAGCGGAACGTCAACCGAGGGCGCCTGGTAGGCACGTGCGGAGGCAATAAATGCCGCGCGAATTCTGATCGATCGAACCTGGCTTGGCGTCAACTTGGCCGGGAGTTTCTCGCCTTCGGAAGACACCGTGCCACTGCGCTGAAGGCGAAGCTTACGCAGGATCACGCGGCCCAACCGACCGTCGCGGAGCGCGAGGCGGACTCGCATCACGAGCGAAGCCCAGCGCGGCACCAGCTTGCCTGGCAGGCGAGTGTCGATCATGAAGATCCCTCTCACGGCCTCTCCGGCTTCGCGAAGCATGCGGGCCATCTCAAGGGCGATGAGGCCGCCACCCGAGTAGCCGGCGAGGTAGTAGGGTCCCTTGTCCTGAACGAGCCGCACCTCCTTGAGGAAGTCGGCAGCGGCGGCCTCGATGGATTCGTGCGGCTCGTCGTCACCGAGAACGCCACGATACTGAAGGCCGAACACGGGGCGCTCGGCGAACGCCCTAGCGAGCCGCGCCAACGTCAGAACGTTGCCGTTGCGCCCGCCTACCAGAAACAGCGGTGGCTCGCCGTCGACTCTTTGGGCGGGGCTCATCGCCACCAGGAACCGAGTCGGCGCCGCCGCCGCGTCACCAGCGAGTCGCGCACGCACGAGCTGCGTCAGGCTGTGGATGGTAGATGCCTCAAACAGTACGGAGATCGGCAACTCAAGACCGGTGTGGTCCATGATGCGCGCAAAGATCCCAACTGCGACGAGGGAGTGGCCGCCCGATTCGATGAAGTCATCGTTTCGACCGACGGTCTTGCCGAGGGCCTCGGCAAAGGCGTTCGAGATCACCGCCTCAAGCTCGTCGGCCGACCCGTCGCCGACTGACACCTCACCGCCCAGCCCCTCGCCGCCACCCTGCTGCGGCCCGTCGATCGATCCTGTGAATCCGGCGGCTTCGAGCAAGAGGGCCTGAACGTCGCTGAGCTCGACCGCTTTCACGAGACCGGCTGAGCGCCGCACCGTGTGGGCATCGGCCGGAATGACATCAGCCGAAGCATGGCGATCCGCCGACTCTTCGATCTCACGCCCCGGATCGAACGTGGCCTCGCGCGCACGGTCCGCCGGGATCCGCACTCCCCCAGTATCCGAGATGGCATCAGCACGGCTGATCGCGCGCAGAAAGTCGAGCGCCGGCTGGTTACGGTCCGTGCGCGCGTAGTCGAGCACGACCTCCGCGCAATCAAGCTCCTGCGCGAGAGTACCGAGCCGCCGCAGCATCTCATACTCGACGCCACGCCCGAGAGCGCGACAACTCAGCATGAACGACGGCACTACGAGAGCGCCCGCCTCAGCGCGGCAAAGCGCGAAGCCCACGATACCGTAGTCGCCGAATCGGTCCGCGGCAGCGACGAGAAAGCCCTGCGCACCCGCAGCCATCTCCGCGGTTAGCTCTGGCACGGTGCATCGACGAACAGACAAATGGAACTGGTTCGTGCGGAGCGTCAGTTCTGCGGCCCGAGCAAGATCGGCCGTCACGTCGGTGAACGTGACCTTGAGCTTGAGGCTTGCGAGGAACTCGCCCATCGACGGCGCCGCAGCGCGATCCGCCTCGCGTTGCAGGTGGGTCCGGTACCACTCGCCACGTTGCGATGGCGCCGCATCGCCGCGCAAGTCGAAGCCCCAGTAGTGGGCACAGAACCGCGCAATGCCTGCCTCATCGACCGGGAATTGTGCGACCAACACCTGCGGACAATTCGCCTCGACGTCGGCGCACTCGATTGCGTTGTCGTCGATGAATAGAAAGCTGTCGAGGCTGAGATTGAGCGTCTGTGCAAGTTCGCGCAGGTTTTCGGACTTCGCGCGCCAGTTGACTGCCGTCACCGTCACCAGGTCCCGCGGCAAAACCATGTCTGAGCGCTCGCGCCAAACACGCTCGACGTCGTCGGCCGCGTTCTTGGAGCACAAGCCAATGACGACGCCGGCCTTGGCCTGCTTGACGAGAATCTCCTGGAGCGCCTTGTGGCCATCACTCAGTTCGATACCTGCTGGGCCAACCTCGCCAACGACGCCACGCCACAGCGTGTTGTCGCAGTCAACGAAGATCGCCTTGTGCAGCGGCCGAGTGCGGCGGTGGATCTCGCGCGCGAGCGCCGTCGCCCAGGCCGCGTAGCCCGAGCGCGTGAATGGCATCGAAGCAATGCGATCGCTTGACGGGTCGTCGAAGCGATCCACCGGGTAAGCGCGGCGGACGTCATCCTCGACCAACAGGGAGGCGCCCGACGCTTCGCCGCAGAGGCGTTGGGCATCACTGACGGTCACCTGCCAAGAAGCGAGGTCCTGACCTGCGCCCCGGCAGAGCCCCACGATCAAGGACAGGCCACGCCCAGATGCAGTCGCGAACAGCTCGGAGAGGTGCGCACCCGCCTCGCCCTGCCAATCGGAAGCGCGCAGCAACACGACGTGCATCGCGGCGCCACCGTCACCAGTCGGCGAAGCTTCGAGCAGCGCCTGAAACACCTGGCCAAACGAGGCTGCCTGCACGGTCCACGACGCGCCGAGCACTTCGGCCCAAGTCGTGAGGAACTCCCCCACCGGCTCGACAGAGAAGCTGCCGCTGAGGGCGACTGTGAGTGTGTTTTCTCGGGTCACGGACGAGCCTGGACGACTACGAACCAGCAGTAGGGCCTGCGGCAATCATCAGAAATTCACTGTTCAGAAAGCTGTCCGAGTGGCTTCCCCGCGGACCACCGTCCAACGATGGCCAGATATGCTCGAACCAGCCAAACTATAGTCGACCAGAGCGCGGCGGAGTTCAAGCTCGCGCAGCCCCAACCACCACGCAGAATACCAGCCAGATCTAGGCGGCGCGAAGGAGGCGCTGCGCGGCGGAGTTCAGATTCGTCCCGACAACGAATCGCCGACATCACCGACTTTGCATGGGAAGTTGCCCGATCCCTGAATAGCGTCGCAGCATGCCACCCACCAGCCACGACCTGCGAATCGACCTTAGCAACGGCTGGACGTTCGCTTCGACGGAGACTCTGCTCGATGCGCCGGATGCAAGTGCACTCGATGCTCTGGTATGGCGGGACTGCTCGGTACCCGGCACGGTCGCCTCGGCGCACCGGGCCCTCGGTCAACGGAACGGCACGAACGACGCCGACGACACACTGGGCGCTCACGATCACTGGTACCGATGCCGGTTCGCAGCACCAGACACGAACGGCGAATCGTCGCTCCGCTTCGCCGGCCTCGCCACCGTCGCCGACGTCTGGCTCAATGGCGAGCACGTGCTGCACAGTGACAACATGTTCGTCGCCCACGACGTGCCCGTGAGCGGGAAACTGTGCGATGACAACGAGCTGCTGATCCGCTTCCATGCATTGCAGCCGATTCTCAAGCAACGCCAGCCACGGCCGCGATGGCGAACTGCACTCGTCAAATCACAGACGCTGCGCTTCGTGCGCACGACACTGCTGGGACACGTCCATGCCTGGTGCCCACCGGTGATCACCGTAGGTCCATGGCGCGATGTAGAACTGGTCATCACGACCGGTGTGCGAGTGACGAGCCAATCCGTGCAGACCGCAGTGGTGGGTGTCAGCGGGGTCGTCGATTGCAACCTCCTCGCAACGTCAACCACTCCGATCTCGAGCGCAAACCTGATCGTCGGCGACCAATCAACCGAACTCCGCGTCGAAACCGCGGCCACGGGCCATCGCGTGCACGGTCAGGCTAGCCTCGCCAACGTCGATCTTTGGTGGCCCCATACGCACGGGGACCAACCACTGTATCCAGCCCGAATCGAGTTGCAGACCGGGGAGATCACCACCACCATCGACCTTGGCCGCCTGGGTTTCCGCAGCATCGAGCCCATCAGCAACGATCGTCCGGGACTGGTTGTGAACGGCGTTGATATCAACTGCCGCGGCTCGTGCTGGACGACACTCGATTTGCTGCGCCTCGACGGCGATCCGGCCGCCCACCGCGGTGCGTTGCAAACGGCACGCGACGGCGGCATGAACATGATCCGCATCGGCGGCACCATGTTCTACGAACACGACGAGTTCTATCGGTTGTGTGACGAACTCGGCATTCTGGTGTGGCAAGACTTCATGTTCGCCAACATGGACTACCCGATCGCTGATCCGGAGTTCCTCGCGTCGATCAAGACCGAAGCCGACCAGTTCCTCGCGCGCACCCAGAGCAACTGCTGCCTGGCAGTGCTTTGCGGCGGCAGCGAAGTCGAACAGCAAGCCGCGATGCTCGGGCTGCCAGCCGAAGCGTGGACCAATGACTGGTTTGCCCGCGACCTGCCCGAACTCTGTCGCGCCCGCCGGCCAGATCTTCCCTATTGGCCGTCGTCCCCAACCGGCGGCGAGCTTCCGTTTCACATTGGCACGGGCATCGCCCACTATTTCGGTGTCGGCGCCTACCAACGTCCGCTTGAGGACGCCAGATTGCATGCGCCGGCCTTCGCGGCCGAGTGCCTGGCGTTCTCCAACGTGCCTGAACCCGCAGCGTTGGCCGAACTGGCCAACGGTGCACTGATCGCGCCACACCACCCGACCTACAAGTTGAGCGTGCCGCGCGACCCAGGTGCTGGCTGGGACTTCACCGATGTCACTGACCACTACGTCGAGCACATGTTCGGTCTGGACACGCGGGCGCTGCGCTACGCCGACCTTGAGCGCTACTACCAGTGCTGCCGCGTCGCGATCGGCGAAGTGTTGAAGACCGTGGCCGGGGGATGGCGGGCGTCTGACTGCAAGACGCGAGGCGCACTGACTTGGTTCTTCCGCGACCTCGTGCCGGGCGCCGGTTGGGGCCTCGTCGATGCGGGGGGCCGGCCAAAAAGTGCCTGGTTCTACCTGCGACGAGCGTGGCAACCGCGCGCGGCATGGCTGGTTGACGTCGGCCTTGATGGACTCAACGCGCACATCGCCAACGATCCCAACACCGAACTTCGGGGAACCCTCGAAGTCACGGTGCTTGGTGCCAACGACACGGTAGTCGCCACCGTGTCGACGGCAGTCGAGATCGCGCCTCGGTCACATCACACGTGCAGCATCGACGCCTTGATCGGCCGGTTCTGCGACACGACCTACGCCTATCGCTTCGGCAAACGTACGGTCCAGGTCGTTGCTACACGCCTGATCGCGTCCAACGGATCGGTTGTCAGCGAAGACTTCTACTTCCCAGAGCGACTACCAAGCGAACAACACATCGACCCCAGACTCGAGGCGATGATCACACCGACTGAGGCGCCGGCAGGAGAATCGCGGTTCGACTTGACCTTCCGGTCAGAACGGTTCTGCCAGGCGGTCGCCGTTGACGCACCGGGTTTCGAACCAAGCGACAACTACTTCCACCTGCTACCCGGCACCGAAAAGACCATCCAACTGCGGGGGCCAGACACGCAGCGACTGCGTGGCTACGCGCAACCGTTCAACTCGGCGACATCGGTGCGGCTCTGCGCACCGTAGACAACGCTAGGTTCGCGCTCTACGCCGACATCGCGGGCCGGGATGACGCTACTGGTGTGCGGCGCGTCCAGTCTTCGCTTCGGCAGGTTCCCGCCCACGTGGAGCGGGAGCGCGACGAGCAGGATTGCCTATCATCGTTGCCCCCGATTCGACATCTGACACGATCACCGTGTTGGCACCGATAACCGCGTCGTCACCTATCTGAACGGGGCCAGCGATACAGACGCCTGAGTAGATATCGACCCGGTCACCAATCACCGCGAGACCCCCGTCCGCACCACGCATGGCGATCCCGACGGCGACATTTTGCCGAATGTGGACATCATCACCGATCGACTCTGCATTGACGAAGATGCCACCGTGATGCCAAATCCGGACCCGACGGCCAAGCCGAGTCGTGTAGCCAAGTTCGATTCCGAATGCCAAAACAAGGAGGCGGAAGGCGACCCGGTAGATGATCGAGCAGGGAAAGCGCAACAATTTGGGCAACCCCATGCGCCAATTGCCGAATCGGTGGAGCCAAACCACCCACAGTCCAGGCTCGCACAGCCCTCTGTCGTACGTGCGGAAATCCTCCCGCAACAGACCGAAAAGCCCCATCCCTGACGGATTCTGGTTTCTCGAATCGCTGGGGCGTGTTGGTTCGGTTGAATGCATGCTGGGGATCTGTCCGCAGAAAGATACCTCATTACAAGGTAGGGCAACAATGCTGAGCGGGTCGACAACCGCCCCCGAACTTCGCGTCAGCACATGAGCCCACCCGCCGACGACGAACCACAGGGAACTGGCAGCGCCGGAAACCCAGCCCTTGCGGCGACAAGAGCCCAAGTAGAAGGTATCGCACCATGCACGAAGGGTGGACAGTGTGACCAGCATCGAACGCTTCGAGGTGAAGGCGTCCAACGGCGAACGATTCGCAGCCGTCCAATGGGGAGCTTCCGCCCCCCCAATCTTGCTGCACCACGCCACCGGCTTCTGCGCCGCAGCTTATAGCGAGATCGCGGAGCAACTCTCCGAACACCACACCGTCTACTCCTACGACGCCCGTGGACACGGCGACACTTCGGCATCGACCGACGAATTGTCATGGCGGCGATTCGCCAAGGACCTCGGCTTCCTGGCTCGCGCGATCCTCGAACGTCACGGTGCGAAGGCGTTTGCCTGCGGTATAGGGCACTCTCTTGGAGGCATTGCGACCCTGACCGCCGCCGTCGACGATCACCACCTGTTCGAGCGCCTGCTACTGATCGAGCCGGTGCTCATCCCGCAGGACGGTCCGGGAACCCGGCGCGCCGGACGGACCCCATTTTCGATGGCCGCACGCCTGCGCCGCTCGATGTTTGCCTCAAGAATCGAAGCTCGGGAGCTACTCGCCAGCCAGGAGCCCTACTCCCGATTCACACCGCGGATGTTTGAGAGCTACCTTGAGCACTGCTTGCGTCAGGTCGAAGGAGGGTATGTCGAACTCAAGTGCTCGCCTGGGTCGGAGGCGACGATATACGAACTTGCCCATACCGACGTCTTCGAACAGCTGCAAGACTTTGAAGTACCCACCCAGATCGTGGCCGCACACGACAGCTCCTTCGCCACGGCTTACGCGAGGCTCGGCGGTCGACTCGAACTGGTCACGGTGCCAGAAGGCCACGTCGCACCGATGGAGAACCCGAAGCGAATTGCGACGATCGCGCGGAGATGGATGACGTCGGGGAACTAGTGGCATAGCGGTGCTTGCCGGTCGCCGGATCGCGGACCATGGCGCCGGTGCCGTAGTTGACCTGCCATTCTTCACCAGGCTGTGTTGTGATCCGCGGATGCGCGACCCGAACGGTCGGGCGCACCTTGCGAATGAACCGCTTCACCGACTCGTAGTGACCGGTGAAGTCGTGGAAGTCGACAAGACTTTGCCAGATCGCCTGCCGTTGCGACCTCGCACGATTAGCGCCTCGATGAACTCGCGGTGCGGCTCGCAGCAGCTTCGAATCGGTGACTTGATCAGTTCGTTCAGCTCGGCGTCGGCCGCAGAGTCGGGGAACACTTGACTGGCCGGTTTTGAATCCGGCCCCTCGATCAGCCTGCGGCCGCGCGGACATCGGTGCACGATGCCTGCCTCGCGCAGGCAACGCTTTACCGAATAGCGGCCTACGCCGGTCTCACGCTGGATCCGCCACAACGACCAGCCCAGCCGCCCCTGCGCGCGCACTTGTTCCAGAAAACTTCGGAACCACATGGAGGCAGCTGCGGTGATTATCGACAACGCGCCTGGCGATGACTAGATCGACATGCTTTCATCCGCGATCACAATCTGCGACTGGGAATCACGGGCCTCGCGACTGCCGGCGCCACCGAATGGTAAGAGTCCGATGGCGAGCAATGGCCCTTTGCGTTGAGGTTTCCGGGCACACTAAGCGAGATGGAGGCGGTTTCGGACTCTGGCTGGTTACGCTGATAATGTATCGCTGGGCAGGTTGTCGCACCCTCGGAGCCGAATCGCGCGGACTGGGTCAGTGGCTGCACGACGATGACTTGCCGCGAGACGATTGCTCAAATCGGCACGATGGATTTCGAGGGAACAAACGACTGCCTGCGGGCTAATCGATCTGGTTTGGAATGCTGGATTCCCTGAAGCGCTGGATTCTCTCAGACAGCAGGATCATGCGCATGTCGCCAGTCTAACGACCGGAATGGCCGCTACGACGGAGGCTGCCTAACGTATTCCGGCCTATTGGAACGACTCCCGCCGCCGCTTCTTCGCCAAGAATTACGGTCGCATGTATGCCGCTATCACGGACATCGGTTGGGTGCTAAGCTATTCCCTCACACGCCTGCAGTCATGGCTGCAACGAACTCCCGCAACTCGCCACCGCAGATGCTCGCGGAGCTCCTCCGCGACTCCTCGTTGTGGCGATCCTACAGCTCTCGCAATGATCGAGACGATCGGCACCCTAGCACCGACGTTCGCAAGGCCCTTAACAGTTCGCTAGGAAATGAGTATCTCTTTCGTCTGTGCATTGATCGGTCGGGGCACACACCTAGTCGCATGTGCCGACCTCCTGCAAACCCGGTCGCACCGCGTCGTGCATGTGATCTCGGACTGCCCGCTGGCGTCCGCGTGGGCTGAGCGTCACGGGGTGGCACGGACGGACCCGAGTGACGACTATGTGGCAGCGCTGGGTCGCGAAGCATTCGACTACCTGTTCAGTATCGCCAACCACGCAGTCACTCCCGCAGCGGTGCTTGCCCTACCCCGCGCGGCGGCGATCAACTGCCACGACTCACTGCTGCCGGCCTACAGCGGCTTTCACGCACCGACGTGGTCCATTCTCGACGGCCAGGCCGAGCATGGAGTCACTTGGCATCGCATGACCAAGGACGTGGATGAGGGACCTTACCTACTCCAAAAGTCGTTTCCGGTTGCAAACAAGGACACTGCCTTCACGCTGGCAGCCCGCGCAGGGGAGCTCGGCGTCCGTTCGTTTGCGGAACTAATCTCGTCGCTCGAAGATAGCTCGGCCGCCGACTCGCCTGGACTGCCAGCGCAACAGTTTCATCGCAAGTCTGAGCGACCAGGATTGGTGCACCTCGACTGGACCCAGCTTGCCGAAGACATCCTGCGGGTAGTTCGCGCCTTCGATTTCGGTGACGAAGACAACTGGTTGTCGCGTGCCAAATTGCTGACGCCATCTGGGGAGTTCCTTTGCGTTGGCTCGGCGGTAGCCGAGCCAACTTCCGATGCAGCCCCTGGCACCCTTCTTCGCAGCACTGCCGAGGGCATCACAGTCCAAGTCGCAGCGGGCGCGTTGACATGCAGTGGTCTGAGCACGCTGGAAGGCGATGCGATCCACCAGGAACAGCTCGTTGACTATGGCTTGGTTGCCGGTTCCACCTTACCAAGCTTGCCAACGGCCCTAGTTGAGGCCGCGTCGAGTTTGGATCGCGAGGTCACCAAATCCGAACGGTTTTGGGTGCGGCGACTAAAGGAGTTGTCGGTCCCTCAACTCCACGAACTCCAGGCGCATGCACCGTCGGGCCCGACTGACAGCCTGGAATTGGCTCTGCCAATCGCGTTGCTAGCACTGTCAAGCGACGCGCAGCGAGCGATGCTTGTTGCAGGCCTGGCCGTCTACGCGACTCGGATCCATGATGAGGTGACAACCGTCGACATTCCGGTTTGCGTTGCCACGCTCTCTCAGGAGCTTTCTCAGCTCTACTCCTGCACGGTAACGCTGTCGTTTGAAATCGACAGCCAGACAAACTGGCACACGGTGGTGCAAGATTCCGGTGAAGAACTGCGAACGGCCACTGCGCGCGGCTCCTATGCACGGGATGTGTGGACGCGCTATGCGGCCTTGCGTGACAAGTCCGTAGCGGACCGTCAAATGCTCATCGCGGTCGCATTCGACGACTGTCGATCCTCTCTGCCAGCCGGAGTGCGCCTGCTCCTGAAGATGCCCCCCGGAGCCGGCGACCTCGAACTGCTGTTCGACACCAATGCCATAAGCGCTTTGCACGCAGAACGCATTGGCGTGCGGATCCTCCATCTAATTCAGTCAGGGATCGAGCATTCAGACGCTTCGGTAGGCACTCTGCCAATCGTACCAAGAACAGAACAAGACCTGCTGCTGAACGCGTTTCAAGACACCCACCGCGACAACGTCGACGTTGCGTGCATTCACGAACTGTTTGCGGCGCAGGTCGACCGGACTCCGGACAAAACTGCGCTGGTGTGCCGTGACGACAGCTTGACCTATCGCGAACTTCACGAACGATCCGACGCCCTCGCCCTCCATCTGCGAGAACTCGGAGTCGGCCCAGATCTGTTGGTTGGCATCGCGATCGAACGTTCGCTTGACATGGTGATTGGATTGCTGGCGATCTTGAAGGCCGGCGGCGCGTATGTGCCACTCGACCCCGCCTATCCAACAGCACGATTGGCGATGATGCTTGAGGACTCCGGCGCACGCTGGCTGCTGACCCAACGCCACCTGAAGACGCAATTGTCGCAGCACGGCGCCACAGTGGTTCTGGTCGATGAGCCGGTCACCACTGGCCAAGCCTCGGCTTTGGCAGCACGCAGGCCCACACCAACCAACCTCGCCTACGTCATCTTCACCTCGGGCTCTACCGGGCGCCCCAAGGGTGTGATGGTCGAACATCGGAATGTCGCGAACTTCTTCGCTGGTATGGACGAACGGGTTGGTCCTGAGCCAGGCACTTGGCTGGCAGTCACCAGCATCTCGTTTGACATCTCGGTGCTCGAAATCTTCTGGACGCTCTGCCGTGGGAATGAAACCGTCGTCCAGGAGCTTGACGCACTACGCAGCGTTGCAAGCCCAGCCTCCACGGCCACCCCGCAGCTGACCCCAATTTCGATCCGCGAACAATTTGAGCGCAGAGAAATCACGCATTTCCAGTGCACGCCTTCCTTGGCGCACATCCTGAAAACAGACGGCACCCTTAGCTCAATGAAGTCGCTGCGCAAGTTCTTGGTTGGCGGCGAAGCCCTGAGCAGTGACTTAGCGAAGACGATCACCTCCGAGCTGCCACAGGTCGAATTGGTCAACATGTATGGGCCGACCGAGACCACGATCTGGTCGACGACCGCAGCAATCCAAAGAAACAGCACAGACAGGATCACGATCGGCAAGCCGATCACGAACACGCAGATCCGCATCCTGGACTTGCAACTGCAGCTCTTGCCACTGGGCACACCTGGAGAACTCTGCATCGGCGGGGATGGCGTCGCCCGCGGCTACTTGGATCGGCCCGAACTAACGGCTGAACGATTCGTAGCGGACCCGTTCCTACCAGGCAACCGCATCTACCGGACCGGGGACCTGGCTCGCTTTGCCGATGACAGCACGCTGGAGTATCTCGGTCGCCTCGACCAGCAAGTCAAGCTCAACGGCCACCGGATCGAACTCGGAGAGATCGAAACCGTGCTGCAACGACATCCAGCGGTCAAGCAAGCTGTCGTTGCCGTGAAGGACGGCCCCAGCCAGTCACAACTCGTATGCTACGTGTTGGCCGCACCTAGCGCGACCGAAGTGGGCGACGCGCCGACTAGAGAGACTGCGGACTGGCAAAGCCGCTGGAATACCGCCGACACAATGCGCACCGGCGCCGACGTGGCTCCGGCTCGCTTCAACACGTCGGACGATCGCATCGATTCGAACCACCTCGCCAAGAAGCTCCGGGACCACCTACAAAAGTTCCTGCCGGACTTCATGGTGCCGCAAGCCTATGTGATGCTTGCGTCGCTGCCGCTAACGCCGAACGGAAAGATCGACCGTAAAGCCCTACCGGACCCAATCGAAAGGGCCCAGGGCAGCAATGAGGCTTATGTCGTTCCCGCCAACGATCTGGAACGGACCATCGCCGGCATCTGGCAAGACGTACTCGGTGTCGAAAGGGTCGGTCGCAACGACAACATCTTCGATTTGGGAGCCAATAGTCTACAGATCGCGATGTTCTTCACCCGAGTCCAAGGTGACTCTGGTGTTTATCTGCCACTCTCCCGCCTTTTCCAGGCACCGACGATTCGCCAACTGAGCGAAGTCATGGTGGCGCACGGCTACGTGGCGCCGGAGCCGGCCAGCGACGAGGACGGAGCAAACGCCTCTGCGCTGTGCAACTCCGCGACCGCAAGCACAGCTGCAACACCCGATGCATCGGCAACGACCGCAGTGGTGCCGCCGATCTTGATTCGCCCTGGCACCGGGGCCACGCCAATCTTCTTCGTCCATGACGGCCTCGGGGAAGTCCTGCTCTACCGGTCACTCGCCCTGTTGCTAGATCAGGACCATCCTGTCTATGGCTTGGAGCCCGAGCAAGCGCAGCAACGATTCCTGCACACAACGATACCGGACATGGCCAAGGCCAAGGTAGACCGCATGCGAAGTGTGCAACCATCCGGACCTTACTTGCTCGCGGGCTTGTGCGCCGGTGGAGTCATCGCATTCGAGATGGCTCGTCAGCTCGAAAACTCAGGGGAATCCGTAGTCTTTGTCGGGATGATTGACGCTCCAGCCGGCCGCGCGAAAGAGCGAAGCCTGCGAGTTGCCAAGGGCCGTCTCGAACGCATCCGCGATCTGTTTCGCCCAGCGCAAGGCACGCCGAAGGTTGCACACTCACTCGCGGCCCTGGCGAAGCTCGCCAAGAAGGCGATGCGTTGGCTGGTCTACAGCATCAGCGCGCGACGAAAGCGACGACGCAATTCGCGCAGGGTGTCCGAGTTAAGAACCGAGATTGCTGGATCCTATGGTGATGAGGCCAAATTGCCGTTCCTACAACTCTACGAAGTGGCCCACCGCGAACATGTCGCGAATGGGGTGTTCCGCGGCGGCCAGGTCGTGCTGTTCCGCACAACCCAAGGCAACGGCGATCCCGACGACACACCGTTCCGTGAGATCTACGACGATGATTTGCTAGGTTGGCAGGGCCACGCGCAACCAGCCGTGGAAGCAATCGACGTTCCAGGGGGGCACTCAAGTGCGCTACAAGAACCAAACGTTGGGGCTTTGGCCAAGCACATGCAGCACTACATAAGGTCGCAGCTACTTCGTCATGCAGCGGAAGACTCATCTCCTTCCGGCACCGTGGGTGAGCGCAACCAGAACGACTCGGCCACCCAGAACGAGGAAGCGCACCGTCAACGCCCCGGATCAAAGTGAAGGTCGATGCAGTGCGTGCGCGTCGATTGCCGGGCTGTCAGAACCTTCAGATCAGCCTTCCAGTCGAACCCGTCTCTTCTCCTACTGCAGCAAAACCTGAAACACAGCCTGCGTGAACTCCACAACCTGCGAGCTCAGCACCTGAATCAGACCAACATCCACCCGCACAGGGTCATGGTTACCAATACCCGCAAACACCACGACGGGATCAAACCCCTCCACGGTCTGCAAAACCAAGTCAAAGTCAGCAGTCCGGAAGTTCACGTAACCAGCCAACGGCACCTGCACCGGCACCAACCCAGGAACGTCCGCGGTGCCTTCCAATACGAGTCTTCCATCGCGCACGAATTGGTCCAGCTCAAGCAGTAAGGGGGTCTCGCTCTCGCCCGCAACCATCGCGGAGCCAAGCCACGTGCCGCTCAAATCAATGGGCTCCGGCAGCGGACCAATACGTGTCGCAGACCAACTACCGGAATCCTCCGGGCAGTCAAACGAACCGACCAGCTGACCCGAAGGTGCAAACTCGGCCACCAATATCGGAACACCGCCCACCTGCAGCGTCACCGATTCACCGATCACTACCAGCTCGTAGTTCTGCTGCTGCAAGCATCCGTTGTTGATGGCCAGCGCCACCACCGCTTCGTCGTGGAACTCTTGGATTCGCAGCACCAACTCCCCCGATTGGCCGCTCTCATCCGACACCCATGTGCCCTGCCACTCACCCTTCGCAGCGATCGGCACATTGGGTTCGACTGGTGCAACCGAAGTCACCGACAGGTCGCCACAACTCACCAAGCACAACAGCGCCACGGCCAAACCAAACGGGCGGCGCGATCGTTTGCTGATCTGTCTTGGCGAGCCGCACGTCATCATCGCCGCAACTCTATCATCGCCACGGGCCTACTGAGAATCGGTCGTGCGCAAGCGAAGGGACAGCTGCTGCGGGAGTACGCAAGAGTTGCAAGAACGACTGACCTGTCGCCGATCCTTCCGCCGTAGGGTGGCCAGCCGACGTGCGCAATGCGGCATGCTCGCCAACCAAACCCTCTCTCGCCGCAAGCCAACCAGCCTTCTCCCAGCTGCGAACTCCATGACTGACGGACGTCACGACACCGTTTCCGGTGGACAAGCTATCTGGGTACGCCACACGGAAACACCGCATGCGCGCAGTCTGCAAGGTCGAACTCACGCTGGGGCAACTCACGCTAGGACTACGTTGAGCCATCCCACCATTGGCCCGAGCAAAACAGTTCTACCGGCGCTGTTCGCCATCGCGCTGATCACTGCCGCATTGCCGGCCCAGTTGCCGGCACTTCCAGCGCAGGCGTACTACGCGATTGGCAAGATCGATTGGACGATGCCATGCGGCCCCTGGTCGGTGAACACCGAGCTGACTGCGGCACCTTGGGATCGACAACTCGACCCTGGATACCCCGGCACACAAGCAACCTACTCGTGTCGGGTCGGCGGCATCTTCTATGTCCGCGGACTGCAGCACGATGCAATCTGCCCGGACTACCTGCCGTTGGGCGGAACGATCGCGCCGCTGTTCCTGTTCGGTCCGCGGTCGAATGCGTTCATCCAGATCAACCTGCCGAACGTCTTCCCGGGCCAGAACGTCGTCTTCAGTAGCACCGCTTCACCGATCTCCGCGACCCACTATGGGCCATGGGAGTTTGATCCCACGGTCGATTGCTGGGCGGCACAGATCATGGTGCCGAACTCACCACAACTGTCAGGCACCGAGTGGGAAGCACAGGCCGCGTTTGTATCCCTCGCCAGTGGCAAGGTGCACTTCGGCATCAGTCGATACACGCGGGTCATGTAGGTCTGAGACCTATCGAAGGCGCTTCCGAGCTCCCAGCCACAGTAGTCAGCCCCAACGCAGAACCCAGCCGCCTCAGCGGCTAGCTCATTCGCCAGTTGTAGATGAACGTCAGCAACCGTCGCTTCGCCCAGCCACCGAGCGTTTCGACACCGGCACCAAACCGAACGCGCGCCGTGGTGCCGTTGCCCACTTCCTCAAAGGCAGCATCCTCAACCGCGAGGAAGACGTGCAGATACGGCTGATCCGTCTCGACCCCACCACTCGTGCCCACCGCATAGATGTCGCCGCCACCTGCCATGGTCAACTCCACCGGCACGCGCGAACGCGAGGCTGAGCGGCGGATCTCATGAACACTCGCGACAATGCTTCGGCCTGGGTCACTGCTTAGACGCACGTCGGCAAGCTTGCCAACTTCAAGCCGTGCTCGGATCAGTTCATAGTCGGTCAACACGACGCGAATGAACCGCTCTTGGGAATGCAGCTGCAAGAACTCTTCGCCCTGCTTCAAGAACTGACCCAAGACCGCGTCGCCTGGCTGGACGACGGTCGCCAACTGGGGCGCTGTCATCGACAGGTCGGACTTCCGCTCTAGCAATTCTGCGGACCGCTTGGACAGATACTCAAGGCGGCTGGCGTGGGTCGCTGCAACACCAGGGTCGACGAACTCGGTGGCATCAAACAGAGTCCGCGCGACTTCCATGTCGATCTCGACGCTGAGCAACTGACTTTCTAGCTCGGGATCACGCAACGTGCAAACGGCAGCGTCGACGTCGACGACCTGGCCGTCGACGACATCTACGGCTTCCAAGAACGAATCGGCGGGCGCCCGCATCGATAGCCTGATGCGCGGGTCCAAGACTCCGGGAGCTACGATGCTGCTCGACACCGGCAGGAACGTTCCCAACAACACTACGGCCACCAAGCCACCCACCATGACGCAGCGCGCGCGCAGGCGAACCCCGGCGGTGCGTTCGCCATTCCACAGGTAGAGCACCAGGTTTCTGATCGGCACGCCAATCATCATCCAGGCGAACGCCAGGCCCAGCGCGGCTCCGACTGCCGGCCACGCGGTCATCATCAGCAACGAAATGCTGAACGCCAAGGTCAGGCGGTAGACGAACGATGCGGGTGCGTAGAACCAGATCAGGAGCTGCTCGGTCCAGGAATACACCAGGTCCATCTTGGGCAGGCCCAACAACCGGTGCTCGGCAACTCCTCGCAGGTAGCGCATGGCGCGCTCTTGGAGGTTGAAGACGCCGAAGAGGTCCGAGAAGACGTAGTAGCCGTCGAACTTGATCAACGGGTTGATGTTGATCAACAGCGTCGTGATGCTCGCCAACACGACGACGTTTTGCGCGACGTCCTGCAGCAGGCCGGGCGGCGTGCCGGCCCAGATGATTGCGAAGACGAAGGCGATCAGTGTTTCGACATACATCCCGCCCAAGGCCACGACGATGCGCTGCCAACGACTCGGCAGCGTCCACGATGAGTTCGCGTCGACGTAGGCACACGGGGTCATGAAAAGGAACAGGACTCCGAAGTCGGGGACCACGCCGCCGAATCTTTTGATCGCGAAGGCGTGTCCCAACTCGTGCAGGCCTTTGAGCACGACCAGAGAACACCAGATGATCGGTAGGTTCTCGAGCGCTAGCAGGTTGGAGGCGCCGCCGTAGAGGCCGCCGAGTTGATCTCCGCATTGCCAGACGGCGGCGACCAGCAACATGGTCCATAGCAACAACCCGGCGCGGCCAAACAGCCAGCTCACGTATGGCAGCATGCGTGAAAGCCAAACGTCGGGATTGCCGAGCGGAACCCGCCAGCTGACCAAGAGCTTCATGGGGCTACGCTTGCCCGCTTGGCGCCGTTCTTCGTGACGACGAAGCACGCCTTCGGTTGGCACGCCAGGAACGACTAGCAGCCCCTTGCCGTGCAGTCCGAGGACGAACTCGTAGAACTCTTCGTCGTCTTCTGGTTGTAGTAGTCGCGATCGCACCAATTCTTCAAACACCTCGGCGAGGGATTGGGTGAATCGGAACGAACAGAGGATGCGGTATTCGAGCGGGGTGAAGGCGTGGTTGCAGAACGACACCGGGTCGTGAACCACGTAGCTCGGCTCGCCGCGCACGATCTGGCGCTGGAACGCCAGGTCCCTTCGCACGCCGACCACAAGCGGCCCCAGGCGTTGCGACAACGCGGGCTCAGCTGCGCTGGCTCCACCGGTTGTTGCTGCGGCCGTTGATGTCACGATGCAATCCTTACAGCCAGAAGTTGAATCGCATCCAATCGAGCACTTGGTGGGTCAAGACCCACGCAGCGCTCCGAGGGCCGGCGTCAATCATGGCGTAGCCCTCCATTCCGGGAGGCACCCAGCCGTTGAACTCCGCCAAGGTCGCTTCGCCGACGAACACGTTGTTGCCGTTGACCACGGTGCTCGCCGGCGCCAGCCGGAAGCCCTCGAGTAGATGCTCTACGTCCGGAGCGGCCGCGGCCACAAACGTGACCGAACGCGATTCCTTGGCGGCTAGCACGACCTGTTCGGGCACGTGCATCTCCACCATGGCGCCATCGTAGCGAGCGAGCTCAAACAGCGATTCGCCCATCGCCAAACGCGCTCCGAGACGTTCGCGCAATTCGCCCATCAGCACTACGCCGTCGATGGGCGATCGGATCCTGGCCTGTTCGATGCGCTGTGCGACGACCGAGATCTTGGCGAGCACGCCATTGCGTTGCGCTTCCAATACGCGGAGCTTGCCGCTGTCGCCTTCACCGAGCGCCAGGTCGATCTGTGCTTCGATCGACATGGTCTCCGCTTCGAGCTCAGCCCTGGTCAAGACATCGTCGTGGCTGTCGAGTTCTGCCAGTAGTTGGCCGCGGTCGACTTGATCGCCGGGGCGCACATACATCTCCGAAAGCACGCCACCGCGCGGCGACGACACGACGCGACGATCCATGGCCTTGACCACGCAAGGCACGGTCAGTTGGTAGGTCATCGAACCGAAGGTCAACCAACCGATGGCGGCGACCAGCAGGGCAGCGACTGCGGCCATGCGACGCCTGCGGCTTCGCAACCGCTGCCAACAGCCCGTGAGCATGTCGCGAGAATGGCGCGACCAAGAACGCGTTGCCAATCGGGCTGCCGGCAGCAGCGATGCGTAGCGAGCCAAGTCGGCTTGAACGGTGCTGATGACCTCTTCAGTCAGGTATTCCGGCTGGTCGGCGCCAAGCGAAACGATCGCGACGATGCGATCTTCGGCGAGCAAGGGAATGCTCGCGACCACACCTTCGCCACGCGCTTTGCGCCACACTTCATGAAACCGGTATTGTGGCTCGTCACTAGCGCCAGACACGCAGATCACGTCGTCGGCATCGAGGCACTCCAGCATCGCATCACGGATGCGTTTCACGCCCGGATTCGATGGCCGCAAATCGCATGCGTCATTGGCCAGGGCCACCTCGACACGATGCCCATCGACCACGCCGACCGCTATCTGGTCAAGCTTATGGCGCGTGTTGAGTTCGGCCACCAGCTCCAACATGAGGCGCAATGGCTGCCCAGACGCCTCACTGATATCGCGCGCCTGAGTCCGCCCAGATTGGCCTGCCGAGCCCTCCGCAAGCAAGAGCGACAAGAAACCTGCGAGCGCCTCAAACTGCACCATGACTTCGTACGCATGCGCACGCGTGCAATCGCGGAACAGCATGCCGATGCAGCCTGCTTGCTCGGCGTTGTCGCCGTGCAACACCGCAGCCATGATCGCTACCGAGCCAGAGTTACCACCAAGCCGAACGCAGCGCGGTTCATCATTCTCGCTCGTCTTTGCCAACGCCTCATTGGCCTGCTGGCGAAGCGCTTCACTCAGCGCAAAGTCCTCACGCGACCATTCCTCCGATAGCGGCGTCGCACCAAAACAGGCGTGCATCACGACGTAGTCCGCTTCGAAGAGTGCGCCAAACTCCTGCAGAGCCTCAGCCGAGGCGCGATGCAGTGGCTTGCTGGCGAACAGACTTCGCAGCCCACACTGCATACCAGAAACGCTGACCCAACCCGGGTCCTGCTCTTCCAGCGCGAATAGGTCCTCTTGAACCATACCTGAAGATCAGGAGGCGTTGGAGGGTTCCTGGGTCGCCGTCGAGCGAGCCAGAATGATGGGCGTCAGGAAGCGAAAGCGCACTACGAAGCGATCTTCCGCGATCATGCTGATTTGGTCGCACCGCGCAAACTGAGTCGTCAGGTCCAAGTCGGATTCCTCGAAGTCCAGGCAATAGAAGCCACCAATGGCGATGGGCTTGGAGAGCTCAGCGCTGACACTATGAACGCTCAATTCCCCGGTCTTGCCGACCGCGAGAATCTGATCGCGCAGCATCGAATCCGCCGGACGCACCTCGATCGCAACCGGAGTATTGACGACCCGTCGCACTGCCTGCGGCGAACTACGCTTCGCCAATTCAAGCTCTTCGACGAGCTGCATGCGGTCGCCGTCGCCTTGGTTGTTGGAGCCCATGAAGTTCTTGTTTCTCATCGTTCCTTACTTCCGTTTGGCCCTACTTGCCGCTCGGTCTTATTTGCCACTAGGGGCCGGCGCGGCTTCCACTGGTGGTGCGACTTCGATGCCCATTTTCAGGCCTGCCTTCCACAAGTAGTCGGGGTTTGGCAAGGACGCGCGCACCATGACGGTGTGACCCGTCACGGTCGCCTGGTGAGAGACGTGCTCGATGTCGGCAAAGCGCGGTTCGAATTCGCCGATGACCGGCCAGACGCGAATGCGCCCACCCTTGGGGAATTCCTTTTCGCGTGCCAAGGGGCATTCGAACTGCACCCAAAGCGGATCCAGTGACATCACTTCGATGACTGGCTCCAGCTGCTCGGCACTCTCGCCCAGCTGCTTCAGGCGGCGCACTACGATACCGTTGAGTGGGCTGCGCAAGGTTCGCTGTGCCAGTTGTTCCTTCGCCTTCTCGAGCGCGTTGCGCAATTGCACACGCTCGAACTCGGCCTTGCCGACCGACAGCCGGGCCAACTCGGACTCGAACTCAGCCTCCTGCAATGAAGCCTTCGCCGAGATGTTCTGCTCAGACAACTCACGCATCCGGTCCGCCTTGAGGCGCGCATGCTCGAGACCCTTGTTGGCGCGCTCACGCCCGAGTTCCGAATCGACCGTCGCCTGCAAGCCATCCACTTCGAGTTGTTGCAGGCGACTGCTGAGACGGAACAGTTCGTCACCGACCTTGACGCGATCACCGTCGGCGACGGCCATGACAACGATCGTGCCACTCTGCTCGGCGCTGACCGCGGCGCGATGGCTTGGCGCACTCAGGCCGACCAATCGCGTGCTGGTTCTTGGCCCTTGCGCAGCCGCGGATTGCGGGCCGGGATTGCCGAGCAAGATTCCTACAACCGCGATGCCAAGGCCGACGCCGAGAACGCCGTAGCGGTTCCTGCGCCAACCAGTGGAAGTGCCCCTAAAATGCATGACTTAGCTATCGACTCGTCAGTTCCGGCAACTTGACGCAGACAGCTTCCGATTGGACTCAGGGCCCTAGCCCCGCCGACGGCTGTGGACGCAACTGAGTAGGGGAAAACCCAACTCTGGGCAAACCGACCCGAACTGACTCCGCGTGGAACTATTCGTTGGGTGGGTTCCGGCGACCTTTCCGCATGCCCCTCAATGGCAAGATCGACAGCAGCGCCGCCCAGATACGCCCAATACCGCGCGTTTGCGACTCTTCGCCCTTATCCTCCTCGACTCCGAGATCCGCCGATGACCAGCCCACCATGCTCGCGTTTTCGCGGGCGACCACTGCAACCGGATCGATGCGGATTCGGACTCGATCGACGACCGTTTCCTTGCCGTTCGTCATCGACACCTCGAACTCCAATTCTTCGGTGACGAAGACGTCTGGCGCATCGAACTGCGGCGCGAGCGTGTCCTCGCCGGACAAGGCGATCGGAACACCCTTTACCTGCTGCCACTTGACCACTGTTTCGGAATTGACCATCTCCGCCTGCGGAGCCTCGATCGCCACCGGCTGCCCAGCCGTGAACGTCGGGATCGCCGCCCACTCATCCGGACTTTCGACCGTCGGACTCACATCGACTTCGATCGTGTCGGTCGCGCTGCCGTCCACACTCGTTGCCGTCAACTCGAACACCAGCGTCACCTTCTCAGCACCGGCCAGCGATGGTGCACGGAATCCCGCCATGAGCTGTCCAGAGCCGCTCAATTCGACATCCGGCCCGGATACCTGGCGCCACGAGTAGGCGATCCCCGATTGCTCTCCATCCATCAATCGGCCCGACATACTGACGTAGTCGCCAGCCACCACAGACAGGTTGCGGCCGGCATCGACCCGCAGCCGGTCAAACTCGTCGTCTGAACTTGGCAGAGTATCTGTCCGAGACAGCTGCGAAGCCTCGCGCAACCGGTCAGGCTCCGCCTCGCCATCGAACTCCGCGACAGCATCCCACGAAGTGCTCTGACTCGACGCACTCAGATCTGACTCCGGCAGATCCTGAGAATCGAACTGGGAGTCGACGACTTCTCGGCCGGCAACATTGAGGACACCCGACTCCGAACTCGCAACGGCATCCGGGTCCAACTCTGGCTCCAACTCTGGTTCCAATTCCGGCGGGGCAATCGGTTCTGCCTGTGAGCCGATCGTTTCCGCCGCCGCGATGTGCAAGAACACGGTATCGACCGCCACCGACTCGCCGTCACGTACTTGGAGTTGGAACTCAGCGATGCCGCTGGCACCCAGAGGCACCGTGAACGTCGGCACCGAGGATTCGATCGAGGACAGCTGTACCAGCGGCCCCGACACCTGAGTCCATCGGTAGACCAACGCATCGTCGTCCGCATCGCTTGAGCCCGTCGCGATCAACAACCCGGACTGACCGGCAGTCACGTACTGATCCGCACCGGCGTCGGCGATCGGCACCGTGTTGGTTGGCGCCTGGACCGCAACGGTCACGGTATCGGTGCTCGTCGAAACCCCGTCGCTGACTGCCACTTCAAACGTCAACTCGTTACCCGCCGATTCCGGCGTGGCAACGAAGCTCACTTGTGGTGCGTTCGCGTCGCTCAGCGTCACCGCGGGACCGCCCGTCTGCGTCCACGTGAAGGTCAGACCCTGGTTCTCCGGGTCGATCGAACCCGATGCATCCAGACCAACGGAGGCACCTGCGGCCACGCTCTGGTTGGCACCAGCGCTGGCCGCGGGAGCATCGTTGTCCGCGTTGACGGTGATCGTCACGGTATCGGTCGTGATGTTGATGCCATCGCTGACCGAGACTTCAAACTGCAGGTCGCTGTTGCTCAACCCTTCGGGCGCCGTAAACGTCGGCGTCGCGCTCGTGCCACCCGTCAGCGAAACGGACGTACCGCTCACCTGCGTCCATGTGTAGGTCAACCCCTGATTCTCCGGGTCGATCGAACCCGAGGCGTCCAGACCAACGGATTCGCCTTCGCTCACTTCCTGGTTGCTACCCGCACTGGCAGACGGTGCGTCGTTGTCGGCGTTGACGGTGATCGTCACGGTGTCCGTCGACACGTTGACGCCGTCGCTCACCGAGAGTTCAAACTGCAAGTCGCTGTTGGTCAGACCTTCGGGCGCGGTAAACGTCGGCGAAGTGGTATTGCCGCCAATCAAGGTAACCGAGGTGCCACTGACCTGCGTCCACGTGTACGTCAGCCCCTGGCCCTCAGGGTCCGTTGACGGGCCAGCGTTGAGAGCGACGGACTCGCCTTCGGCAATGATCTGATCGCTACCAGCATTTGCCGACGGCGCGTCGTTGTCCGCGTTG
>CAXBFC010000041.1:0-28067 GCA_963974725.1 uncultured bacterium | reverse complement strand
AGTCGGTGTGCGTCGCCGCGGCCGCATGATGGGCGAGCGCTTCGCGATCGATCTGCTCCTCGAACAAGGAACGTAGCACGATCATCGCGGCGCCAGCGTCTTCGCACTGGCGGACGCGGTCGAGACTGTCGCTGAGCGGTGACGCGCCGGCAACGAACGGATGTGGCAGTGACAAGCCGAGCCAAGTTGTCGAGAGGTCCATGATTACTCCTTGCCTTCGTTGCTGACACTCGCAGCGACCGAAGCGTTGGGGAAGCGCAGCTGCGCGATGTGCTGGTAGACCGCCATGCGTCGCACTGCTGCCTGCTGCGCGCCGATTGCGTAGCGTTTGAAACCCTGTGGATCGATCTTCTCAACCATGCGGAAGCGGGCCTCGTTGCGCATGTATTCGGCGACCGGGATGCGGCCGCCGGGCACGTCAATGACCAGCGGTGGCTCGCCGCGTTCGCCCGCGCTTGGGTCATACCGGAACAGTGGCCAGACACCGCTCTGCACGGCGCGCTTCTGCTGATCACCGCCAAACACGAGGTCGTAGCCGTGCGCGATACATGGGCTGTAGGCAATCACGAGCGACGGCCCCTTGTGCGCCTCAGCCTCGCGCAGCACCCGCACCGTGTGCGCGTCCTGGGCGCCGATTGCGACGCTACCGACAAACACGTGGCCGTAGTGGATCGCCATCAGGCCGAGGTCCTTCTTGTCGACTGGCTTGCCCTTGGCTGCGAACTTGGCAGCAGCCCCGAGTGGCGTCGCCTTCGATGCCTGGCCGCCGGTGTTCGAGTAGACCTCGGTGTCGAGCACCAGCACGTTGACGTCATGCGGGCTCGAGAGCACGTGGTCGAGGCCGCCGTAGCCAATGTCGAACGCCCAACCATCACCGCCAACCAGCCAAACACTCTTTGGCGCCAGGTAGTCGGCGAGTTGGTCCAGCTCGCGCGCTTCCGGCGTATCGAGCAGCCGGAGACGCCGTCGCAATTCGAGGATGCGGTTGCGCTGCTCAGCCATCCAGGCCGCATCGCGATCGTGTGGTGCCAGCAGCATGGCGAGCAACTCGTCACCGTCGATGGCCGTGGCAAGCACATGCAGCAGCTTGCGGGCACGCCCGGTGAGCATGTCAACCGACAATCGCATCCCGAGCCCGAACTCGGCATTGTCCTCGAACAGCGAGTTTGCCCAGGCCGGGCCACGGCCGTCGGCGTTGGTCGTGTAGGGCGTCGTCGGCAGGTTGCCGCCGTAAATGGAAGAGCAACCAGTCGCGTTCGCAATCAACAACCGATCGCCGAACATCTGCGTCAGCAACTTCAAGTACGGCGTCTCACCGCATCCTGCACAGGCACCCGAGAACTCAAACAGTGGCTGCAGCAACTGCGTCTGGCGCACATCCATCTTGGTCAGAGCGGTCGACTGCAGCTCTGGCAACTCTTCAAAGAACGCAAAGCGCTGTCGTTCGCGGTCGCGCACCGGTAGCACCGGCGTCATGTCGATCGCTTTGTGGCGAGGGTTGCCTTTGTCCTTTGCCGGGCAGACCTGCACGCACAGCCCGCAGCCCGTGCAGTCGTCAGGCGCTACCTGGATCGTGTAGCTCTGGCCCTCGAACTCCTTGCCGCGCCACGGCTGCGACGGCAACGCTGCAGGTGCGGTGGTGAGTGCCGCCGGCTCGTAGACCTTCGCGCGGATCGCCGCGTGCGGGCACATCAACGCGCACTTGTTGCACTGGATGCAGATCGCCGAATCCCAGATTGGAATCGTTGCAGCGATCGCGCGCTTCTCCCAACGCGCGGTGCCGGTCGGCCAGGTGCCGTCGGGCGGAAAGGCACTGCACGGTAGCAGTTCGCCTTTGCCGGCCAGCATCGCAGCGGTGACACGTTGGACGAACTCGGGTGCCTGCGCGGGCACGGTTGGCGGTCGATGACGGGTCGCGCTGACGGCCTTTGGCACAGCGAGTTCGTGCAGGTGTGCCAATGCTGCGTCGACCGCAGCGAAGTTGCGGCGCACGATCTCGTCACCCTTCTTCTGGTAGCTCTTCTCGATCGATGCCTTGATCGCCGCGGTTGCCGCCGCTTTGGGCAGCACACCGCTGAGTGCAAAGAAGCACGTTTGCATGATCGTATTGATGCGGTTGCCAACACCTGCTTCCTTGGCGACGGCGTCGGCGTTGATCGTGTGTACCTGCAGGCGCTTGTCGATGATCTGTTGCTGGACCTCAGCCGGCAGATGCTGCCACAACTGGTCGGGCGCGTGTGGCGCGTTGAGCAGCAGGGTGGCACCTGCTGCTGCCAGGTCGAGCACGTCGAAACGATCGAGGAACCCAAACTGATGGCACGCGACAAAGTCCGCTCGCCGGATCAGGTATGGCGCTTCAAAGTGCTGCTCGCCAAAGCGCAGGTGCGAGATCGTCATCGCGCCGCTCTTCTTGCTGTCGTAGACGAAGAAACCCTGCGCGTGCTGGTCGGTGGTCGTGCCGAGGATCTTGATCGAGCTCTTGTTGGCACCGACCGTGCCGTCGGCACCAAGTCCAAAGAAGACGGCTTCGGTGCGCCCTTCTCGCGGCAGTTCGAAGTCAGTGTCGTAGTCGATCGAGCGGTGCGTGACATCATCCACGATACCGACCGTGAAGCCGTGGCGCGGTGTCGCACCAGCCAACTCCGCGAACACCCCGATCGCCATCGCCGGAGTGAACTCCTTGCCGGAGAGCCCGTAGCGGCCACCGACGATCTGCGTCGCCTGTTCCCGATCACGCAGCGCCGCGATCACGTCGAGGCACAGCGGTTCGGCAGGCGCGCCGGGCTCCTTGGTTCGATCCAGAACGGCGATTCGCGTCGTGCTCGTTGGCAGCGCGGCCGCAAGCCAGTCGCCGCGGAAGGGTCGATACAGCCGCACCTGCAGCACGCCGACGCGTTCGCCTTGCGCGACGAGATGGTCCACGGCGACGCGCACGGTCTCTGCGGCCGAGCCCATGATCACGACAACACGTTCGGCATCCTTGTGGCCGTGGTATTCGAATGCCTGATAGCTGCGACCCGTGCGTTTCGCGAAGGCCTGCATCGCGTCAACGACTGCCTGTGGACAAGCGTCGTGAAACGGGTTGCTCGCTTCGCGGGCCTGAAAGAACACGTCCGGATTCTGCGCTGAGCCGCGCAGCACCGGCCGATCCGGCGTCAGCGCGCGTTGCCGATGGGCCGCGACCGCGTCGCAGTCCATCAGTGCACGCAGATCGTCGTCTTCGACGGCGACGATCTTGGCGACTTCGTGTGAGGTCCGGAAGCCATCGAAGAAGTGCAGGAACGGCACGCGGCTTTGCAGCGTTGCCATGTGAGCGATGCAGGCAAGGTCCTGGGCCTCCTGCACGTTCGCCGAACACAACATGGCGAAGCCCGTCTGCCGGCAAGCCATCACGTCCGAGTGGTCGCCAAAGATCGACAGCGCGTGTGTTGCAACCGTGCGCGCAGCAACGTGCATCACGAACGGCAACAGCTCACCGGTGAGCTTGTACATGGTCGGGATCATCAGCAGCAGGCCCTGCGATGCCGTGAAGGTCACGGCCAGTGAACCTGCCTGCAACGCCCCGTGCACGCAGCCGGCAGCTCCGCCTTCGGACTGCATCTCGATGATCTTCGGCACCGTGCCCCAGAGGTTCTCATGATCGTGGGCAGCCCACTCGTCACAGAGTTCGCCCATCGCCGATGACGGCGTGATCGGGTAGATCGCTGCCACTTCGCTGAGGCGGTAGGCAATCGAGGCGACGGCCTCGTTGCCGTCGACAGTCAGGGTGCGCGTTTCGGCCATGGCGGTGCTCGGCCGCAAGGGACGCGGCTTCTCCAGATTGCGAGAACTGGGCAAAAGGGCCAGAGGCACAGTGGCGTAGCGACCGACCGCACAGGGCGAACTCTCAACTGGTCACTTGGTTTGGTCGGTCCATGCAACGCAGTGCTCGCCGACTTTGTGAGCGACTAGCTCGCCAAGCTGGGCAGCGCGCCGGGGCAGCGCGCCGGGGCAGCGCGCCGACAAGGACATCAACGAACCGGTTGAACGTTCGGCACGTTCCCGAAATAACGCTATTGAGGTCCGCTAAGAGTCGGCCTTCGATTGTCCGTCGCGTTCGCCCACGCCATGCCGTCAAGGTGGAATTCGTAATGAAGACTCTGGCCATCTCGTTCTTCCTCATCAGCATTACCGTCGTCGCCTGCGCCGGCCATCGCGAGCCCGTGCAACCGACGGACTCGCCGCGGGTCGTCGAACTAGCCCCATCGCCGATATCGCCGACGCCTCAGCTCACTGCCACGCGAGCAGCGGCGAGTACTGGCGAGGCGAGGCCGACCAAGGGTGCCGCCGCCGACCTGCTCGTCAAACTCTGCACGGCGGTCGAGAAACACGACGTAGACACCATCTTGGGTTGTTGGCGCACGTTTCCGGAGATCTCCGAGGCACAGGTGCGGCAGATGTTTGCGCGCGAGAACGCCATTGAGATCGACCGCGAGGCGCTCGACAAGCTGATCAAGCTTGGGGAGTGGGGGCCGATCTCCGAGGTGTACCCGAGCAGCGGCGCGAACCTCTCAAACCTCTTGGGCTATTGGAAGCTCGATGCAAGTCAATGCTGGGCTCTGCGACTTGCTCCAGCCGAGGTCGCCCTCCACTGGGATGGCAAGGTCTTCCAGGTGATCGAGTGCGACGACCTCCACAAGCCGAGATTGCTTCGAGCTCGCGAACGCTAGCAGCGCTCGCCGGGCAACGCTGCTCGACAGCCCCATCGTCCGCAGCACCCGCCCGATCTCCGTGGACCAAGGCGGCGCTTTCCTACCGCGGCGCAGGCCACCGCCTTCAGAAGGCGGAGGCGCGACGCAGTTCCTGCCAACTAGTTGATGCAGAAGTTATCGATCGCCAGGTCACCTGTGAAGCTTGTGCCACGGGTGTAGTGGAACTGGAACGAAGCAGAAGCCGGCGCACCGGCTGGGATCGTCAGCGCCTCCTGGGTCCACTCGGCACCACCCGGCTCTGGGCCGGTGTAGGTGGCGAGCAGCGTCGGGTAGGTGCCAGAGCCGTCGTCCATGCGGACCTCAAGCGTGTCGATCGTGGCGCCGACGCGGCTCAGGCTGAAACCAACCGTCGTAGCACCCGCCAACGAGTAGGTGTCGGTGTTCATGATGTAGGTATCACCCAACACGGTCGGCGAGCTCGTCTCGCAGTACATGTAGACGGTGCCAAACAGCGAACCACCGGTCGGGCCAGTGTTGCCCGAGGTCGTGCCGTTATCGTCGGCAGTCCATTCTTGGGTGCCACCACCGCTGCTCCAGCCGGTCGGGTAGCTTGCCGTTCCGAGTGGGGTCGACTCGAACGACTCCTGGATGAGACAGGTCTGGCCCTGTGCAAAGAGCACCGTGTTGCGAGTCGGCGTAATCGGCAAGGCGAGCCCCGGGGTCAGGTCGAGCACGAGACCCTGCACACGCAGCGAGTCACCGACGCCAAGGAGGCCCGGCGGAACGAAGATGAGAACGTCGGGGCCGCCAATCACGTTGGGGCCGAGGATGATGGCGAGACCGCTCGGTGTTGACGCGGCGGACAATTGGTCAAAGCCGGGGATCAGAGCAGTCACGCCGACGGGCGGCGGGCCACCGTAGCCGTAGTTGACGACCGAGAGAGCCGGCGCGCCGGGGAACGTGCCGTAGTCGTCGTTGTAGTTCCAGCGGATGAAATCGCCGCCGGCGAAGGTGCCACCGATTTCGTTCATCGTGCCTGAGAGCGGCACCGTCTCGACGACGCCGACGATTTGCGGCGGGATCTGACCAACGTAGCGTCATTGGAGATCGTCAGGTTCATGATGCAGCCATCAAAAGCCTGGCCGTTGCTCCAGTTGTTGGTCATGAAGTCGAAGTCGTTGTTCGTGTTCAGGACACCCAACTGCTCGAAGAGAATCAGGCTGCCATTGAGGTAGAGCTCCACGAACCCAGAATCAAACCTGATCGACGCCGAGTACCACGTCCCAGGCGTCACCGTGGTCGTAGACCACTTGTAGTTGGCGTTATTGTAGAGGACCCCGAGCTGGCCGGCAGCGTCCACGTAGAGACCGATCCAGCGCCAGCCGTTGCCGCCCATGAGGATCGGGCGATTGGCCCCAACGCTCGTCAGATTGAAGTCGACATCGATCTGGAAGTCTGTCGAGTCCAAGGACGTGACGGTTGCCGTGCGGATTTCCTGCCCCCCGTTGCCGGCGTAGGTGCCGTTGTGGCAAACGCCATTGCCGGGGGTTGGCATTGCTGGTGGTGGCGTGCCCGTCAGAGTGACCGGGCCGTATGTGCCGGTCGTGTCCAAGAGGTCCGTCTGCAGCGGATAGTCCGCCTGGACGATCTGAGCAGAGAGCGACGCAGTGAACGCTGTGAGCAGCACAGCGGCAATGCGACTAAGTGAGCGAGCTTGTGATGGAAACATGCTTGTTGCCTTGGTGGGCGTAGAAGGGATCTGAGACGTGGCAGTCGCCACGTCTCCGACCTTAGTGGCCCCGCTACCGATTGCCGGGTGGCAGAGTTCGTGGGGTGGGCTTCGACCGTGAACGTGGCATCGTCGTTACTCTTCCGCACTCTTACGCTCGTGAAGATCAGCGCTAAACGCTTCTTAGAACATCGTTAACGGACATGTACAGCGCTCGCCCCGCAGTGTCTGAAGCCTGTAAAACCAAGCTCTAAGCGAGAGACCCTCGTCTGGCGACACCGCGCGCGAATGGTTGCCGACTCGGGGTCACCCCGCTGCTGCAAGCCCCGATGCCTTTGGAGACAGCTCGACGCACGTCGTGGTAATCGAGCCGCAGGTGCTGATCGAGCGGTTGCCTGCATTGGAATCACGACCACGACGACATCGGGCACGTATGACGGAGTGCCAGCACCTGGTGCATGCCGCATCCATCGGCGCCCTGCTCTGCGCGGCACCACATCAGTGGCGCAGCGATCGAATTCGATTCCTCCGGCAGCAATCCCTGGCGCTTCACGAGGTCGAAGAAGGCGAGCCGAGGCGGGCGGCAATCTAGAGCGTCAAGCCAGGCACCCTCACGGTTTGAGGTCCGGCGAGTAGTTGAGTGCGAACTCAAAGAAGCTTGAGACCTCGAGGATGTCGCTGCCCACGAATCGTACGCGATGCGCGTCGAGCTGTTCCACGTTGGGCAAGTAGGCGAGCAACTCCGTCGGTCGATGGTTCTTGAACGTCAAGTCCATCGTCACCGAGCCCGCCAACGTGACCGGCGCAATCTTCGTTCGCCGCTCGACTCCCCGTCGCGTTGCCGCTCGCAGCACATCGATCGCATCGGCCGGCGCCAGGGAGTCGGCGCAGTGATACGAGATTGCCTTCTTGAGCACAGCGCGTTCGCACCCAGGCATCGTCTCCGCGATCTCCTCACAGATGGCGTCGTCGCCGCTGATCATCAAGACGGGCACGTCGAAGTGTCCGGCGAGGTAGGCGCTCAGCTCTGCTTCGCAGACAAGCTTGCCGTTGAGTGCGAGCTCGAACACATTGGCGCTCGACATCGTGTGTGCCCGTACCCCGCGCGGATTGTGCGAACCGGAGTGGTAGCCCAGCAGAATTGCGCCATCGAACGACCGGTCGATGCCTTCCATCATGCCGAGCCGCCGCGGCCAGGCGCGCACCAGGCGCACGCCCTTCGGAAACCGTTCCGCTCGCAAGTTGAGTCCCGTGCCGTGCGAGTCGCTCACGGTGATGTCGGTTGCGCCGGCATCGTGAAGCTCGGCGATGACCGCCAGCACTTCCTCAGTATAGAGTTCGCAAGCCCGATCGTAGTCGAACCCTTCGGGGCCAAGCTGGGCGTCATTGACGACGCCCGCGACACCTTCCATGTCCGCGGAGATGTAGATCTTCACGGCGACAGACTACGTCTCGGCGGCAATCGGAAACAGATACTAGCGATCGGTGTGGTGGAACCGCGGCCGGTTTGCTTGCGCGTGTCTGACTAGTTGCTGGGCGTATCCTTGAGGCAAGGTCCGGTTTGGATCGCTCAGTTCTGACCGGCGCTGTTCGACAGGACGCCGCCCGCAACGGCGCTGTGCTCCCGAGCCGCGGCGACGAAGGCGCGCAGCAGCATCGCCTGCCGCTCGTCGTCGGGCACGAGTTGCTCGGGGTGCCACTGCACGCCGATCAGGAACCGTTCGGGGTCCGTTGTCTCGGTCGCCTCAACGACGCCATCGGGGCAGCGGGCCACGATCCGTAGGTTCGCACCGATGCTACGAACCGCCTGGTGGTGGAAGGAGTTCACCTCGAAGCGCGTGCTACCGAGGATGCCTGCGAGTTTGGAGTCCGCCTCCAGGATGACATCGTGATCGCGATTGCGATGCGATATGCCGAACTCGGACGGGATGTCCTGCACCAGCGATCCGCCGCTGGCGACGTTGATCCACTGCGAACCGAGGCAGATCCCTAGCAGCGGCTTGTTCGTCTTTTCGATCCAAGCCCGACTGAGGGCCTTCTCGAACACGAAGCGGTCGTCGCCGAGCAGGCGCACCGTCTCGTGGGTCTGCTCGCCATACTCCGAGGGTGGAATGTCGGCGCCGCCCGGGAGCAGCAGGCCGTCCAGCCGCCCTAGATAACTGTCGATTTGTTCGGCGCCGCCCTCCGCGTTCGGCAGCACGACAGGCACGCCGCCCGCCGCTCGAATGGCGCGCACATAGCTGTGGTTGGTGAGGCTCGCGATCCCTATCAGCGGCGCGTCGCTTCGCCCCATAGCGATTGGCTGCCCAACCTGGCAGCCGAACAGGCTCGCTGCCGCGACGAGCATCGTGGCGAGAAATCTACGTCTGACCTGGTTCGTCATCTGTGTACGTGTCCTTGGCAGTAGTCGGGTAGTGGGCTCTGGGATCCGCGTAGGACCGAGACGATCGGCGTGGCAGCGACGTCTCGGCTCGAGGACGAAGATCCATGCTGGCGAAGCAACAAATGGTAGAGCAGTCGGGACCGCTGGTCGTCACTGCTATTTCCGAACACTGCGACACTGTGAGCCCGACCAGCTGCCGACGCGACACTTCGTCTTGTAGCCGGGGATACCGCATGCCGCCAGCCAGCGTAAGCGCCCGTGCGATTCATACACCGCGCCTGAGTCGCACGTGCGATGACGGCCCCTAGACGGCAACATGTACGCATGACGCGTCGAATTGTCTGGTTACTGGCTGGGTTGACGGCTTGCGCGGTTCCGGAATCACAGCACGCGTCGCCGGCACGGCAGGCTGATGCGCCGGTTGTTTCGGCTCGGGCACGCGCGCGTGACCTTGGCATCCACATCGGCAAGTTGCGAAGTGGTACGAACGATGCGATCACCGATGTGCTCGGCGTGGCGGTGGGCCACGCAACGGTGCGCGAAGCCGGCCGCCTCAACACCGGGGTCACGATTGTGCTGCCGCACGCCGGCAACCCGTTCCGCACCAAGTTGCCAGCGGCCTTGGTCGTTCAGAACGGTTTCGGCAAGTTAGTGGGAGCGACGCAACTGCAAGAACTCGGTGAGCTCGAGAGTGCGATTGCGCTGACGGCGACGCTCAACGTGCATCGGGTAGCAGATGCTGTGTTGGATTGGCTGCTCGGGTTGCCTGGCAACGAGAAGTTGCGTTCAGCCAACGTCGTAGTCGGGGAAACCAACGACGGTGGCTTGTCCGACATCCGCGCGCGCGCCGTCGGACCCGAGCATGTTGCTGCCGCGATTGCTTCCGCCAGCACGGGCGTTGTGCCAGTTGGGTCGATTGGCGCAGGGGCCGGGACGACGTGCTTCGGTTGGAAGGGTGGTATCGGCACGAGTTCTCGCCGCAGCGGGGAGTACACCGTTGGCGTGCTGGTGCAGACGAACTTTGGTGGGCAACTCAACGTGCGCGGCTTGGCCGAGACCCAGCAAGTCGCAGGCCTGGCGTCGCGTGGCATTGCCTCTGTGGACCACGACGGCTCGTGCATGATCATCATCGCTACCGATGCGCCGCTGGATCAGGCCGGCTTGCGTCGCCTGGCGACGCGCGCCTTTGCCGGCATGGCACGCACCGGCGCGTCGTTTTCACACGGTAGCGGCGACTACGCGATTGCGTTTTCCACCGCGCGTGTTGCCGAGACTCGGCAGCGCGGACCGATTCAGGGCGGCGGGTTGTCGCCGTTGTTCGTGGCCGTCGCAGATGCAACCGAGCAGGCGATTCTCGATTCGCTGTGCGCCGCGCAAACCACCACGGGCATGGGTCGCACGGTGCGTGCGATGCCATTGCATGGGTTGAAGGCTCGGGCTGGGCAAGGTGCGGAACGGGCTGCCAAGTAGCCGCGGAGCGAGTTCCGGGGAGCAAGACCGCCGTGATCGAGTTCGTGCGATGCGGCAATCGGATCGCGCTTCGGATGCAAGAGCTGCACTGGCCACATGAATGCCTATGATCCGGCCAGACAGCCGACAACTTCCCTCTGAGGCTCCTGCTAACCACCTACCAATGCCACAATCTGTTTCGCGCGACCAGCAGGTGTTCCGGTCCCTGTGCACAATGCTCGGCCGATGGCAGGACACCGACGAAACGCAGACCGTTGTTGTCGACTACCGGATGTCAGCAAACGGATCGGTTCTGGTCGAGACCTGGGATTGGCCAGACCGCGAAATCGAAGCACTGACCCTCTACCACCTCGATGCGGGCGCGCTGATGGCGACCCACTACTGCCCCATCGGCAACCAACCGCGGCTAGCGCTTCGTTCGGGCGATGCGGACAAGTTCGTCTTCGACTTCGTATCAGCAACGAACCTCCCGGATCCGACGACCGACCACAACACCGAGTTCTGGTTTCGCCTCGACGGGCCAACGTCGTTTACGCGCAGCGAGACCTATCTCGATGCGGGCAAGTTGCACACACAGGAACGAACATACCGACGCCTCGAGTAACGCCGAGTCGGTTTCTGGGTGCGTACTGTGCGCCGCCGGCCGACGACGTGAACAGGTTCGTACTGTGCCAGGCACCGTACACACATGTTGGCACCGTACACACATGTTCGCGAAACGTCGGTGCGCTACGACGACTAGTGGTCAACGCAGCACGGCAGTGCCGCGATCCTGCAGTTCAGCCGTGCAATCGATCGACGCGGTATCCGGAGGAATCCGTCACTGGGGTGTCCACAGCCGGGTGTTGCCGCCGACAGCCGAATAGTCGGCGACGTAGCTTCCCGTGCCGTCCGGGTAAAGAATGCCCTGGATGCCGCCGTTGCCGACCAGGCTGCCAACGCCCCACTGCACCTCTAGCAAACCCGGTGGCGCGATCTTGACCACCTGACCCGTCGCGGTCACGACGATCTTTGCCTGTGTCTCGTAGTACTGTTTCCCCCACGGGAACGGCTCGTTGTACACGTGCGTCACCTCGATGATGATGGTGAACCCCGCGAGAATCGGGGTCCCGTTCATGTTGGTGCTCTCGTACGAGCCCTCCATCTCTTGGGCGTTGACCGACGTGCTCGGACCGATGACGGCCGCGAAAACGACGAGAGCGGACAGGATCTTGCGGAACATAGTTACCTCCGGAATGCGTTCTGAATCAGCGTGACCGCAAGACGGCGCGGGCACGATCACCTTGAAACGCGTCCGCAGCGGACTCGGTGTCCGAAGAAACTCTCGGTACGGGCGGCCGGGCTGAAAACCGGGATCAGCCACAAGCCTCGCGGTGTGTCGGATGGCGAATGTGCGTGCGCCCGATCACGGTCGCGCAGTTTGTGGGGTACTTGGATCGCTGGGCTGGTCGCAGAACTGACGAGTTGAGTGTTGGTGTTGCATGCAACCTCAAGGAACTGCTTGAGAGATTCCTAGTCGATGGGAGGGGCGGCTACTTCAGTGGCAGATCTCCTATGGCTCGCAGACCGCAAGAACTCATCGGATGGATGCTGCGTAGCTCCCAGTCTTGGCGCCAACGCAACGCTTCGGGCACGTTCAATTGACGGGGTAGCAGCCCCAGTAAGTACGCAGGAGTTTGGTTCTTTGAGCTGCGACGTGTGCGCGGCCTCACGTAGTTGCGATAGACGGTGAAGATCTCAAGCTGTCCCTCGAGCCGCTTCGCCAACTTCGAAACCAGCCACGATCGCCGTCGTAGTCTGCCGCAATTGTCGCGGCTCATCGCAATCGACAAGTTGACTGGAAACAATCGATTGAAGGTCGTTCGCGGCGCCGAACCCGGCGTGGTCTCATGGACGACGTCGGCGCCGAAGACCTCTCGAGCAAGCGTTGCATAGCTCGACTTCTGGTCGGTGCATAGCACGATGGATCCGGTCGTGCGTTGTCGTAAGGCTCGCATCACCTGTGCAACACACTGCCGACTTTGGTCAGGCCGTTTGCCGCACTTCTTCTCCTCCAGTTCTTGGCGTCTGCGCCTCACTGTACCTACCGGCGCAAGCCGACGAATCGAACCAACGGCACTAGCCACGACGAAATAGCTCGTCCGCTCGATCAGGATCGGAACGGTGAGCGGTCGAATGGACGCCTGCTCGTAACTCTCCTCTTCGTCGAGCAGATATTCACGCCCGGTCGGGAGCTCGGTGCTCAAGTTGTGGTGCAGCAGACCGCAGGTCCGCGACATCTTGTGCATCTTGTTTTGCGCAGTCGCCTGGTCGACATCGAGCAGCGATGCAGCTTGGCGAAAGCCAACGCCACTCGTCAGCAAGGAGAACAGCTTGCCATTGATCTCCGGTCGGCGGTCGCGGTAGTCATGCCGAAACGTCTGGCGAGAGAAGGTCTTCCGACACTCCATGCATCGATACCGCTGCTCACGTCGCAGCCGACAACGCGCCGAGAAGTATCCCCAACGAATGTACCGGAACCCATCTGGAGTCCGGTGTTTGGGGCAAGCAAGACTGGGGCATCGCGGCGGCGTGAACGACATTCATGATCTCCTGCCGGAAGCTCATCCGGCAATAGATACAGGGGTACGAAACCGCCCACGGTGACAGCCTTTTTGCCACCAACACGCAACTCGTCAGTTCTGCTGGTTGCCGCGACGATGGCGTTCGACCGTAGGACGAATCGCTGCCTGGCCGATCTTGGAGTTCCATGGCCGCATCCGTGACGTCGATTCGATGTGGTTAGACTGATTGCATGAGGAAGCTGTTGCGAGTCGCGAGCCTTTGCGCCGTATTGTGCACGGCAGTGCTTGGTCAGTGTGAGGTGCTTATCGCGCCTGGCTTGTCGGTTCCTGGCGTCAATG
This sequence comes from uncultured bacterium, assembly GCA_963974725.1. Lineage (GTDB taxonomy): Bacteria > Planctomycetota > UBA1135 > UBA1135 > UBA2386. The sequence continues at coordinate 14,891 of CAXBFC010000041.1, read as the reverse complement.
GCGACGTGCTATCTGCAACGACCTGGGATCCTGACGGGGTCGGGCCGTTGCCGGAAGTGGTCGTGATTGCCGGCAGGTTCCTCGAGGCCAACGGGGTCTTCGCCGCGAGGGTTGCATTCTGGGAGGGCACCGGTTGGCGGTGGTTTGGGCAGGGAGAAGGCATGGGAGTGGGCGACGTACGTGTGGTTGCGTCGGGTGCCAACAACAAGCTCTATGCGGGCGGGACGTTTGCATTTGCGAGTCAGGTCGCAGTGTCGCGCCTGGTGCAATGGGATGGCATCGGGTGGCGGGAACTCGGGGGCGGCGTCAACAACGCCGTCAACGATGTGCTGGTGTTGCCCAATGGCAACGTGGTCGTTTGCGGTGAGTTCACCCAAGCTGGCGGCGCGCCGCATCGCCGGATTGCCGAATGGGACGGCGGCACGTGGCACAGTTTTGCGGATGGCGTTTCGTTGCCGGCTCGCAGCCTTGCCCGTCTTGCCAATGGCAATCTGATCATGGCCGGTGACTTTGTCACCGTCGGGGATCTAACCGTGAACCACATCGCACAGTGGTTGGGCAATTCTTGGCAACCAGTTGGAACTGGGACGAATGGCCCGATCTATTCGTGTGAAGTGCTGTCGAATGGCGACCTGATCGTTGGTGGTCAGTTCACGACGGCGGGCGGAATCCCGGCAAGCAACGTGGCCCGATGGGACGGCGTCGGTTGGAGTGCAGTTGGCGCGGGCGTCCCGGACGATGTGTATTCGGTGACTCCGTTGCAGGCTGGTGGTGTTGCGGTGACGACTGAGTCCGTTTCGCAAGGCGCCGTCCACACCTGGAACGGCGCCGCCTGGCAGCAACTGGGAATTGCCGATGGTGGCGTCTACGCATGCACCGAAGACGGCAACGGAGACCTGTTCGTTGGCGGCGGCTTTGCACTCATCGATGGCGTGCCTTGCAACAACGTAGGTATCTGGGACGGCAATTCCTGGCTGGCGACTGGCAATGGCGTGGACGGCAAGGTGGAAGCAATCGAGCCGCTGGAGACTGGAGGCTTTGTTGCGGCGGGAACGTTCCTGTATCGCGGTGGCATCTTTGCGCCCTATCTGACGCAGTACGTGGGTGGCGCGTGGAGTTCCTTCGGCACCCCTGACGGCCCCGTGTCTGCGCTGTTGCAGTTGGGCAACGGCGATCTCATCGTGGGCGGGGCGTTCGACCACATCGACGGGGTTGCGTTTGCCAAGATCGCACGCTGGGACGGGTCGTCATGGCATGCGCTGGGGACGGGCGTCGACGGCTTCGTGAGGGTGATCAAACTGTCCGCAGCGGGCGATCTTGTGGTTGGCGGTGGCTTTGATCTGGCCGGCGGGCTGGTGTCACACAGCATTGCAACATGGGACGGTTCTGCCTGGCACGCCTTCCCGGTGAGCCCGGGCAACACGCTGGCGCAAACGAACCAGATCGAGTGGTTGCCCAATGGGGACCTGATCACGGGCGGGACCTACTTACTTGGTTCCTTCGGTAATCCGATCAACCGGATCATGCGCTGGGATGGTGTCACATGGCATGCTTTGTTGCCGGCTGCATCCAACACCCTGAATGCGATGACCGTGTTAGATGGTGGAGAACTTGTCGCTGCGGGTGCCTTTTCGTTGCCTGGAGGGGCAGGGCCCAACCTGATGCGGTGGGATGGCACTACGTGGCACGCGATTGGCGGCCCCGCGGCTGGCACTGTGTCGGAACTGCTTGTGCTCCCAGATGGCGATTTCCTCGTTGCTGGGAACATGCCGAAAGGCGTGGTTCGATGGGATGGTACCGCCTGGCGAGACCCGAGCTTCTTCGGCAACAGCATCGCGACCATGAAGCTAGACGTCGACAGCCGCGTGATCGTCGGCGGTGAGTTCACTCGCATCTTCCATCACTCGACGTTTCTGCCAGAGCCGACGAGTGGTGTGGCCATTATTGCTTCTGCATGTCCGCCGCTGGCAAGTTCGGTAGGCGTTGCCTGTACTGGCTCTTCTGCCCTACTACAGTTCTCGGCCGACACCTTGCCGTGGATTGGTGCCGCGTTCGAAACTACAGGGACTGGCGTTCCAGCGACCGCGCTGGTCGCGACCGCAACAGGATTCACGACGACGCAGCAGCCACTCAGCCTTGTCATCTCGCAAGCGCTGCCCGCTTGTCAATTGCTGGTCGTGCCGTCCGCGGTGGCGGTGCAGTTCGCTACCACCGGCATGGTGCAGCAACAATTGGCATTGCCGGACGATGTTGCACTTATCGGTCAGCAGTTCCACCAGCAGCTGGTCGCATGGGACCTTGGCCCGCAGCTCCAGATCAACGAGGTGATCTCAAGCAACGCTCTGACGATGACCATCGGCGCGCTGTAGCTGGCACGTGGCGCGAAGTCGCGTGCCCTGATCCGCACGCTCTAGAAGCGCAGCGTCTCGATGCTCGTTCACGACGTTGCGGCGTAGCCTTGGTGGGGGGCTCTGTGATCGACGGAACTGCGCATCCTGGAACGCCGCCGTCGCCCTTGGCCTCGAAGAGGAACTGGGAACGATCGAGGTCGGCAACGGCAACCTACCGCCGCTCGCAGAACGCCGCGCAGCCCACCCTACAAGCGATCATGCGCCACTGGTGTTCGTGGCTGGGCCCGCTGGGCCCGCATGCAGGCCGCCAATTTGCTATGCTTGCGACCTGAGGGAAAACTCATGAGTACAGGAATCGCTTGGTCACTGCCGGCTGCTCTCCTTTCGGTGTCTGCTGCGTTGTCACACAACGTGTCGGCGCAATGCCTAAGCCAATGGGTGCCGCTACCTGGCACTCAGAACGCACATGTCTTGGCAATGACGCCGTGGGACACGGATGGTCCAGGTCCCGCACCCGCTGGCCTCGTGGTCGCGGGCTCCTTCACATCCATGGGCGGGGTCAACGCAACCAATGTAGCGTTCTACGAACCCGTGGCAGGCACGTGGTCGGCGCTGGGTGGCGGGATCGCGACCACCGTGACCTGCCTGACCTCACTACCCAACGGTGATCTCATCGCCGGCGGCATCAACGGCGTCGCGCGCTTTGTTGGCGGGGCGTGGCAGGCAGTTGGTTCCGGTCTGGATGCCACCGTGCTCGATGTTGTCGCATGGCCGAACGGTGACATTGCCGCGGCCGGCGACTTCTCAACAGTCGGTGTGCGACGTTGGAATGGCACGCAGTGGTTGCCGCTAGGCGCCGGCACGGTGGGCGTCGTAGCGCAACTAGCCATCCTGGCTGGCGGTGACTTGGTGGCGGGTGGCGCATTTAGCAGCATCGGTGGCGCACTGGTCCATCATCTAGCTCGTTGGAACGGCACCGACTGGCAAGGCATGGGCGTGCCACCAACGCCCGGCCCCGTCGTTGACATGACAGTGCTTGCGAACGGCGCTCTGGTCGTTGCCACGTCATCGGGAGGCACAACACCGATGAACGGTGTGGCGATGCGCAATGGCGCCACGTGGATGGTCTTGGGAACAGGTGCCGGACCTGCTTGGAGCGGCGGCATAGTCGGTCTCGAAGTCATGCCCGACGGCGACCTCTTCATTGCCGGCGATTGGGCTACCGGCTACGGCGGCGCGCTGTCGCCGGCGCGGCTCAACGGTGCTGCATGGGCGAGTGTCGGCACGTCGTTTGGTCCAGTCTATCGAGTCGGCAAGATGCCAACCGGTGAGCCGGTTGTGCGCGACGGCACCTCGTTGTGGCGGCTGCAGTCGACTTGCCCAGCAACCGCTGTGGCAACGAGCGCGGGGTGCTTTGGTTCGGCAGGTCTGAATGCTCTGGCTGTGCAGAGCTTGCCTTGGACAGGCGGGACGTTTCGAGCCACTGCGACCGGCTTGCACAACAACACGATAGCGCTTTCGATATTCGGTTTGTCGACCGCCGCCACGCCGCTCGTGAGTCTGTTGCCCCAGGGCTTGCCGACTTGCGAACTGAACCTGAGCACGGAGTTGGTCCTGGCGGGCGTGCCCACAGCTGGCCTGGTGAACACGGAGTTCGCGGTTCCCAATAGTTCGCTGCTAGCCGGTTTCGTTCTGCATCACCAGGTCGTGGCGTTGGAACTCAACCCGCAAAACAACATCACCGCGGTATCGAGCACTAATGCCCTCGCGCTGACGATTGGCACCCTCTAGATCCTCGAGGTTGCCTCGCTGAGTCGGCCCGGCGTTGTTGGCGTCAGAAGCCATGGTTTCCCACTTCGCCCAATGCCTGAGAAAGGCAGGCAGCCTGCGAACTCAGCGCAAACCAGTAATCCCGCACTAGTCATCGACCATCCCGAAGCGAGTAAATGCCGGCACAATAGGCTCAGCGCAATTTACGGATAGGGCGGCGTTGGCCGGGGCGATGCGGCACAGCGGCCGCCCGCGGTGCCACGAATAGGGCGGAGTCGTGACGATCAGATGTCGATCACGTTGAGTTCGAGCGCCCGAAAGTGGAGTGGCACACGTCGCACTTCCTGCTTGCCCTGGAGCAACAGTAGCTGGGTCGCTCGATCGTCAACCTGATAGAACGGGCTGTTGTCGGCGACGATCTTGTGCACATAGTCATGGCTCGTCGTGCCAGGTGAATGACGGGCCGAAGTCATGCGGTTGCCGTCGGCATCGAGCACCGCAAAGTGATCGGCAGTGCGGTCGCCGGTGATACGCGGGAGGAACTTGAAGAGCCGCTGCACAACGACCCTGGCAAGGCCTTCGTCGACCGGAAACTCAAGATCCATCGACTTGATGCCCGGCCCGCCGATCCAGATCTCGATGTGCTCGAGAGGACACTTCTCGATCACAAAGTGGCCGTCTGGACCGCTCTCGATCGGGGCCCCGATGCTCTCATAGTTGCCGCGGTTGGCGGTTCGAAACAGGTATGCCTTGATGCCCAGCCGCGCTCCAACGATTGCCGCACCATGCGCATCCACAAGCACACCCTCGAGGCGTCTGTGTGGTTGCTTCGGCGTGCGTAGCACGAGGTCCTTGGTGCCTGCTGGAACCGGCCCTGACTCCAAGACCACGACGCCAGCTTTGTCGATCGCGCGAACGTTGTAGTTGCGGTCCGAAAGCCCCTTCAAAGTGAAATGGCCGGCGCGATCCGTGATCTCACCCTGGCTGCGCTGACCGCTGATGCTGTTCTCAATCCATTGATAGCTATTGCCGTCGGCGACACCATCGTCAAGCAGCACTACCGCATTCCGGATCGGGGAACCGCTCGCATCGACAACGCGGCCCGAGATCGACAACGCGCTCGGTCCGAGATTCAGCTCGATGTTGTGCGCCAGGGATGGGTTGTTGGCCAGCTGCTTGGCAAAGTCCGGCAAGATCGCAGGCTGCACTTCGCGCGCATACGCAATCAGGTCGCCATGCTCACCGCCGCTTCTCACCTCGACCTCGAACAGTCCGTTTTCGTCACTGCTGCCGACAGAGCCGCCAAACAGGATCCGTGCCTTTGGCGCAGGCTGTCCGTTGGCGTGACGCACGATGCCCTTGATCACTTTGCGCTTGGCAACAGTCTTCGTCTGCAACATCCACTTCACCGGCCCATGGATGTCCTGACTATTGGTCCTGAGCCTGGCGAAGCCTCGCTTGCTGGCATCCACATCCAGGATTGCCTGCTGCGGCGCCAGTCCCATGTCAAAGAACCCATCTGCGTTGCTGTGCGCGTTCCACGAGTAGAACACGCCACTCGCTAGCCGATGGCCGATCCCGGGCAGGCTGTCGATCGTCATCCCCATATGGACGTAGACGCCTTCCAGCGCATTGCCGTGCTCGTCCGTGACGTGGCCAGTAACCTGTACGGCTGGGCCAACCACAAAGACTGTGCGGTCATCGCCATGCAGCGTCCCGGTCCCGTAGAGCATCAAACCGTCGCGCTCGACATGCAGGTCGCTCGCGTCGTAGTCCTTCGCGAATGAGAAGTGACCAAAGCCATCGCTCACTGCTCGTCGACGTTTGATCTTGCCGCCCGACAGCAACGTGACGACAGCGCGGGACTGCCAGCCAAACTCTCGCGCAAACGATCGGATGCCTTCGGGTGTGCTCAGCTGGTCGCGCAGGGCGGGCTGGTCGATGTCGATTGACGTGTTGCCGACACTGAGTCGCCGGCCAACGAGTCGCGGCGAGCGAGGATTGTGATAGGCGATCGACAGGCCAGGAATCGCAACGCCATCGGGCGTGACGACACGACCGTGCAGGCCACCGTCTGCGGCAACGGGTCGTGCCGACGTCGGCTTCGGTTCGGTGGTCTCAGTTGTTGGAACGAGCGAGCGCTCGGGCTTGGCTCCATCCGTCGTTGCGACCTCAACCGCAGACACAGTCGAACTGCTACTCGGTACCGGCGGCTGGCCATCGGTCCATACAGATTGCATTCCGATCAACAACGCCGCCAGTAGTGCCAGAACGGGCGCAAGTATCTTCCACATAGCCAGACTCCCAGTGATTGCGAGGACAGGGACACCAGCTGCGGCTTGCTTACGCGTGAACAACGGCAGGAACGCGACGCACCAAGCACTTCGATCGCCGAAGCATTGGTCGAGCTTGTCGCGCAACTGTGCGAGACCGCGTTGCAGTTGCGTGCGCACGGTCGAAACCGGGCGCCCGACCTGCGCGGCAATCTGCGTCGGCTCGAGGTCTTCGAAGAAGCGCAACAACACAACGGTGTGGTACGGTTCTTCTAGCTCGAACAACGCGTTGACGACGCTCTTGTGCGCTGCCGCACGATCGGCAGCGTCGCTTGGATCCGCGTGAGTCGAGTCGCTCTTTGCGACCTCTTGCTCACGCTTCACCCGGCGCCGATCCGAACGCGTGAACGCGAATGCAGCGTTGCGAGCAACCTGTGCCAGCCATCCTTTGGGCTGGCGTAGGTCGCGCGGCGCATTCTCGATCGCCTCAAGCATCGTCTGCTGCGCAACGTCCTCCGCACGCGCAGGATCCGCCACCAGGCTGCGTGCGAGCGCACGGACCCAGTTCTGATGGCGAAGCAGAGATTCGATGTTCGGGTTAGCAGATGTCATGGTGTCGGCGGGGAGGTGCCACCGAATGCCCGTGCGTCTCAACGTTGTTCACGAAAACGTGAGAGACACGACCTTAAGGGTCTTACTGAAAAGGGTTAGCGAAACTGCATTTCCGAACAAGCTGAGGCCCTGCTTCGACGGCAAAGGCTCGCCACTGAGGCTGGGCGTGTTGGCCGGTTCGATCGACATGACTCTCAAGCAAACGCGGCAGGCACTCGGCTTCGACCTCTCGCAGGCAGAACCGTGGCACTCGGCGGTCTCTCGCGGCCAGCAGCGACTGGGACGGCGCCCATGCCTACGGCACGATGCGATACAAACTCGGCTGGAGACGTGGCCACCACACGCTCAGCGACCCAACAGCAGTGGCGTGAAGTACCGGTAGTAGGCTTCCAAACTGAGCACGCACATGGCGGTCGTATAGCTGCAATCGTGGCGAGTATCGCCTGCTTCCTCGGCGAAGACGCCAATCGGCGGGAAGGATCCATCTATCGACTGTGCGGCCGGCAACACCTTCCTGAGGCGCGCATTCCAACGACCCCATGCCTCGCCGCCCTTCAGGAAGCAGCACAGCGTGCCGTAGTACCAGAAGTAGACGTTGCCCTGGCCACGCAGCACGAAGTCCTCATCGGGGTAGCGGCGGTAGTGCTGCGGTCGGCGATCGACGGTGTAGTCGACGGCCGCCGCCACCATCTGGTTGTCACGCTCGGCGCCGAGCAGCATCAGGCAGAAGCCCCCCGCCGGCGTACTGGCCGGCAGCGTTGGCCAGGCCGAACGCAAGCGCGCCGGCTTGTGGTTGTAGCGAAACCAACCGTTGGGCCGGTCGAAGCTCAACTCCAGGTACTGCTTGGCCGCCGGCATGACACCCTCAGGCAACTCGACGCCCGACATGCGTGCGGATTCGAGCGCCATGATCATCCACGACGACACCGAGACACGCGCGTAGCTGTCATCGGCCTGCAGTCCTGGCGAGAAGTATCCCCAACCGCCGCGATTGCGAACATCGCGCCGCGGCCCTTGGTTGGCGAGGATCCAGGTTAGCGCGTCATTCAACGGCGCCAGCAACTGGTCACCGTACGGCGTGGTCTTGGTCAAGCCGTAGCATTCGGCAATCGCGTAGGTCGCGATACCGTGGCCGTAGCAAGAACTCGGACCGAACGCGCCGGTGTCTTTGTCCTGCAGTTGCACCAGGTGACTGATGGCACGGGTAACGACCGCAGAGTGTTCCGTGCCCGAGGTTGGAGTGTGGCCAGCGCCTAGGAACGCCAATACGCACAGCGCGGTCTTGCCGATGTAGACGAGGCCGTATTTGCCGTCGTAGTCCTTTTGATTGCCCCAAGAACCGCTGCCGTTCTGGATGTTCGCGAGGTAGCGCAAGCCGTCGCGCACGGCCCGTTCGGTTTCGGTGGTGCCACCGAATCGCGCGAGCGCCTTCGCCTTGGCCTGACCAAACCGGTTGCCGTAGACGCTCTTGGCAGTCGCCGGTTGCGGTGGCCCCGGCAAGGGCACAGAACTGCGGCGCGATTCTGGGCGCGCCAGGCGCGTGCCTGGGGGCGTCATCGAGAATCGGTTGCCGGACGCTCCACTACTGCTACGGAGACGCACGGCGTTGCGACGAGGTGCGAAGACCGGACTGCTGCGCGGTGACGTTGGCAGATGGCTAGCGCGCGCGACAATCAATGCCCTCGCCGCTTGCTCACTGTTAGTGTTCGGCTTGCCAGTCGGCTTGCTCGGTTGGCCACTGTCATTAGCCACTGGGTCACGCAGCGCTACGCGCACGCCACCACGACGTCCGGCTTGCGGCAGGCTCTGAGTACTCGGGCCACGCATGGTGATTCTTGGCGTCGAGCGGCGCAGCGCCGAGTCCGGTGTCGGCAGCGCCGCAGGTGGCGACACCGGTTGGCCCGCGCGAGCCGAACGCGATGCGTGTAGTGAGGCCGTTTCTGGTTGCGCCGGTGCGGCGACATCCCGCGAGGTCACGGCCACACTTGGTGCTGGCCGAGTCGGCGTCGGCGTCGGCGTCGGCGTCGGCGTCGGCAACGCGCTTGCCGCGGAGACGACGGCGCCTCGCAGCGGTATGTTCGGCAAGGTCACCTTGCGCGGCGCGGCGACCTGCATGGCCCGTTCCACCTGGGATGACGCAATGCGAACGCCAGGCGAACGCCCGACGGTGCTATCTGGTATCGCCACGGTCACGGTGGTCGCGGCGCGCGCCTTGCCGCGCTGTGGCTCCGTCATGGCGGCTGCTGCCGGCGCGCTGGCCAACGTCGCTTGGGCGCTAATGCCAACCGGGGCCACTGCCGTATCGGCACGTTCGGAGGCAGGGGCCGGTGTTCCTGCAGTCGCTGCGTCGAGCAGGGCCGGGACGGTTGGGCCAGACGTTGTCGCGGCAGCGGTGTGCATCGGCAGCGCCGATTCGACGTCGCCTTCGGCCAATTCGACCGCGAGGCCAGCGGCGCGCTGCATGCCACTGTCCGGAGTCGTGACCTGCACGATGTGCGCGGCGAACTCGGCACTCGACCCCTGGCTTCGTGCTACTGCGGCATCGGCCGCCTGCTGGGACTGCTCGACCGCCGATAGCCGTGCTTGCGCTACTCCAGCCGAAGCATCGGCCCCGTTGCGAACAGCCATCGCCTCCGTCGCATCGTCAAGCTGCTGCTCGGTTGCCGACTGCTCGGCGCTTTGAATGGGCTCCGCCTCGTAGCTGCCGTTGTCGACGGCCAGACTTGTTTGGTGATCCAAGTCCAAGCGAGAGGTCGAAGTGCCGGGCGCCGAGACTTCGAAGCTATGTTCGCGAACGCTGCGCTGGACCTTCGCCGCGATGTCGCCGGAACTCAAGTCGGCAGCAGCGTTCGCAAAGCCCGTGCTGGCCACAATGCTGACCTGCATGGCGCTGTCGTCGTCGTCCTCAATGGCGGGCAGTAGCGCACCGGCAATCTCGACTCCCATGAACCACAAGAACAGCACCGCGTGCAACAGCAGCGACAACAGGATGCACTGAGCAACGAGATCGAGCGTGCTCCAACGCTGGCCAAAATAGAGCAACAACAGCAACAGCAGTGAGCACAACACCAACGACAGCAACAGCCATTCAACCCAGTGCTTTCCCGACCACCACGGCAACAACACTTCGGCCCTCGAAACGTAATAGAGCGCGGCCAGCCCGTTGGTTCGTGGCTTCACCATGCCGACCGCCCTACCGTCCCGCATCGGCAACGGGCTGCGCAGTGATTCTCCGTTCCAGTCCTTCGAGAGCAACGCCGGGGCCTCAAACTGATCGCCAAGACGCGAACTGCGGCAAACCATCAAGGGTTTGCCAGTGACCTTGCGCACGAACCACAGCGACTCGCCATCGGCTGCGAAGACGGGGTCACGGTCGATGACGCGTCCTCGGCGTTGGTTCTGCTCCGGGAAGACTTGCACCGGATCGAGCGGGTCGCCGATGAGCCAGTTCCACAGCACGCCGTCATTGCCGTTGTCGATGGCGCGATCGATGCGCACGAATACCAGCGACGCGCCGATAGGATCCGGCGCTGGATCGGTTTCATCAAGCGCGGTGTTGCACGGCAGCACCGCCTCGACGCGACCAAAGCCGTGCGGCGTCCACGTCGTGACGAACAAGTCGTAACCACCGATGCTGTCCGGACGATCCGACGCAAAGTAGATCCTGCCATCGCGAGCTACAGCCGGCGCCAATTCGTTGTGATCGGTATTGAGGCCGTAGGCGGGCTCGGGCGGCACGTCCGGCTGCTCCGGGTCCCAGGTCACCAGATCGCTGGTGCCAGCTTCGGTGACGACACCGTAGAGCAGGCGACCATCCGCCATCTGCGCGACGCGGCCGGTCAGTTGCCCTGGCAGTTCTATCGCGGCATCGGGGCTGTTCCAGTGCAGCACGCCAGCACGTCCCAACTCATCGCCGGCAATCTGCTGCGAGCCATCGCCGTAGTAGTACGGTTGCTCGATCTTGAGGCCGATCCAGGTCAACCCCGCAAAACACATCACCGTGCCAGCGGCCCACATCAGGGTCCGTCTTGTGCTTGGCCCCAACGCCATGATTCGTTAGCCCTTCCTCGCGGGCAATGCTGCAATCTCGACCTTGTTGATCTTGGCAAGACGGCAGGTGTCGAGCACCTGCAAGCCGACGCCGAACTGCGCCGCTTGCTCGCCGCGAACCAACACCGCCTGCTCCTTGTTGCGCGCGACGGCGGCAACGAGCTTCTGGCGCAACGCTTCGATGGTGACCGGGCGGCCAGACATCGTCAGCGTGCCATCCTGCGACACGTTGAGGATCACTTGTTTGTGGTTCTTGCCGGGCTCGCCGGATTCGACTTACGCCAGGCGCAGATCGAGTTCGAGCTCTTCGGTCGCGAGGATGTAGGTCATGCAACGTGCGGTCCGGGCCCCCGAGCCCAGCCCTCCGACTCTCTCACCCCTTTAGCCAGCCGTCAACAGGCAAGCCAACGCCCCACCGTCCCAGGCATGCCGACCGGAATCGCCACCGCGACCTCCCAGACCTTCCTGGCCTCACCCCATCGCCCACAGCACTGGCTCAATCGAATCCGGATCCTAGATCGCTGCCCGTAGCCGCCTTGTTCCTCTGCAGCGCAGACACGTCAGCACTTCCACGCCGAACGCCCACAGCCGCAACGAAACCCACGGGTCGTAACGACGGCGGCCCCAACGCCGCTTGCCGGGACGATGCGCTACAAGCTGTCGCTGCACACGTCGCCCACCGGACTCTGTGCCAACTTCTTCGGCATCTGCATCCGTGACCTGCTCGGGCTCGCGGCAGTAGACCCCATCCAACCAGATCACATGCAGGTGCACGTTACGCAGCAGCGGCAAATCGGCTACCTGGCCGGATAGTTGGCTTTGACCCAAGTCGCAAACACTGCATCGATCGTCAACGGGTTCCAACCATAGATTGCCCGCAACGCGTCTCGGGTCGCCTGGCCATCCTTCAGCAACCGAACGAAGTCGCGGAACTGCTTGCCACCATGCCCAGTGATCAAGAAGTCTACGAACGCAAACGCGAACGCGTGCTGATCGAAGCTCAACTGATCGGTATTGAGCGACGACAGCTGGGCAAAGCTGATCGCCTTTCCCGAACCCACCGCGCGCCGAACTGGGACTCGCCACAACCCGCCCTTGAAGCCGGCACCTGGTTGCAGCAGCACTTCTTCAAAGCAGAAGTTCGTGCACTTGCCGGTGATCTTGTCCTCAAACCAATGCGACACGCCTTCATCGATCCAGCCATGTTGGCGATTACCGAGGAACTTCATCGGCCTCATTTGACTGAGCAACAGGTGCGTCACGTTGTGCACGATGTTGCGATGCACCTTCTCGTCGTCCGCCATCGTGCGCCGATCTTGGTGCATGCTGTAGACGAACTCCGGCCCCATCAACTTGATGCCTGACGAGTTGGCGTTGCCCATGCCCGTCTCTTGTGGACCAATCACACCGTGGTCCTGCAACGCGTCGAACATGTAGACCCGCAAGCGGTCCGGCAAATCGACATCGGTCAGTTCCAGTGTTTCGGCAAACAGCTCGCGCAGTTGCTCAAGACGCACGCCGTACAGGTGCATCAGCGCGTGCGAATCGAGCTTCTTCTTGGCGACTGTTGCCGCGCGCAACGAGAAGGTCACATCAAAGTGGGTGGTCTCCAGATAGAGGAAGGTCTCAACGCCCTTTGCCGTCGCCACTCGCGCCCGTCGCTGCTTGAGCCAGTCGCGAACCAACTCGCGCCGCCGGACGAGTTCGGCTTCGACAACTCCGTTCTTGCACTTCTTGCAATCGATCGCCACGGCACCTTCACAGGCCTTGCAGGCGGCGACGACGCTGCACCACTTGATGCCCTTGACCTTCTCGAGCGCCAAGGCCTTGCCATGCTTGCTGCAATCCTTGCAGCCAAGGTTCTTGCACATGCGACAGACAACCACGGACTCGGTTGCAGGATCCTGCGCGCCAACGGCCGCACAAGGGAACAACGTCACGCAGATAGTGAATACGAAGCGAAGCATGCGACCCGGACGATAGCGCCTAGCCAACGACACGGCAGCGATTGCCAGCTATTACGCGACGAACGCGCCAAGCCGAATGCAAGCACCGCAATCCTGATCACAGGTGTCGTGATTTGAATCAAGGAGTCTGAACATAGGAATGTTTGCGTCAGCACAGCGAGGTCCCCGGTAGGTGACGCGGTTTCGCAGGGCGTCTATGCCTTCGACACGAATGGCGATCCGAGGGGCAGGATCATCCGGCCATTGCCATGGCGGGTGCTCCATGGTGCCTGCATGAAAGCCGTCGCGAGGCGGCGTCACCGAGCGGCAGCGGCAGGGCCAAGCGACGCCACAACTCGGATGCCGTGGCCGTGTTCTCGACCTTGCATGCGCTAGCCGGGTCCTTGCACAACGGTGCTTCTGGCTGGCACACTGGCGCCGCATGCTCAACGACTCCCAGAGAGAACGCCTGCAGCACTTGTTTTCTGAAGAGTCCAGCTGGCGGTTTCAGAACGGGTCGCGTTCGTGGCTCGCGCGGGCAGCGATGATCCGGCGGTGCAGCGGGAACTCTCCGAACTGTTGCAGGTCGAGGAGGCACACCTGCAAGACTTCCTGGACAAGCCAGCGGTAGCGGTGCCAGACGCACTCAAGCGCGGCCTGTACCTGCCCTCATCGACTGTCGAAACGCCATCGCAGGCAACCCAACGCGCGCTGCCCGAGATCGATGGCTACGACCAGTTCGAACCCATCGCCGAAGGCAAGTGACGGGGCAGTGTCCGCATATTGAGCCGAGCCGATAGCTGAGAATACGGTCTGCGGTGCTCCTACGCTTGCTGCACGCACGCGAATCCGTGTAGGGCTATACCTCTAACTGCAGCACCAACTACGGTAGCGGCCATCCGCTTCCTGCAACCGCCTCCTCCCCCATGACCAACACACTCCATGCTGCCGTTGTTGTTCTCGCAGCCACGCTTGCCGCGCCGATCGCGATCGCCCAATCGCCAGCGCAAGCATCCATCGATGTGTCGGTCCAGACTGCGACCAGTCCGCCGAGCCTGACGTTCTCATGGCCGCTCGATGCCACGGCAACCGCCTACTTCGTGCGGCGCCGGAACTCGGGCACGCCAGCATGGGGAGGCTACTTCTCGATTCCAGGCGCTGGCACCGCGACCGGCTACACGGACAACACGGTGGTCGTCGGCGAACGGTACGACTACCACTTCGTCAAGAACGGCAGTACAAGCGCGCGCACGTTCGTGACAGCAGGCATCGAAGCCGATGCAATCGAGCAACGCGGCACAATCCTGCTACTGGTCGACGACACGCAGGCTGCACCATTGTCGCCGCGCATTGATCGGTTGGTCAGCGACTTGATTGGCGATGGTTGGTTTGTCGTGCGCAACGATGTTGCTCGCACCGATACCACCACCAACGTCAAGGCGTTGATCCAGGCACAAGCGCTGACCTACCCCGATCTCGAATCGGTCTTCGTGCTTGGTCACGTGCCGGTTCCGTACTCTGGCCAAATCAGTCCCGACGGCCACACTAACCATGTAGGTGCCTGGTCGGCCGATGTCTACTACGGCGAGCTGGACGGTGCCTGGACCGACATCTCCGTCAACAACACGTCGGCTTCGCGGGCCGCCAACCACAACGTTCCCGGCGATGGCAAGTTTGATCAGTCGGTGATTCCGACCAGCGTCGAACTCGCGGTTGGTCGCGTCGATCTCGCCAATATGCCACTGTTCGCTGCGACCGAAACCGAGCTACTGGAACAGTATCTCGACAAGGATCACGACTACCGCCACAAGGTCTTCACTGTCGATCAGCTGGCCATCGTCGATGACAACTTTGGCTGGTTTAACGGCGAGGCGTTTGCTGCATCAGGT
>CAXBFC010000040.1:0-28362 GCA_963974725.1 uncultured bacterium | reverse complement strand
ATTCGCTAGCGGAGTCGCCGCTGACATCGCCTGCCGCCCTGCGGCAGTCGATTCACGCCCGGCCTCCTCACGGGGCTACCACCATTTGCTTGCTCAGCTAGTGGCAAAGCCCAAGCGCGCCGCATTCGCTAGCGGAGTCGCCGCTGACATCGCCTGCCGCCCTGCGGCAGTCGATTCACGCCCGGCCTCCTCACGGGGCTACCACCATTTGCTTGCTCAGCTAGTGGCAAAGCCCAAGCGCGCCGCATTCGCTAGCGGAGTCGCCGCTGACATCGCCTGCCGCCCGGCGGCAGTCGATTCACGCCCGGCCTCCTCACGGGGCTACCACCATTTGCCTCCGGCAAAAGGTGGTACACCCGAGAGGAGTCGAACCTCTAACCTCCTGATCCGTAGTCAGGTGCTCTATCCAATTGAGCTACGGGTGCGTAGATCGGGCGGGGACGCTAGCGCTCATTCGAGGATCGTGCAAGCAGTTTTCGTCGGGCGAATCGCAAGTGCCGCGTGGCACTGGACCCTCCCGCCCCGCCCGGATAGCTTGTTTGCCCGATTCGGACGCGCCGGATCCAAGCCCCTGAATACTCAGAAGCCACCATGCCCACCGTCGATCTTTCCCAATACGGCATCTCGGTCCAAAACGTCCTCCGCAACGCGCAGCCTTCTGTGCTCTACGAGCAGGCCCTTGCTCGCGGCGAAGGTGAGATTGTCAGCAGCGGTGCCCTCGCCGCCCGCTCCGGTGACAAGACCGGGCGCTCGCCCAAGGACAAGCGCATTGTCGACTCCGCGCCGTCGAATGGTGATGTCTGGTGGGGCAGCGTGAACATCAAGCTGAAGGAAAAGACCTTCGAGATCAACAAGCGCCGCGCGATCGACTTCCTCAACACGCGCGACCAGATCTACGTCGTAGATGGCTTCGCTGGCTGGGATCCCAAGCACCAGAAGAAGATCCGCATCATCTGCCTGAACGCCTACCACGCGCTGTTCATGCACAACATGCTGATCCGCCCGACCGCCGAGCAGCTCGAGAGCTTTGGTGAGCCGGACTACGTGATCTTCAACGGCGGCCTGTTCCCCGCCAACCCGCTGACCAACGAGATGAGCAGCTCGACCTCGGTCGACCTGAGCTTCGAGAAGGGCGAGTTCGTTATCCTCGGCACCCAATACGCCGGCGAGATGAAGAAGGGCGTGTTCACGATCATGAACTACCTGTTGCCGAAGGCTGGGGTCATGTCGATGCACTGCTCAGCCAACGAAGGCAAGGACGGCGACGTATCGTTGTTCTTCGGCCTCTCAGGCACCGGCAAGACGACGCTGTCGGCCGACCCGGCGCGCTCGCTGATCGGTGACGATGAGCACGGCTGGAGCGATGACGGCGTCTTCAACATCGAAGGTGGCTGCTACGCCAAGTGCATCAACCTCAGTAAGGAAAGTGAGCCCGAGATTTGGGAAGCGATCCGCTACGGCTCGGTGGTCGAGAACGTCGTCTACGACCGTGACACCCGCGTCATCGACTACACCGACCAGTCGATCACCGAAAACACGCGCTGCAGCTACCCGGTCGAATACATCCCGAACGCCAAGATCCCGTGCGTTGGCGGCCACCCGAAGAACGTCATCTTCCTGACCTGCGACGCGTTCGGCGTGTTGCCGCCAGTCAGCAAGCTGACGCCGGAGCAGGCGATGTACCACTTCATCAGCGGCTACACGGCCAAGGTTGCCGGCACCGAGATGGGCGTCACCGAGCCGGAAGCAACCTTCTCGGCTTGCTTCGGTGCGGCCTTCATGGTCTGGCACCCGACCAAGTATGCAGAGTTGCTCGCCGACCAAATCGCCAAGAACGGCTCGACCGCCTGGCTCGTCAACACTGGCTGGAGTGGCGGCGCCTACGGCACCGGTGCTCGCATGAGCCTCAAGCACACTCGCGCGATCCTCGACGGCATCCATGACGGATCGCTGCAAGACGCACCGACGGTCACCGATGAGATCTTCGGCCTCGTCGTGCCGACCAAGTGCGCCAACGTGCCGGACGACCTGTTGATCGCGAAGAACACGTGGGCCGACAAGGCTGCCTACGACCAGAAGGCCAAGCACCTTGCCTCGCTGTTCAACAAGAACTTCGAGACCTTCGCCGACCGCGCCAGCGACGCCATCAAGGGCGCCGGCCCGAAGATCTAGTCCGAGGCCCGAGCACCAGTAGCGACGGCGCTACTGGTTGCGTTCCTGTTGGCCGCCGAGCTATTGGCCGCCCAACTACTGGCCGCGACGCACGTCGGCATCGACGTCGAACGCCGCCTCGCGCGCGAGCCACGACACCTCGTGAGCTTGCGCCCCATCGCTAGCCAAGGCCGCGTACGCGGCACAACGGGTGTCCGGATGATGATTCGTCGTGGCGCGCGCCGCGAGCATCGCAAGCTCGGACGACCACTGCGTCAACCGCAAGGCCGCATACAGGGTCGCACGCAGCTGACAACCCGTGGCATCCACCACCGGTGCTGCGAGCAGCGCGTTGAGACCATCGCTGTCCTGGGCGTAGAACGCGTCGTGCAACGTCTGCAGCTCCCGGCACTGCAAGGCAGGCCTGGGCCAGTTGCGAGAAGGCAGCGGCAGGCCATGGGCGATCGCCAACTCAAGAGCCGTGGCGCTCAGGGAATTCTTGGTGCGAACGGCTGAACGCAACCAACCGTGAAGTGCCTTCTGCCCAGCAGAACCATGTAACTGGGCGCGGCGGGCAATCGCCCGCGCAAGTCCTGGCTTCGCCTCCTGCCACAAATCCGCGAGCAGCGACAGTTCGTCAGCCGACTCCCCCACCGGCGCCGAGCGCAAGACGCAGCGCCCGTAGTATTCCGCGACGGCGACGATCGATTCGCGCGGCGCAACCTTCATGCAGCCTGCCAGCGTCCACTGCTCGTGCGAACCCAAGTAGTGCCACATCGAAAGAAGCTCCGATGCCTTGATCTTGTTCATCGCCCCTGATCGCACGTCGAACCACCGCGTCCCCCGCGAGCGTTCGAGGCACGCGAGTCGATGCAACGACAACGCCGTGACGGCAGCACCCGTGTTGCTCGCAACTAGATGCTGCTGGTACCAGGTCAAGTGCTTCGCCGGCAGCTTGGGAAGCACGCAGACCAGCACCGTGAGCACACCGTACTTCCACGGGTTGATCAAAAGCTCATGCTTGCCCTGCCACTTCGGTGGCTGGATTCGATACCAACGGAATAGCTGGGCGGCAGATCGTTCGTCGACGCGCGGCGCCGCCAGACAGTGCGCGTGGATCAAGATTCGGGGATCGAAGTCACCCTTGATGAATCGCGCCAACACTTCGTCGTCGGCATGCAACGCCGACAACACGAGCAACCGTGACGACAAGTTCGCAGGCGGCGGCAACGGGGAGATGAGTGACAACTCCGGCACGAAGACACGCTTCGCACTCCAATCCCCGACCAGGACATCGCGATCCACTTCGGGCCACAGGTTCTTGGCGCGCGCCGCAAGCTGCGCGTGCACTCCACCATCAGAGACCCCGGCATCGAGCAGGAACTCCAGATGCGAATACGCCAACGCCGCAACCTCCGGAAAGCAGTGCTCCAACAATACCGACAGCAGCGAGGCGGTGCGATCCGTCGCGTGTTGTGCAATCGCATCTGGGGTGATCGCGCGCAAGGCCAACGTCGCGACCAACGAATCGCGCGACGTGTTCGCCAACGCCAGCAATGCATCGAGGCTCGCCGGGTAGCGAACGATTGCAGTTGTGAAGTGCCGCAGGACCTTGCCATTGCGAACCCTGACAAACTGCTGCCAGCGCTGCTGGTCGCGCTTGGCCTGCTCCTCGAGCGGCTGTGCGTCACGGATGACGGCGAGCCCGAGTGACACGTGGCGCATCGCATCGCTGCGAGGTTGCAGCACGCGGGCCAGATGCGCATCCGCGGCTTTCGCTGGCAGGTTCAACTGCCGGCGCAACGCCGCGCACTGCCCCCAGACCGCCAAGTCCCGCTGATCCCGTTCGGCAAGCAAGGGCGATCGAGCGACCCCGACTTCGAAACCTTGCTCCTTGCCGGTATTGGGCGCGGGAGGTCTCGACGGCGAACCTTGGGCGGCGAGACCGGTGGTAACACAGATCACGCACCCCAGGACTTCACGAGCTAACAGCATGGGCACTCCACTTTCTTGCGCAAAGCTATCGGTGATGCACAGTTTGGGCAAGCCGGTGCGATCGATGCGCCGCCCGCGGGCTGCAGCCCCGGCGACAAGGTGCGTTCCGCCCACATGCATGGCAAATCGCCCGCCTTCCGAGCCGCGGTATGAATCCGGCACGCTACCTCACAAGTGTTTATGGCAGTTCGGGGTTTGCGGAGCGCCCCCCAATGGCCGATAACAGTCGCTGGCTCGGAACCTCCGGGCCGAAACCCAGCCCCCATTTAGGAGCAAAGACTGATGCGATTGACTGCAAGTGCAATGCTTGCGGTGCTCGCCCTCGCGATTCCTGCTGTAGCCCAGACGAAGGGCCAGCAAGTGAAGCCGAAGGTAGACACCGACAAGCTCTGGCGAATCGAAGCCTCTGGAATCTCTGGTTGAAGCGCCGCCGCTACGGCACAGAGGGTCAGTTCGATCCTCAAGAAGCACAAGAACATCACCAAGCTCGTCTTCGACACAACCGGTGTCGGCTACTTCGAGCTGAAGAGCAAGAAGACCACGCCTGAGATCGCAGATCTCAACCTGTGGCTCGAGAAGAAGAACGAGAAGCGCGTCAAGATCAAGGTGCTCAAGGAAGTCGAGGTCGAGAAGGCCGCGATCGTCTACGAGTGCTCGATCGCGGGCCTTGGTTGAGGTGGCACTGCAATCCAGACGCGTGACGTCTTGAGCAAGCTACCCGGTGTTATCCGTGTTCACCCGAATGGCGTGAATGGCACGGCCCTCGTGTTCGTCAAGGACAAGAAGGCGGTCACCGAGAAAGCAATTGAGAAGGCGATGCTTACCACCAAGAAGCTTCGCCTCCGCAAGATGAAGAAGGCCGACGCCTAGTTCATCGTGTGAGTCGGCAACTGCTGGCTCACGGCAAACAAAACGGGCCGCCTCATCGTTGATGAGGCGGCCCGTTTTGCATTTGGTCACGCTGTGCTACTGGCCAAGCCGTGCTGCGACCGCGCTCATGCGATGCGTATCAGCTCGCCAAGGCACCGTTCCGCTGCCACGAGCCGTACGCCTGCAATCGCTTGACCGACAACACGGTCGCACCGATTGCGCCCAGCAACGTCGCAACCAGGCCGACGTGAATGCCAACCGGCCCACCCAGTTGGCTGAGCCCGTAGAGCGCGCAACCACTGCCCAGAACCCCGAGGGCGACACTGCCGACGAGCAGGTTGCTGCGCGCATCTGCCGCACCTTGCGACGACTCGAGCAGGTGCAACACCGCGACGGCCCCAAGAGCCAGCAGCGCAACGATGCCAGCCCATCCATCGACGCCGGTCGCGGTGACCGTGCCGGTGACGCCCAAGCTCCCGAACGTACTGTTCATCGCGTTCCCGAAGCCCTGAAGACCACCGCCCTGGGCACCGCCCATGGCGTTGCGCAACGAAGCGTCGAGTGCCGAGCCCAATGAGCCAAGGTCGACGCGATACCACGGCAAGAAGCAAGCCAGGGCGCCGATGCCGGCGACGATGGCTGCCGGCATTGCACCAGGAGCGGATGCAGCCGAGGTGCGGACAGAAGGGGAAGTGGCGTGGGTTCGGTTGGGCATGATTCTCCGCGTAGGGGAAAGGACGAGGGAAGCGGTGCGCGTGCCGACCATCCCGATGGCAGCAACTAGCGCGACGGGGGCCTACTACGGACAAACCGCCAACTATTGCAAGACGCCTCGAATGGGCCTCGCATTGCCGTGCCTGACGAAATTGCTCTATGTTTCAAGGACGCGCCCTATGTCCACCGACCTCGCCCCGCCTCCCAGAACTGAGTTCGCAACGATCGTACTGCGACTGCTCGCCCTCTGCGGCGTCGCGCTCAAGTTCTACGACTACGAATGGTCGCTGCACCAACGCCCTGAGGGAGAGCTCTTCTACGCTGCCGTCGCCGCAGCCGCCGGCATCTTGCTGCTGCGCTTCGTCACACCACGCGCCACCAAGCTGCTGCTGCGCCACAAGGATTTGCTTGTGCCCTGCGGCTGCTACCTGCTCGCGAGTGAGGCGCTGGCATGGTTCCCACAGGAAAGCACAGCGGGGTTTTTTTCGCAGCCGACGCTAGCACCAACGATCCTGATACCAGCGATCGTCACGCTCGCCGCAGCACTCGTCATCGCGGCCACCTTCGCAGCCTGGCAGACGTTGCTCATCATGCAAGCGGTGACCAGCAATGGTATCGATCTCACCGGCGAACTACGGCACGCGCTGACGCTGCTGCCGCGCGCCATGGCCATCGTCGCGGTTGCCTATGTCGTGATTCAAGGGCCGTTCTTTTTGGCTATGTGGTACGGCTTCCCCACGGACTACGCGGGCTTCATGGTGTTGCTGGTTGTCTGGGCCATCTACTGTCTGTCGGCCGGCGTCGTGACGTGCCTGTGGCTGCCCCTGGCACTCGATCGAGAGACCCCGTTCTGGGACAGCCTCAGCACGGCGTCGCAGTACGGCATCGCCAACTGGCGCTCGAACGCCAAAGTTATCGTTCCGTGGGCGATCGCATCCGGGTGGATCACGCTGCGCTACATCTCGTCCTTCAGCTTCGGCCACAACACGGAAGCCCAATGGAACGTGAAGCCCACATGGTACGGCGACTACCTGTTCGAATCGCAGTGGTATAGCCGAGCCGCTGTTGGCGAGGCTCCAGAACTACTCTGGTTTGCGGTGCCGATGGCCGTGCTATTCGCGGCCACGTCGATCGCCGTCAAGATCACCTTGGTGCAACGCCTTGACGATGATGCTGCCGCTGCGGAAGCCGCCGGCGAACACCTGCCAACCTACGACTCATGATCGATACTCGACGCTCCGTCCATCTACTGGCGATCCTGTTTGCGGCGTGCGCCGCGCCAATGGCAACAGCTCAGAACCTGCCACCGACCAAAACCGCAGCCGAACTCGCAGCGCTCGTCGATGCCTACTTCGACTCACGAACAGACGAAGAGGCCAACGTCGATGCAGCGACGAAAGAGCTGACGAAAGAGCTCGCCAAGGGCAAGTTCACGAGCGCCGCGCGCATCGAAGAATTGCTGCGGGCTCCGCGCCACACCTACCCCGACGTGTCGGCGTTGGTCGGCAAGACCACAGCGCATCCCGTCAGGTGCTATCACGTCGACTACCAATCGACGTATCGCCTGTTTGTTCCAAGCAACTACGACCCGAAGCAACCGACGCCGCTGGTCCTCGTCGGGCACGGTGGCAACTCGTCAATGTCCCCCGCTCGCGCCGCTTCCGTTGCCAAGATGTACTTGCGGGCCTACGCCCCGACGCTCGCCAAAGAACTCGGCGCCATCGTGGTCGCTCCGGACACCACCCGCGGCTGGGGCCAGATCGGCAACTCGCTGCTGCTGTCGACCATTTCGCAACTACAGCGGCAGTTCCACATCGATCCGGACCGCATCTACGCCACCGGCCAATCGATGGGCGGTCATATGGCCTACCGTGCGGCCCTGACGATCGGCGATCGCTTCGGCGCAGTCTCGCCACACAGCGGCGGCTACGACTTCGTCGCGAAGGGCACGATCGGCAACCTGCGAAACGTGCCTGGTTATGTCACGTTCGGCAAGCGCGAGCCCTACGGCATCGACAAGGACAACCGGAGCAACGCCGCTTGGGCCAAAGAACACCAACTGGACTGGGTGTTCGCCGAGAAGAACGGTGGCCACGAGATCTATCAAGACGAGCTGCCCAAGGTCGCCGCGTTCTTCGCCGCGCGCCCTCGCAACCTCTATCGCAAGCAAGTCGAGGCGCGCCTCGGCGGCACCATGAAGTTCGTCAAGACTTGGGGAGTCAAGGGCTGGCCCGAACACACCGTGCACCACGAAACGCGCCCCCTTCGCTGGAACCAACAGCACTGGCTCGAACTGACCCCGCGACCGGATCACAAGGGTGCGCTGCAAGTGCGTGCCACCAATCTGGGTAACAACCACTTCGAGATCCAAAGTGACCAGGTGCGCCAACTATTCTTGCACGTGCACCCGCGCATGATCGATTTCGCCAAACCGGTGCAGATCATGGTCAACGGCGAAACGCTCTTCAACGGCATCGTGCAACCTGACGTGCAACACATGCTCAAGCTGGCACGCGAGTTCGATGACCGCGGCCGGATCTTCTGGGCTCGCATCCCGGTATCCGTCGCGACGGACCGCCCATTCTAGCACCAGCCACGCAGACAAGTGCGTCAGAATGGCTCGCAGACAAGCAAGACGACCTAGGTCCGCACAGGCGGGGCTTTAGACCCACCGCGCAGCGCAGAATCACCGCGCAGCGCAAAACCGTCCTGCAGACCGACGGAGCCCGCAACGCGGGCGGCAGGCAACGCCTGCCGTCTGACGACGGCTGCGGGCCATTCGGATGCACTTGCCAAGTTGCTGTTGAGAAATGGGGCTAGCCACGACCTGTAGCACCACGCAGGTTGCCTTGGCCCGCGACCCACCGTGCACTAACCTGTCGTCACCCATGATGCGTCCACACCTTGCCATGCTGGCTCTGCTCGCCGCCTGCTCTTCGATGACCCAATCCTCCGACACCGCGATTACCTCTCGCCACTTCGGCACCGACAAGTCTGGCCAACCAGCCACGCTGTGGACCCTGTCCAACGGCAAGATGCAGGTCGACGTGACCGACCATGGTGCAACCCTCGTTGCGGTGCGCACGCCGGATCGTGCCGGCTTCCTTGCCGACATCGTTCTCGGCTTCGACGATGTCTCGGGCTACGAGTCTGACGACAACCAGTACTTCGGCTGCACCACGGGCCGCGTGTGCAATCGCATCAAGAACGGCACGTTCCGACTCGATGGCTACGACTACGTGCTCGAAAAGAACAACGGCCCCAACCACCTGCACGGTGGCGGTGCCCGCAGCTTTGACAAGGTGCATTGGCAAGGCGATACGATCCGCAGCGAGTCCGGCGCTCCCGCCATTCGCTTCACCTACATCAGCAAGGACGGCGAAGAGGGCTACCCCGGCACGATGTACGTAGCCGTGACCTACACGCTGCTCGCTGACGAACAGTTGCAAATCGACTACGAAGCGCACACCAGCAAGCGCACGCTCGTCAACCTGACCAACCACGCCTATTGGAACCTGGCCGGCGCCGGCGCGGCGACGGTTCTTGACCACACGCTGCAAGTCGATGCCGACATCTACACGCCCACCGATGACACGCTGATCCCAACCGGCCAGCTGGCAACGGTGACAGCTACGGCACTCGACTTCCGCAACGCGATGCCGCTCGGCCTGCACATCGACGAGCTGGCAGCGACACCAGCACTTGGTTACGACCACAACCTCGTCCTCAACGGCGCTGCCGGCACGATGCGGCACGCGGCACGACTGCATCACGCGGGCTCCGGCCGTTCGTTGACCATCGAAACCACCGAGCCGTCACTTCAGGTCTACTCAGGCAACCACCTGCGCGGCCAACCCGGTAAGGACGGCAAGATCTACGCGCAGCGCAGCGCGGTCTGCCTGGAGACCCAGCACCATCCGGATGCGGTTCACCACAGCAACTTTCCCTCCACGGA
Organism: uncultured bacterium; assembly: GCA_963974725.1. Classification (GTDB taxonomy): domain Bacteria; phylum Planctomycetota; class UBA1135; order UBA1135; family UBA2386. The sequence continues at coordinate 18,677 of CAXBFC010000040.1, read as the reverse complement.
GCTCGATGCGGGCGACATCTTCAAGTCGACGACACGCATGACCTTCCGGGCCGAGTAGCATGGACCTCGTGGTACGAACGTTCATCAGCCTCACGCTCCTGCTTGGCGCGGTTGTCGCCCAGGCAAAGGGTTCCGACTCGGTCAAGACTGCCAGCCAGGATCCGCAGCAGGCCCAGGCTGGTAAACACGCGGCCGCTCTCAAGCCATCGTTCGCGCATCTGCACACGCCGCCAAAGGGCATGCCGGTGATGCCGATGCCGAAGGACTACAAGCCGACCGAAGCGATGTTCGCTCTCGGCCAACGCTTGTTCCATGACGGCATCTTGAGCAAGGATCAGAAGGTCACATGCGCCACCTGCCACCTGGCTGCAAACGGGTTCGCTCATCCGGACAAACTGCCACCCGGCGTCGACGGCAAGCGCGCCTTGCGCCACGCACCGTCGTTGTTCAACCGCGGCTACGGCACGTTGCAGCGTTGGGATGGCAGCAGCGCGTCGATCGAAGCGTTTGTGCTGGAGCCGATCGAAGACCCCAACGAGATGGGGCTCAAACTGAGCGACGCAATCGCGAGGTTGCGCGCCGACGAGAGTTACCAGAAGGCATTCGCCGACGCGTTCGCGAGCGAGCCCGACCCGCAAACGCTACGGCGCTCGCTAGCGACATTCGTTCGCGGCATTGTCACCGGCAACGCGCCCTACGATCGCTTCCTGCTCGGCGAGGTCGGGGAAATGACCCCGCAACAGCGGCACGGCCAATGGATCTTTGAGAGCAAGGGCGCGTGCTGGAAGTGTCACACGCCCCCTTTGTTTACCGACGAAGCGTTCCACAACACCGGTATCGGGGTGCGCGACGGCAAACCCGAGCCAGGGCGCAAGGATGCAACCAAGGACGATGCCGATAACGGCAAGTGGAAGACGCCAACGCTGCGTTCGATTCGCTTGACGGCGCCGTATATGCACGACGGCTCACTCGCGACGCTCGAAGACGTCGTCGCATTCTACGTGCGCGGCGGCAACGCAAACTCGCACCTCGACCGCAGGGTCCAAAAGCTCGACTTGAGCAAGGACGATCAGGAAGCCTTGATCGCCTTCTTGCGGTCGTTGTAGTCGCGCGCTTCGCGCAGCGCCTTCAGCAGTAGCTGCCCATTGGGTGCGCAGAGGATCGCGTCGACACCGGCGAACGGGCGACGGCATTCGGCCGAGTCTTCCACCAGCGACACCAGGGCCGCGCCGTAGCCCAATTCGCGCACCGCATCAACGAAGCCCCACAGCGTTTCGCCGGTGCAGGTGGCATCCACGACCACGGCACTCCAACGCGACGTCTGTGACTCGAGACGCGACAGCACCAACTCTTCGCGCTCGGCACGATCTACCGTGTAGCCAGCGCGCTCAAGTGCACCGCGACAACGTTCGACGGTGCTACCACACCTGCCAACGAACAAAACGCGTCCAGGCCGCACTGGCCCCAGATGCGCACCGTTCGACACCGGGTCCAACCAAACAGCGTGCTCGGCCGGTTCGGCGGCGACGCTAAGGCGGTAGCTGCACATGGACGCCCCCGAGCTCTCAACCCGCAACCCGCCGCCTAGCAGCTCGGCCAATCGCTGCCCCAACGACAGGCCGAGCAACGGTCGCGCGGCAGCGTCACGGACATGGAACGGCGAGAACACGTAGCCATGCTCGATCTCGCGAAAGCCACCACCGCGACTCCGAACATCCAAGACCAGCTGCGACGCCGCACCTTCGGTGTGCGACTCATCAAAGCTGACCGACAAATCGAGACGCCCAGGTCTCGAACGCTGCATGGCCACGTGCAGGATCGAGTCCAGCGCACGCGCAACCATGCCTCCGTCGAGCATGACCGAACTCGGCAAGAAGCTGCGGAACCCGACCAACAACTCAATGCCAAGTTCGCTAGCCGCGCGAGTCTGCGCCGCCAATTGCGCATCCAACCACGGTCGCAACGGTTCTTCGACGGGCTTGGCAGCCACCATGTTCTGCTCCAAGCGGCCATACTCGGAGTAGTCCGAGGTCAGCCGCTGCAAAAACTCGTTGTGATTGCGAATGGCCGCCAACGCCAACTCGACAGACTCAGGCAGCGCAACGTCGCGAACGAGGTCGAGCATCGCCTGGCCGGCAGCGAGCGGTAGGCGCAGCTCCTTCAAGAACTGCTGTACGTGGCGGCGGTGCGGATGCTCCCGCACCAGGACTCCGGGCAATGGCGTCAACCGACCAACGAGCGCAACCGGCGCGTCGCTGGTTGCAACATCAGACAACTGGGGAAACTTCATGATGGCGAGGCCTGCATAGCGAGTGCAGCAAGCCAGTCATCGGCCACGCCTGCAAGACCACTGGAGGCGCATAGGGGATTCCCTATGGGTAGCCCCCAGACGCCGTTGCTAGCAAGACTTCGGCAAATTGCCTAGCAGGCCACACCGAGCTCGTCCAGCTGCTGCTTCCGAAGCACGCGCCGCTCGCTTAGTGCGCCACCGGAGGCCCGGCGTCGACCTCTTCCTCGGGGTCGCGAATGCTCTGCACGAGCTTCCGAACGGCTTGGGATGGCGGCTTGCAGAACGGAGTCAGCACTCCGGCAACTGCGAAGTTGACTAGCATGCCAATCGTGCCAATACCCTGCGGTCCGATGCCAAAGCACCAATGATCCACGCCGAAGTAGACCGTCGACAAGATGTAGGTTCCTGTGAAGCCAATGCCCGACACCATGCCAGCGACGGCAGGCACGGCGCCGACTCGAACCGAGAAGATGCCGAGCACCAACACCGGAAAGAACGACGACGCGGCTAGGCCAAAGGCGAATGCCACGACCTGAGCGACGAAGCCCGGCGGATAGATGCCGACGATGCCGGCGATCACGACCGCCACACCGATGGTAATGCGCGACAATCGCAAGCGCTGTGCTTCGGTCGCATCGGGCCGGATCATTCGATAGTAGAAGTCGTGCGCAATGCTGCTGCTGATCACGAGCAACAGACCCGACGCCGTCGACAAAGCCGCGGCCAAACCACCAGCTGCGACCAACGCGATGATCCACGCGGCCAGGTTCGCCATCTCCGGCATCGCCAGCACCAGGATGTCGGCGTCGGGCCCATCCAACTTGCGCTCGGTCATGATCACGCGACCATCGCGGCCCTGATCGCCGCCGGTGTCGAGCCATTGTTGATGGTCACTGGTGATGCCCTCGAACTCCGCCTTCGAGAGTTTGCCGATGCGGAACAGTTCGTTCTCACCGGGACGGCCCGCGCCGCGATACGCCAATTCGCCATCGCCGTCGTCGAGCCAGACGATCAGACCAGTCTTGGACCAGGTCTGGTACCAACTCGGCAACTCGGACTCGACCTTGCCGTCGAGGCTGTTGATGACGTAGTAGCGCGCGAAGGCAGCCGTCGCCGGCGCACTCAGGTAAAGGAAGGAGATGAACAGCAGTGCCCAAAAGCCGGACCACCGCGCCGCTCGCACGTTCTTGACCGTGTAGAAGCGAACGATGACGTGCGGCAGGCCGGCCGTGCCAACCATCAGCGCCAACGTCGTGCAAAACACATTGGTGCGATCCCAGTTGCCGGTGAACGCGTCGGTATAGCTAAGGAAGCCAAGGTCCTCATGGATCGCGTTGAGGATGTCGAGCAATCGTTCGCCCGCCCCCTGCGCACCACTGCCAGTCACGACGCTGCCCATGCCTAGTTGGGGCACCGGTTGGCCGGTCAACTGCCAACTGATTGCAGCAACCGGAATCACGAACGCGCAGATCAATACCCAGTACTGGGCGACCTGCGTGTAGGTGATGCCCTTCATGCCGCCGAGCGTGGCATAGACGAACACCAACGCCATGCCGATGATGACCCCAATGGTCACGTCGACTTCGAGGAAGCGAGCGAACACGATGCCAACACCGCGCATCTGTCCGGCTACGTACGTGAAGCTGATGAACAGCGCACACAGCAGTGCAACGAACCGCGCGGTGCCGGACTCAAAGCGATCGCCGACGAAATCGGGCACCGTAAAGCGGCCGAACTTGCGCAGGTAGGGCGCCAACAAGACTGCCAACAACACGAAGCCGCCGGTCCACCCCATCAGGTAGACGCCGCCAGCGTAGCCAAGTAGCGAGATCGAGCCCGCCATGCCCAGGAACGACGCGGCCGACATCCAGTCGGCGGCCGTTGCCATGCCGTTGGCAATCGCCGGCACACCGCGGCCGGCGACGTAGAAGCCACCGGTATCACGAACGCGCGCACGCCACGCCACAAACAGGTAGAGGCTGAACGTCAGCCCAACGAACAAGAACGTATACTGCTGAACGGTCACGACGCGTTCTCCTCAGCAGCAATCGCTTGCAAGTCCGTCCTGAGGCGCCGATCGAGGCGCGCCATGGTCAGGGCGTAGATCAGGATCAGAACGACGAACGTGATGATCGCGCCCTGCTGCGCAAACCAGAACCCGAGTGGGAAGCCCAAGAACGTGAACTGATTGAGCACGTCGGCGAGCAGAACCCCGCAACCGAGTCCGACAATCGCCCACACAATCAACAACCCGAAGGTCAATCGCATGTTGCGTTGCCAATGAGCGCGGTGCGCTGCTTCGATACGAGAATCCGCGCTACCGGCAGCGGGCCCGGCGGATGGTTCACTAGCTGAGGACATGGGTCGCAGACGTTACGCGATCAGCTGCGACCGCGCCGTAGTGCGTATCTGCTGATGCAATGTTCACCGACCGCCAGCAACAACAAGATCAACAGCAAGATCGGTGCAGCGTGTGCGACTTGGCGGACCACGGTTGTGCCTACTGTGCTGCTGGGGTCTGTGCTGCGAGTGTCTGCGCTGCCATCATCAACGGCACTGGCGGCCAACGGCGGCGCGCCACCAACTCGGCCCAACCAACGCACATCCGCCGGCACCGGAGCCCGGGGCACAATCTCACCCTGTTGGCGCAGGTCCCTGGACTGCACCGAATCGTGCGCAGCCGACGTCGCTCGCAACCACTGGGACAACCAACCGGGGAAGGCGCTTGCCTCGCGAAACTCGCGCCCCTCCTCACCGCCGAGCTCCGCGCCGAACGCACCGACGCGGCCGAGGCCACGATTGGCATACGCCAACAGCGGCCATCCTGCTTCGCCAGCCACCAACAGCACGCGCGCTTCGAGAGGTGCCTCGCTGCGAACGGCGCTGCCGAGTGACGGCCACGCATCCGGCTCTGGCAACAGTAATGGCGACGTCGTCACCGCGTGCACTTGGATTCTGGCTTTGGGTTGGGGCTCGCCGGGATCTTCCGGGTTGGGCAGCTCTGGTTTGGGCTCTTCCGGTTTGGGTTCTTCTGGCTTGGGGGCTTCAGGCTTAGGCTGCTCCGGTTTCGGTTGCGGCTCGTCGCCCGAACGGTCCGAGCGCGGCCTGCGACCGACTCGCGCCAGCGCGCGCGTGACCTCACCACTGACGATGACCGGCACCGCCTCGACGTTGGCGGTGGCGATGAACATGCCGCCGCCATCATCGGCGATGTCCTTGGCCTTCGCCTGGAACCCTGCGTCTGTGTGCTTATCAATGATCGAGATGATCGACACCGTGATCTTGCCCTGCCTCTTCATCAGGAAGGCTTCCCGCCGCAACGATTGCTGCACGTTGAACTCGCCGTCGCTGATCACCACCACGTGCTTCACCGCAGCTTGTTCGTTGCCGAGCATGCCATGCGCCAACCGCAACCCCTTGAGCAAGTAGGTCCACTCGTTGAACACGGCAAGCTTCTCGATGCCCGCGCGCACCGCACCATGCTCCGTCGCATCGGTCATCGGCAACTCGACGCGTGCGCGCTGCAAGTCACCAAACGAAACAACGCCAACCCGATCCCCGACGTCGAGAGCCCTCGCCGTTCGCAGCGCACTCGTCTTGGCGTAGCTCATCTTGGTGAGCCCATTGCTCAGTTTCGTGCCCATGCTGCCGGATCGATCCACCACCAGCACCATCGCAATCGAGTGCTTGTCCACTTCGATCGGTTCTTTGGACACCGGCCCCGCGTCTTGGGTATTACCCGGTTTGGAGGGTTGCTCAGGCTCCACCGGCGGCGCGACTGGTGGCTCCAACGGTGGCTCTACTGGCGGATCCGCGGGCGGCGACTCGTCGCCGCGACCACCCGCCCCAGGGCCTTCGCCGTTTGCATCGTCGGGCAACTCCGGCAACACACGCATCGGCAGCAGCTCACGCAACGGCGAACCAGCCTCTCCGAACGCGGCCGCCAACACGAACAAGCCAGTGCCGTCGTGCACCGCGCGCACCAGCGCCTGTTGCTCCGCCACCGGCAACACGCGACCGAGAACGATTCGCGAGTGCTTGGACCAGTCAGCTGGCAATAGCTGAGTCTCGCGGACGCGCTCACCTTGCACGCGCAACGCCGCGGCAACCACGCCACTCGGGTCGACCACCAACACTTCCTCGGGTGCGGCAACCTCAAAGCGGCCGGACGCAGACACCTCGTGATCCCCGACGCGTATCTGCAAGGCGACCTGATGGCGCCCCGTTTCGGTCGGTGTGAACGCGACCGATGCCGGCACCGAGCCGACCATCAATTGCTCGCGGTAGCCTGCCGCGCTCTCGGGCGCGACCGACAACTGCGCTGACAGTGGTTCCTCTAGCCCCACCACCTCAACCTCGAACACAGCGGGCCGATCGACGCGCAACTCGGAGATCGCCCGGATCCGCACGTCAGCCGGCGCGAACGGCAGCGACTTCGGCGCAATGGTCACGGCTCCCAACGCCCTACCGCCCAAATCTCCGTCACCCAGAGCGCTGCTGTCCAACGCACCCGCTTCAGACCGCGGGCTGTGCCACGACGGCTGCCAGTGCAATTGCAGTTCGCTGACCCGCGGGCCAGCCGAAGCCGCCGCCAACAACATGGCAGTATCCGTGTCTCGTGAGGTGGCCCCGAGCTTTGCGATCTGCTGACGGACAGCGACCGCACGTTCTGCCGTGTTGTCAGCCAGGCTCACGACCACCACAAACGCCACCACCGCCAGCAGTGCGAACCACCGCGCCAACGCCGGCGCAGTGCGCACCGCAGCGAGCCCGAGCGCCGCAAGCAGCAGGGCAACGATGGTGATCGGGATCAACAAATCACGACTGCGAGCGCATCAAGAACATCGGCAACAACCAGTTGACACGATCACCGATATCGCGACCGCGGCCAAAGTCGACCTCGAGCGTGATCGTATCGCCGACCTTGACAAGATGTAGACCAGCATCGAGCGGCTCTTGCCCGGTCTTCAGGTCACTGCTCTCGAACAGCAGCTTGTTGCCGAGCAAGACCCGCACGACGGCGTGCGCCTTGATCGGCAGTTCGGCAACACTGTCATCGAAAGCAACACGCGTGCGGAAGTGCGTTGCACCGGCAGGCACGTCAAACGACAGGCGACTGCGACTGTGCACGCCTAGCCCGCGACCATAGGCACGACCTTGCGCCAGCAGCTCGCCACCGAGCACACTGCGGTCGCGCCGCCACGCGTGCACGACTTCACCTTCGAAGCCACTCTCCACAACCTGCGACGGCGTCATCGCCGACAGGTGCACGACGTCTTTCTCAAAACTGAGGCATGCCACGTCCGTCCATCGCAAGTGCACCGTGCCGCCGCCATCCATGACCACATCGAGCCCCTGCTCGCTGCAGGACGTCATCGTCACCCCGAGTCGGTCGGCGGTACGCGTCAACAACGTCATCGGCGCGCGCGCTGCGCGCTTTTCGCCACCGCGCAGACGCAGCGACGAGAACTTGCGCGGCGAAAACCATTGCGGAGCTTCGGCTGCGATGGCCTGGAAGCTGATGCCACGATTGCCAAAGCGGTGCAGCGTGCCCGCGACCAGGTCGTAGCCGCGACCCGTGCGCAAGTAGATGCCCTCATCGACGTCCTTCGGCAGCATCTGATCACTCGCATGCACGCCTGGCTGCACAATCGCAGCGAGCCGATCAATCGGCAGCGCCACCTTGCCCAGGATCGGCGACAACCACTCCAGCTGGTCGCCGTCTTCGTCACCGCCGGCAATCGCACCATATACAACGTCACCGCCAACCAGCTCGGCCCGCAACAACTCGGGCGCATGCGCCGCGGTCGCGCGAACGGAAAGCAGGTCGGACGCCTGGATGCGCTCGGTCCGCCCTGCGACCGCGGCTGCGAACCCCTCAGCTGGAGAGCCGCTCAAACTGGTCGCAACCAGCTGCTTGCCGGACCGAAGATCCAGCTCCAAACGGACTTCCTGCGCCGCGATGCCGGCAACCAGCAAGCCCGCAACCAGCAGCGCCCTGCCAGAATGGCGCACGCCTGGACCAGTGCGAACGAGCGGGCTGACAGAATGTCGCGCAGCCACGGCCGCACGGCGTCTGGTGGTCAAGAAGTTCAAACCCATAACAACTGATCTATCCATCACTTCGGAGAGTCCCTCGGGACCAATCGGCAACTGTTCCATCGACGGCACCACCTTTGCTTTCGCGCGCGCATTCACCGGCAATAGATGTCGACTCAAACGAGCCGACCCTGTTGCCACCCCCATAAGTATCCCGAATCTGGTCCAAGGTTGTGATGGTCAAACAACTCGTGTTCGAAAACGACGCGCGTGAAGCCGTTCTGCGTGGCGTTGCCAAGTTGGCGAAGGCCGTAGTCTCCACTCTAGGCCCCCGTGGCCGCAATGCTGTGCTCGATAAGGGCTGGGGCGGCCCCCAAGTCACGAAGGACGGCGTAACCGTCGCCGAAGAGATTGAGCTCGAAAACCGCTACGAAAACATGGGCGCGAAGCTCGTGAAGGAAGCAGCGAGCAAAACTGCCGACGCTGCCGGTGACGGCACGACGACGGCAACCCTGCTCGCCCATGCCATCTGTGAAGAAGGCATGCGCTACCTGACAGCGGGCGTGAACCACGCCGAGCTGATCAAGGGCATCAAGGAGGCTTGCGAGTCCCTGGTCAAGGCACTCAAGAAGATGGCCCAGCCGGTGCCGGCGAATGACTATAAGGCGATTGCGCAAGTCGCGACGATCTCGGCCAACAACGACGCGGAGATCGGCAAGATCATCGCGGACGCGATGAAGCAGGTCGGCGAGAACGGTGTCATCACTGTGGAAGAAGGCAAGGGCCTCGACACCGAAGTGCACGTCGTTCGCGGCATGCAATTCGATCGCGGCTACCTGTCCCCGCACTTTGTCACCGACAACGAGAACATGACGGTGCACCTCGAGGACTGCCTCGTGCTCGTTCATGAAGACAAGCTGACCAGCATCCGGCCGCTGCTGCCGCTGCTCGAGCAGCTGAAGGACAAGAACAAGACGCTGCTGATCATCGCCGAAGACATTGAAGGCGAAGCGCTGGCGACCCTGGTCGTCAACAAGCTGCGCGGCGTGCTCAAGATCTGTGCGGTCAAGGCACCTGGCTACGGCGATCGCCGCAAGGCCATGCTGCAGGACATCGCGATCCTGACCGGCGGCGAGGCGATCTTCAAGGATCTCGGCCTCGACCTGGAGAAGGTGCAGCTGCGCCAACTCGGTCGCGCGTCCGAAGTGCTGATCGATGCCGATACGTGCACGATCAAGCCGATTGGCAAGCAGAGCAAGAGCGCCGAAGTCGACGCCCGCGCCAACCAGATCCGCCGCGAAATCGACGCCACCACGTCGGACTACGATCGTGAGAAGCTGCAAGAGCGTCTCGCCAAGCTCACCGGCGGCATCGCCGAAATCCGCGTCGGTGCCCACACCGAGACGGAGATGAAGGAACGCAAGGATCTCGTCGAAGACGCGATGCACGCAACCCGCGCCGCGATCGCCGAAGGCATCCTGCCGGGCGGCGGCACGGCCCTGCTCAAGTCCGCGAAAGCGCTCAACAAGCTGACCCTCGAAGGCGACGCCCAGTTCGGCATCGACCTGATGAAGTCGGTCGTGCAAAAGCCGGTTCGCGCCATCGCCGACAACGCTGGCATCGATGGCGCCGTCGTCGCACGCCGCGTGCTCGCCGACAAGAGTGCAACGTTTGGCTTCAACGCCCTGACGAAGGATTACGGCGACATGCTCGCCGCTGGTGTGGTCGACCCGACCAAGGTGACGCGCTCGGCGCTGCAGAACGCAGTCTCGATCGCCACCCTCTTGTTGACCACGGACTGCGTGATCACGGATCTGCAAGACGACGAGTCCGCCGGCGAAGCCGGCGAGATGTAGTCGTCGCGATCCGCAACGCGCAACTTCACACAACTACCCACACATACCCCTGGAATAATTGATATGGCATCCCTGCGACCACTAGACGATCGCGTCGTGCTCAAGGTTCTCGACGCAGAAGAGAAGACAAGTGGCGGCATCCTGCTGCCCGATAGCGCCCAAGAGAAGCCGCAGCGCGGCAAGGTCACCGCTGTCGGTGAAGGCAAGCTCACGAAGGACGGCAAGCGTCAGAAGCTCGACGTCAAGAAGGGCGACATCGTGCTGTTCGGCAAGTACGCCGGCAGCGACGTCAAGGTCGGCGGCGACGACCTCAAGATTCTGCGCGAGAGCGAAATCCTCGCCAAGGTGGAGAACTAAGTCATGGGTAAGCAGATCATGTATGACGACGTCGCGCGCCGGAAGGCCGTCGCTGGCGTCGAGAAGCTCGCGCGTGCCGTCAAGGTCACGCTCGGTCCGGCCGGCAAGAACGTCATCATCGAGAAGTCGTTCGGCGGCCCGCAGGTCACCAAGGACGGCGTCACCGTCGCCAAGGAAGTCGAGCTCGAGGATCCCTTCGAGAACATGGGCGCCAAGCTCGTTCGCGAAGTCGCGAGCAAGACCAACGATGTTGCCGGTGACGGCACCACCACCGCGACCGTGCTCGCCGAAGCCATCCTAACGATCGGCCAACGCTACCTGACCTCCGGTGTCGACCCGAACGACCTGCGCAACGGCATCGACCTCGCAGTCGATGCGGTGTGCAAGGAATTGGCCGTGATGGCCAAGAAGGTCGACATCAAGAGCCGCGAACAAATCGCCCAAGTCGGCGCGATCTCGGCCAACAACGACACCGAGATCGGCAACATGCTTGCCGAAGCGATGATGAAGGTCGGCGCCGAAGGCGTCGTCACCGTCGAAGAAGGCAAGAGCTTCGAGACCGAACTCGAGCACGTCGACGGCATGCAGTTCGACAAGGGCTACATCTCGCCGTACTTCATCACCGACCCGAAGACCATGGAGGCCTCGTTCGACGACGCCCTCGTGCTCATCCACGAGAAGAAGATCTCGAACGTTCGTGAGATGATCCCGCTGCTCGAAGCAGTCTCGCGCGCCGGCAAGCCGCTGGTCATCATCGCCGAAGACGTTGAGTCCGAAGCAATGGCCGCGCTGGTCGTCAACCGCCTCAAGGGCGTATTGAACGTCTGCGCCATCAAGGCTCCGGGCTTCGGCGATCGTCGCAAGGCGATGCTGCAAGACCTCGCGACCCTGACCGGTGGTCAATACATCTCCGAAGAGCTCGGCATCGAGCTCGAGAAGGTCGAACTGTCGCATCTCGGCAGCGCCAAGAAGATCCGCATCAGCAAGGATGCAACCACGATCATCGGCGGCGGCGGCAAGAAGGCCGCGATCAAGGATCGCGCGGACAGCATCCGCAACCAGATCGAGAAGACCACGTCGGACTACGACCGCGAGAAGCTGCAAGAGCGCCTCGCCAAGTTGACCGGCGGTGTCGCGATCCTGCGCGCCGGTGCCATGACCGAAGCGGACATGAAGCAGAAGAAGCAGCGCATCGAAGACGCGCTCAACGCAACCCGCGCAGCCGTCGAAGAGGGCATCGTGCCTGGCGGCGGTACCGCACTGCTTCGTGCCAGCAAGGTGCTCGATAGCCTCAAGGCCAAGGGTGACCTTCACTTTGGCATCGAGATCATCAAGCGCGCCTGCGAAGCGCCGATGAGCCAGATCGCGACCAACGCCGGCGAAGACGGATCGGTCGTTGTCGACGAAGCTGGCAGCAAGAAGCCGAACGAAGGCTTCAACGCGCTGACCGGCGAATGGACCGACATGTTCAAGGCCGGCGTCGTCGACCCGACCAAGGTCGTGCGTTCGGCACTGCAGAACGCCGCCAGCATCGCTGGCCTGATGCTGACGACCAACACGATGGTCACCAGCATCGAGGACGAGAGCAAGGCGGTCGAAGGCAGCACGAGCTAGTTGCCTGGGCCATCGCTCGCAGGCTGACCTGCGGGCTGTGGAACAAACCTCGCTGAGCGTGTTTGGCCAAGCTGGCCAGGCACGCCGGCAGGGACGCCGACCATCCGTGTCGAGCAATCCCCTGCGAACAACCTGTTGCGAACTGGTGGCCGTCGGCAAAGCCGACCGATCCAAGAGTTCATGATGTCGGTGAATGGTCGATAGAGTCGCTGTTTGCCCGTTGGCATCGGAGCCTCCCCGCTCTGAGTCACCCCACCCACTGCTGCGCCAACACTGATGTCCACCAAGCGCGACTACTATGAAGTTCTCAGCGTCGAACGTTCGGCGAATGGGGACTCCATCAAGCGGGCTTACCGCAAGATGGCGATCGAAAATCATCCGGACAAGAACCCGGGTGATGCAGCTGCCGAACAGCGGTTCAAAGAAGCTGCCGAAGCGTACGCCGTACTTAGCGATGAGCAAAAGCGGCAGCGCTACGACCAGTACGGACACGCCGGAGTCGATGGTGCTGGCGGCGGCGGAGCCGGCTTTGCGTCGGCCGAAGACATCTTCTCCGCGTTCGGCGACATGTTCGGCGGCGGTGGCGGAGGTGGCGCCGGCGGTGGCTTCTTCGATCAGATCTTTGGCGGTGGCCGACGCGGCCGCGGTCGACGTGGCAGCAGTCTCAAAGTCGAACTGGCACTGACGCTCGAAGAGGTCGCGACCGGCGTCAAGAAGACCATCGAACTGAAGCGCGCCGAAGCGTGCGGCAAGTGCGGCGGCAGCGGCGCCAAGGCCGGCACCAAGAAGAAGACCTGCGGCACCTGTGAAGGCCACGGCCAGGTCATCCGTTCGCAAGGCTTCTTCCAACTGCGCCAAACCTGCCCGACTTGCGAAGGCCAGGGCGAGACCATCGAGTCACCGTGTGGCACGTGCAAGGGCCGCGGTGCGGTCCCGAAGACGTCGCCGGTCAACCTCACGATTCCGGCCGGCATCCAAGACGGCCACGCCGAGCGCATCCCGGGCCAGGGCGAACCGGGCGAAGGTGGCGCGCCGCCTGGCGACCTGATCGTCGTGCTGAGCGTGAAGGAACACCACGTGTTCACCCGATATGGCGATGACCTGCTGATGCAGACGCGCATCTCATTCCGCCAGGCAGTGATTGGCGACGAGGTCCACATCCCAACGATCACCGGCGAGTCGGTCGCGATGAAGATTCCACCCGGCACCCAACCGGGCGAGAAGCTGCGCGTTCGCAACCACGGCCTGCCCCGCCCCGACGGCTATGGTCGCGGCAACCTGGTCGTGCAGATGCAGGTGACCGTGCCCAAGAAGATCACCAGTGAACAATCCGAGTTGTTGGCCAAGTTCGATGAACTTGAGACCGGCAAGAAGAGCAAGAAGGACCAGAAGAAGACCATCTTCGAAAAAGTGAAGGACATCTTCTCGTGAGCGAGCAGGAGCCGACAGTGAACGATCCAACTGACAACAACTCGAGCAACGCCGATGGCATCAACCCTGATGCCACGAACGTCGATGGCAACAACATCGATGGCAACAACATCGACGCCAACAACGTCAATGCCAACAACCCTGGCGGCCATGAAGATGGCCAACGCCAAGACGCGAAGGAAACTTCGACGGAACCAACTGTGGAAATCCCAGCTCACGAAGCCGAACTGACCAAACTGCGCGCCGAACGCGATCTGCTGGAGCAAAAGCTGCAGCGCGCCATGGCCGACACGCAGAACATCAGACGCCGGCAACGACAAGAGATGGACGACAGCCGTCGTCGCGTCGTCGAAGGCATGACGCAGGAGCTGCTGCCGGTTCTCGATAGCTTCGCCCTGGCACTACAGGCCTACGACAGCGCGTCCGACGACGGTAGTAGCGAGCAGGCGACAGCCGGTCTCGTCGAAGGCGTGCGCATGGTCCAGACACTGCTCAGCGGCGCACTCGAACGCCATGGACTGCAAGAAATCCCGGCGATCGGCAAGCCGTTCGACCCGGCCCGCCACGAAGCGCTCGGCGTCGAACCCAACGGCGAAGTCGAAGAGAACCAGGTCTTGCGCGTCGTGCAGACCGGCTACCTACTCGGCGAACACGTAGTCCGACACAGCAAGGTGATCGTCGCCGGTCCACCACCGAAGGACTAGCGACCAGAGGGCCAGCAGCAACCTAGACCGACAGGGCTAGCCCGATTGCGCCGATAGGCACCACACACCCAACCAGACACGACGATGCCTACCTACGACTACGCATGTTCGGCCTGTGGCCATCGCTTCGAAGAGTTCCAGAGCATGAGTTCGGACCCGCTGAAGAAGTGCCCGTCGTGCAAGAAGTCCAAGCTCGAACGACTGATCGGCACTGGCGCCGGCGTCATCTTCAAGGGCTCGGGTTTCTACCAGACAGACTACCGCGGCGACGCCTACAAGAACGACGCGAAGAAGGACTCCGAATCCGGCAGTAAGCCGACCGGCGACAGCAAGTCGAAGAGCGACGGGAACTCGACGAGCGGCACATCGAAGGCGCCGGCCGACAGCTCGAAGCCGAAGCAAGACTCGTAGCCAGCGCGCACGGATCCGTTGCGGGCTGGGACGGCACGCACGACTCTGCCCGACACGCGGCATGTCGCACCCAGTGAAGACTTGGCCGTGGCCGCCACCGCCGAACTACCCAGCTTGCGTGCGGCAACTGACCGCGCAAGATCAGTAGAGCGAGAGCGTGGTGCCGTCGGGCATGCGCACCGCTGGCTGCGGCGTGCGCTGCTCGCGACCGAACATCCACCGCAAGTCGGGCGCTACCGGAAGCGTGCGGCCGCGCAGTCGCGGTAGATCGGCGGCGCGAGGTAGATCCAACACCTGCTCAGAGAACGTGCGCCAATGCCTTCGTTTGACGTGGATCGCATCCCAGCCATACCAGTCACGCGGAGCGAGGTAGAACTGCGCATCATACCGTTCGGCTAAGACGCGCAGGCCATCGTGCAACGCATGCGCACGCCGCTTGCCTTCGGCGAGATCCAGCTTGCACGACGGCACGATGATGCGGCGCATCAACCAGAATCGCGCTGCACCGAGTTCGAACACACTGGCGGGAACCCCGGTGATCACCAACCGACGGACCAACGGCCGCAACTGCTGCAGAGCACGTTCGACCCACGCAAGGATCTGCTCGACCTCGACGCCGTAGAAGATGTCGTTGCCGACGTCGGTGACGACGCCGGTTGTGTTTTCGACATCCACCGGCGTCTCAGCCGCGGCGAGCGCCGACCACAAACCGCAGCCATCGATGCCCGGCAACTGACGAAACAAGAAGCGGCTGCGGACTCCATACGAACGACCCAGCCCCATCGCCGCGAACCACTCGCAGGCCGTGGGAGTTTGCCCAAAGGCAGCGGACCGAACCCGCATCATGATCGGCAGCAGCCGTGTCAAATTGCTCGCACCCAACGCAACGACTCGCGTGCGAGCCGGTGGCCTCTCCGTGTTCGTCACGTAAGTCTCCTCGCCAACTGATGCTGCACCAACGCACGGTAGCCGAACCCAACCGGCCGCCACGGCGCGGCCCAGATTTCTTGCCACAAACGGCAACCGCCGCTCGTTGCTGGACTAGGTAGTGATGAGAGGGCTGCACCGGACAACCATCCCCTTCCTTTGAAACGAACCCGGAAGCGGCCCTCTCGCACTTTCCTGCCTCGCTGTTGCGTCATGCGGCCTAGTCGAACGCCGCCAAGACCTTCTTGCAGAACGCGTCGACCTGCCGCCGCTGCAACCATCGCACGACGACGACCATGTCCTTCGAAGGGCACAGCCACACCATGTTGGTGCCGGCGCCAAGGAAGAACACGTCGCCGACCGGAGCGCTCGCGAACTGCTTCGCCTGGTCCGTGTTGAGAAACCAGTTCATGTAGCCATAGGTCGGCTTGTGCTCGGTCGGTTGCTTGGCCATCTCGATCCATCGCGACGACAGCAACTGCCGGTCGCGCCACTTGCCGTGGCGCGACAGCAACAGGCCGAAGCGAGCGTGATCCCGCGAGCTGATGAACATGCCGCCACCCCAATGGCCGCCGCCGGAAACCGATTGCATCTTCAAGCCATCGACGGTGACCCACGAGTTTTTATAGCCGTGCCAGCGCCAGGTTGGTGAGCAACCAATGGGATCCATGATGCGTGACTTCAACACGCGCGGCAGCGGTTCTCGAAAGACGTGCAGCAACGACAACGCGAGCTGGTTGACGCGCACATCGTTGTAGCGCCAGGTTGTCCCAGGCAACTCCGAAGGTCGCCGCTCGCGGACGTAGCGATCCGCCCAGTCGGGCTTGCCCCACAACGTGCCTTCCCAACCACTGGTCTGGTTGAGCAACTGGTGCCAAGTGATCGGCCGGTTGTGCGCGACATCGAAACTGCCATCCTGCACGTAGCGGCGCACCGGGTGCTGCACATCGCGAATCAAGCCACCGTCGAACGCGAGTCCCGCCGTAGTTGACAGGTAGGTCTTGGTGACGCTAAAGGTCATGTCGACTTCGCGGGTATCGCCCCATTCAGCGACAATGCGGCCACCGACCAGGATCAAACCGTTCATGCCGGACGGCGGCTTGGTCGGGCCAACCGTTTCGCCGTATGGCTCGCGCGACGGATCGAAGCCGCCGTCGCGATCGAAGTTCTGCTTGGCGAACTCGACCGCAGCGTCGAGCCGCAAGCCGTCGATGCCAACCTTGCTCGGAACAACGCTCTGCCACTCAGGCCATGCGCCCGGGTAGTAAGGCGTTTCCTGCGCCACTGCCATGGAGGCCAAGACGCACACAACCAGCGGATGCAATCGCTTCATGGAGGAACCGTATCGAACCGCAATCGTCAGCCGAAGCACGCGCTACGCTGCCACCGACCGGCGACGAACTGTTACAATCGGGATCAGCCCCCGACCTACCTCCATGCGCCGACCCTCGATTCATGCAGCCCTGCTAGGTTGCGTTCTCTGCCTGCCGTTGGCGGCACAAGCCGAGCCGACCCTCCACGCGCCAACTCGCCCGGCGATAAGCTCCCCGGCGATGCTGCGGCTGCGCTACGCGAGCTTCGACCCGCTGCGCGACACCGTTCCGATTCCGGCCGCGCTGATGAGCGCGAACGGCTCGGATCACAACTGGCCGGATAGGAGCTCGCCGGATCCAACCTTGTGGATCGTGCAGTTTCACAACACGCCGACGGCCTCGAGCCGCAACGACATCGCAGCGCAACAAGGCCAGATCGTCAGCTACCTGCCGGACAACGCCTACGTCGTGCGCATCGCACCCCAGCGTACAGCACAACTGGCAACGGTCGCCGAGGCGAGATGGACGGGTCCTTACCATCCTGCATTCCGCATCGACCCCGAGCTGATCGCCGCAGGTGCCCACCTCAACGAAGCTGCAACTCGATTCCATCTCGTCATCGCCAACAAGCACACCGACAAGCCGACGCTGATCGCGAAGATCGAAGCGCTCGGCGGCCGTGTCGACGACGAGCATGCGGGCAGTCTACTGCTCGAAGCAACCCTGACTGGCGCGCAGCTCGTGCGAGCCGCGGCGGCCAATGAGGTCTTGTGGATCGACGCGGTCACGGCACCCGGCATGGACATGGACAACGCGCGCATCCAAGGCGGCGCGAACTATGTCGAAGCGATGGGCGGCTACACCGGCGCGACCGTCAACGCCCACGTCTACGAAGGCATCGAGGCAACCCACCCAGACTTCTCCGGGGGCGCAACCAACGTGAACAGTGCCGGTGGCGCTGCGAGCCACGGCCACGCCACCGCAGGCATCCTGTTTGGCAATGGCACCAGCAACGCGATCGTGCGCGGCATGGCGCCCGACTGCGGCAAGTTCTTCACCGAGTTCACCACAGTGACCACGTCGCGCTGGCAGGTCTTCCAAGATCTCGTCAACAACCACGACGTCAGCCACACTACTGCCTCGTGGGGCAACGCCCCGACGTCCTACTACTCCGCGATCACCGCCGAGGCAGACGACCTGGTGTTCGATCACGATCTCGCTTGGACGCAAGCGCACGGCAACGCTCCGAGCGGCCAGGCGCGGCCCCAATCGTGGGCCAAGAACGTGTTCTCGATCGGCGGCGTCCTGCACTTCGATGACAGCAATCCCAACAACGACGCGTGCAGCACGTCGTCTGGCCCAGCATCCGACGGCCGGATCAAGCCGACGTTGGTCGCCTACGCCGACAGCGTCGGCACTTCGGACCTGAGCGGCGCGGCGGGCTTCTCACCAAGCAATTGGTTTGCCAACTTCGGCGGCTCGTCGGCGGCAGCACCGATGGTCGCGGGCCACAACGTGCTCGCCATCGAGATGTTCACCGACGAGGTCACGGCGGGCTTCGGGTTGCTCGGCAACCCACTGCGCACCGCCGGTGGCACGTCGCATCAGAACCGGCCGCACTTCCCGACGCTGAAGGCGTTGATGGTCGCGAGTGCGGCGCAGTATGCGATGACGGCGCCGAACAACAATCCCCGCGCGTGCCAGGGCTGGGGCTTTCCCGACCTGCGGCAACTCT
>CAXBFC010000039.1:0-28586 GCA_963974725.1 uncultured bacterium | reverse complement strand
ACTCGCGATCGACAGTTGGTGCCGCGCGACGATCGCTGAGATGGAAGGCCGCAAGAAGCCACCAACCGACAAAGTGATCGAGAAGCGCTACGCCAAGCTCGCGCCGTTCCAAGGACTGGCGATGTGGTGTGACCTCACCGCGAGCTGGCACGCGTAGCGACGGGAGTTCGCACCTCGGACTCAGACGACCAGCTGACCGCGCGAAAACGTCACCGCCGAACCGCGCAGCAACACCCGGTCGCCGGCCAACTCGACCGCGACTTCGCCGCCGCGCTGCGATGCCTGGTAGCCGCGCATGGTCGTGCGACCGAGCTTCTCGCCCCAATAGGGCGCCAGCGCGCAGTGCGCCGAACCGGTCACCGGATCTTCGTCGACTCCGACCGCTGGGCCGAAGAAGCGGCTGATGAAGTCGTACTTCCTCGCCGCCTTGGCGGTGACGATGACGCCGCGCACTTTGATCTTCGCCAGCGCGCCGAAATCCGGCCGCAGCTTGCGAACAGCAGCGTCGGACGCGAGTTCTACGAGCAGGTCGTCGCCGACCTTCACAACCGCCTTCGGCTTGGCCCCGAGCGCCTTCTGAAGGGCCGCAGCAGCCTTGACCTTCTTGGCCGGCAGGCTGGGGAAATCGAGAACGATGCCGTCGTCGCGCAGGTCGGCGGTCAACAAGCCACTCTTGGTCCGAAACCGCAACTGCAGCTTCCTGGCAACCAGCTTCTCAGTCCACAGCACGTGCGCCGCCGCCAACGTGGCATGGCCGCACAAGGCGACTTCCACCGTCGGCGTAAACCACCGCAAGCCGAACCAGGCCTTCTGCGGTACCACAAACGCCGTCTCTGACAAATTGTTTTCGGCGGCGACATTCTGCATCCACTTGGCCGACTTGCTCGCGTCCAGCAAGCACACAGCGGCGGGATTGCCGTGGAACACGCGATCAGTGAAGGCATCTACTTGGAAGCAAGGAAACGTGGCCATGCGACTCTTCTATCACGCGACGGGCGAATCCTCACTACCATCCACTGGTGCGTTGCTTCGTAGCCTTGGACCTCCCGACTCCCGTGTGCAATCACCTGATCAAGGTGTATGAACCGCTGCGCGAGCGCTACGACATCCGCTGGGTGCCGCGCGAACAGCTGCACCTGACGCTGCTGTTTGGCGGCGACATGGAGCCGAAAAACGTCGATGCGCTGACGGACATCGTCGAAGGCCTCGAATTGCCGCCGATCTCGTTGTCGCTGACGACCTTTGGCTCATTCCCACCGAAGGGCCTGCCGCACGTGGTTTGGGCCGGCCTCGAAGGTGACATCGAAGTGATCCGCGAACTGCAGCAGAGCCTGACCGAGCAATCCGAACCGCTCGGCGTCGTCCCTGAAAAGCGCAAGTTCACCCCGCACATCACCCTCGGCCGGGTGCAAACGCAGTTTGGCCTGCTGGCGCTGATCGACCAGATGAAGACGCTCAGCGAAGAGCTCAATCCCAAGCCGTTCTCGCCGACGGGACTGACGCTCTACCAAAGCACGTTGACGCCAAGGGGACCTTACTACCAGGTCCTGCTGCGCCGCGAACTGTCGCAGTGAGCCGACCGTGATGATACCCAGATGGAATGCCTAGAAGCGGCGGCGCGCGACGGCCAGGTTGAACACGAAGTTCACCGTGCAATCGATCTTCTGCAGTTCATAGGGATCGCACCGCCCGGGGATCTTGACCGTCGACACGACCGATTCCTCGCGCAAGTCCCCGTGCGAACCGCCGGCGGACAGCCACGTGTCGAACACATCACTGGCATCAAACGAGTAGATGCGCGCCGGATCTTCAAACCGCGGCAAGCCATCGGCCCGTTTGAGATGGATGTGGGCGCACATCTTGATGAAGTCGCCGCCATCGCGCTCGCTATCTTCGCCGACGAACGACAGCAACGGATGGTGCGCGGGCCGGCCGGCCGAGTGGTTGTCGAGCCCGGCCCGACCTAGCGCAGCATAGGTCGGCCGAAACAACCCAAGCTGATCTGACGCCGCGGGTCGCCACAGCACGTCGAGCGGTGCAAAGAAGTGCACGGCGTTGAGCGCACCGGTCAGCACGCCTGGCTCCCCAAAGGAATCGTTGGTGGTCACGTGATGCCACCAATCACATGGAATGTAGACCACCGTGTAGCCAAGCCAATCGACTATCGAGACGCCGAGCTGCGCAACCGAAGCGATGCCGCCACCGAGGTAGCGCATGGTGTGACACGGCAGTTCATCTACTTCATCGTGAAACCACTGGATCCACGACGCATTGCCAATCGTCTGTGACAGACCAAAGATGGACCCGGTCGCGTAGTCCCATGCGCTGTGCACGATGGCCTTCGACGGAATCTTGCTCAGCGCCTTGCGGATATCGTCCTTCGCCATGCCTTGGGCGTAGTAGATCAACTCGCGCGGGTGGAACGCCGGGTTGAACAGCACGAGGCTCTGCAACTTGTCGGAGGAGTTGCCACCGTGCATCGCCTTGATCGCCGAGAGTGCGATCAACTTGGCTCCAAACGAGTGCCCCACCAGGTGCACGCGCTCAACCTTCTGCTCTGAGCAGATGCGCCGAACCAACGAGCCAACCCCGTAATTGAGCTTCTTGCCTTCGTCGCCCCACTCCTTGGCACGAGCTTCGATCCCACCGACGGCTGCCAACAGCGCACGATTGCTTTCATTCCAGTTCGACAACAAGTGGAACGGCTCATCCAGAATGCCGGCGACCGGCTTCACGACGTGATCGAGCCCTTGCGGCAACACGGACGCCGAAACGGACTGCAACGGCTGGCTGACGGACGCCCAGGAAACACAGATTACCAACGGCCGGAACTCGCCTCCCATCGCGTGATTCATCACCTCGCGCTTGGCCGACAGATTGTGCAAGAACCGGTCATAGTTACGGATGCCGGATTGGGTCGTGAAGTTCCACCCGTGACTGATCACGAACACATCGGTCAACGGCTTGGTCTTCCCGGCGAGCAGCACTTGAAGATCGGCGAGCGGCTCGTTGATCAGTTCGCTGTCGTCGTTGTAGATCGCCCACAAGTGCGGCAACGTCGACGTCGCATCGCGAGCTGCGTCATCATGGTCTCCATGCCGCCCCACCTCGATCGTGCTCGGCAGCTGCGCGACGTGCTCGAAAACAACGGCACGCACTGCTTCATCGACGTCGATGCTGTGGCAACCCGACATGGCCGTGGCCAAGCCGAGAGTCAGGATGCGAAGAGCGCTAGTTCTCTGCTTCTCCATTCGGGCAACCTAAACGAAGGTCACCCCGCCCAACTGCCAACAAATCGACAACGGCCCAACCTGAACAGGACCGGCTCTCGAGAGAACCGGCTCTGCAGAGACTTGGCCGACTACTCGACTTCCAGATTCACGAGCACCTTTTGCACATCGAGCGTGCGCGGTGCCTCGAGCATGCGCGCGGCGATTCGGCGGCATTCATCGACCGAGTATCGGGCCAACACCTTCAACATGCCGCGGAGACGAACTGGGGCGACCGAGAAGTGGCGATAGCCGACGCCCACATAAAACGGTACGCGCACCGGTTCGGCAGCACTCTCGCCAAACAACACCAACGGCTTCTTGCGGAAGTCGGCGTCCTTGCACATCCGCGCAAGCATCTCAAACACCGACGGATGCACGGTTTCGTAGTATTCGCGCACGCCCGCGTTGTCGCGGTCGGCACCGAGTAAGTGCGCCTGCAGGTCGTCGATCGCAACGACGGCAAAGTCACTTTCGTTGAGCAACGCGCTAAGCGACATCGCAGCGGCTGGGATCTCGATGATCGGCCCAATCTTGACGTCCGCGGCGCAGGCGACCTTGGCCTTCATCAGGCCGACTCGTTCTTCGACCAGAGCGGCCTTGACGCGCTGCATGTCGGACAACGTTGTCACGAACGGAACCAGCACGGCCACGTTCTTGATCTCAGCCGCGGCCCGCAGGATGGCGCGCAATTGCATGCGCAGCACCTGCTGCTTGGCAAGCAACCCGCGCACACCGCGGCGGCCCATGGCCGGATTGCGTTCGGGCTGCGGCGCGACAACATCCAACGTCGCCGCGGCGACATCGAGAAGGCGGAACGAAACCGCCTTGCCTTGCTGGGCGGCAATCACCTCGCGATAGCTCTCGACCAGTGCATCTTCGGTCGGCGGCTTGCCATCGGCCAGGAACATCAACTCGGTGCGATAGACACCGATGCCCTCCATGCCAAACGTATGCACGAGGTCTGCTTCCCCCGGGCTGCCGCACGAACCAAGGATACGAATCGCCGTGCCGTCGCGCGTTTGATGGGTGGCGGTTTCACTTGGCTGCGCCGCGGCTTCCTGGCTTTCGCGCCAGCGTTGCGAACTGGCCGTCGCTTCGGCGAGCATCGTGTCGCTCGGCGTCGTGATCATCTCGCCCTTGGTCGCATCGAGCACGATCAAGTCACCATCGCGTAGCAACTTGGTCATGTCGCGAATCCCAGTTAGCGTCGGGATGCCCATGCCGCGCGCGAGGATCGCTGCGTGCGAACTCATGCCGCCTTCTTCGGCGACGATGCCTTCGACCTTCTCATTGTCGAGGTTGAACATGTCCGCCGTAGTCAGCTTGCGCGCAGCAAGGATGTACGGCCCATTCGGCACATCAGACTGACTGACGGCGTCCGCTTCGAGGTTGCGCAACAGTCGCGTCGCGACGTCTCGCAGATCGCTCGCGCGGCGGCGCAACAAGTCACTCTCGACCAACGTGAAGATCCGGTCGTACTTCGCGAAGACCAACTGCACGGCCTCTCGCGACGACAGCCGCTCTTGGATTACCTGACTTTCGATCTCGGTGACGAACATCGCGTCGCCGAGGTACGCCAGATGTGCGTCGAAGATCCGCAGCTCCGCCTCACCCAGGGTGTCCTTCTGCTTCTGCTTGATCTCTTCGGTCTGCGCGCGGCTCTTTTCGAAGGCTTGATGCAATCGATTGAGCTCGGTCTCGACCTCGTCCGCAGCTATGCGGGGACCAGCACCTTTGCTTTCAAAGCCGCGTAAGTAGACCTGCCCGACGGCGATCCCAGGAGCCACACATTCTCCACGAACCAGAGTCACAGCGGACCTCCGGCGTGCAGCATGGGATTCATCGGTCGCTCGACTGGCGGGCGGAACAGTACGGACGAGATTACGGTGGGCATACCAGGCACGGATTCACACGAAACCACTGGTGGACAGGAACCACCGACGGCAACGACAGCTCGAAGCCCAGACCTAGGTCGGACGACGACGTCTGAGCCAGCCAAGGCTAGCGCGGGTGCCGACCGTAGGGTAGACATTGAGACCCCCACACGGCTTCGTTCACGCCGTATCCAGAGATCTCCCTACCTTGTCGACGGGCATTCACCCCACCGCGATCGTCGCATCAGGCGCCCAACTCGGCGAAGACGTCGAGATCGGCCCGTATTGTGTCGTCGGCGAACATGTCCGGCTGGGTTCTCGGACCCGCCTGGTGGCGCATGTCGTCATCGACGGGGACACCTGGATTGGCGACGATTGCGAGCTGTTCCCGTTCTGTTCGGTCGGCACGACCCCGCAGGATAAGAAGCTGAAGTCCAACAGGGAGCCCGCTCGGCTACGGATTGGCAACACCAATCGCATCCGCGAGCACGTCACGATCCACGGCGGCACCCCGTTTGGCGGCGGCACCACCACCGTCGGCGACGACAACATGATTCTGGTCGGCGCTCACATCGGTCACGACGCCACCGTCGGCAGCAACTGCGTATTCACCAATGGCGCGATGGCCGCCGGCCACACCGTGATCGGCGACCGCGCCATTCTCGGCGCCATGGTCGGAATCCACCAATTCGCCAGGGTCGGCAAGCTAGCCATGGTTGGCGCTGGCGCGATGGTGTCGCACGATGCGCCGCCATTCGCCATGATCCAGGGCGACCGGGCCAAGCTGGTGGCCGTCAATAAGGTCGGCTTGCACCGCAACGGCTACACGGCAGAACAGAAGGCTCTCGTCAAACGCGTCTTCCGACTACTCTTTTGGCGTGCCGGAACACTGCACCAAAGACTCGAATTCGTGCGCGCCAGCGCCTTACACCGCGACCCCATCTGCCGCGAAATCGTCGACTTCGTCGCCGACAGCAAGCGCGGCATCTGCAGCCCGCGCTCCGGCTTGCGCAATCCCACCGGCGAAGTGGCTACCGGCGAAGACTCGACTTCTGCCTAGCTGGGTGCCGTCCAGCTCGCCGCCGGCAGTCGCGACCAGATCGCTAGCGAGCATGATCGCAGCCGCGCTCCTGTGCGTCTTGCTGGCTGCAGCGCCCGTCGCGCAAGCCGGGACCGAGAAGCCGACTGTGAAACCTGGGGTTCAGCAGCCCGAGGCGAAAAAACCCGAAGCGGCGAAGCCCGGAGCCGAAAAGCCCGGAGCCCAAAAACCCGGAGCCCAAAAACCCGAGGCGAAGCCCACCAAACAGGCGCCGTTCATCGCGGGGCGCCAGTTTTACCGCCTGACGACCCCCGACGGCAGCCGCTTCCACCTGATCGTGGACCCAACGATTGCGCACGTTCATTGGGCGATCGCATCGTGGGCCGATGGCCGGGACGACCCGCCGGGGCTACCCGGATTGACAATGGCGGCTGCAAACGCCTCACTATCAGGCACTTGGAAAACTGGCAGCAGCGACCCAGAGGCCGAACGCGCCGCCCTGATCAAGCTGGACGAGGCCTGGCAGCAACAACTGGCGAAGCCAGGAGATGCCGAGGCCGCCGCCGAGGTGGTGCGCCGTGACAAGGAAGCCGCCGCGCTTGGCGACCGCCGCATCTTCCGGCGGGTGCTCGCCGCGGCCCCTACGTTCCAGCCAGAAATCATCGACCGCGACCCGCTGGCGGTGTTCGTGCTCACGACCCTCGAGCCGGCGATCGAAACCGTTGCCAAACTGCTGGTCGAACGCCGCGAAGAACAGGTGCTCCGCGGGCTCATGCGCGCCTGGGTTCCCAGCGTGCTGGCACGCGTTCAAGACCACGCAAGCCACCCCCGCCAACGCTTGTATGCGGAAACCCTGGCACTCTTGATACCGTCGTCACCGACCATTGCGCGACTGGAAGCACCTCCGTTCGTTGCCCCAAATCGCAATCAGGCACTGGCGGCCTGGCAGGCGAGCCAGCATCCCACCACAACCGTTCACGTTCTGATCGGTAGCTTCGACCCGCAGTCCCTCAAGGCGACGCTCAACAAGGTCTTTTCGGAAACCAAGCTGATCGCCCCGACGCGGCGTCAACAACCACCCCGGCCCCTGCGCGGCCAGCGACGATCCATCGTGCCAGGCATGCCAAGTGGCGGCGGCGTCATCGCGTGGGTCTTGCCGCCGGAAAACGATCCGACCGCACTCGAACTGGCGCGACGCTGGCTGATCAGTGACAACGGACCGCTACTTCGTCCACTCGCCAGGAAACGCCCCAACCTCGTGATCGATTGCCGCGTACCTTGGCCGACCGTGACGGGTGGCCGGAGCTTGCTGCTGCTCGACATTCAGGACCCCAACGGCAAGCCTGGCGTGATCGATGAAGTCCTCGCAACCTGCCGGAAGATCTGCGCCAAGCCGTTCTCAACCGGGCTGTTCTACCGCACCTTCCTGGAACAGACGCGCGACTGGAATCGCGAGGCGGATAGCCCGCGCGCGATTGCGGCGTTGCTAGCCGAACGTGCTCTGGTATGGCCTTCGACCAAACTCAATCAACTCGCCCCCGGGTACCGCAAGGGCACGCAGGTCTACCCAATTCTCAAAGCCGTGTTCGCATCGCACCCAGCCATCGTGGAGGTCAAGTAGTGTCGCGCCCCCGCAACCATCACGGGCTGGCGGCAACAACCACAGTGCTGCTGCTGACCGCGTGCTCTGCACCAACGCCAGCACCTCCGCAGCCCGCACAGCCGAAGACGCAGGTTGCGCCGCCAGCCCTGTCTGCCAGCACGCAATCACAGAAGCTGCCGCTGGCAAACGGGATGGTGTCGTATCTCGAAGCCGCTCCGCCGGGATCTGACGCCCAAGTTCAGATGGCCGTGCTTGCCGGCTCACTGTTCGTCGCGCCGGGCCTCGCCGAATTGGCAGCGAACGTGCTGTTGGAGTCTTCGGATCCCACCGCGGGCCGGCCGAGCTTGCGGCATCGCATCGAAGCCCTCGGCGGCTCGGTCGATGCCAAGATCGGACTGATGACGACCTGGTTCGACATCCGCGTCCAGCCAAACGGATTAGCCAAAGCGATCATCGCCCTGCGCGAATCGCTCGAATCTGTCACGCAATCACGAAGCCAGATCGAGCGAATGCGCGGCGACCTCATTGCCACGTTGGCGGCGCGACTCGACGAGGACCCGCTGCGCGAAGCTGCCCGGATGCTGCTCCACGGCGAGCGGGGCACCGGCGCCTACATGAGTTCGCTGATCGATCTAGATCCGAGCGAAGTAAGCCTGTTCCACTCCCGACTCTACCGCCCGGAGCGCTGCCTGCTGGCGATTGCAGCGCCAAAGCAACTGCCAGACATTCGGGCGGCCCTGCTGCAGCCAGAAGCGACATCCATCGCCGGCTGGAAACCACCGCCGCCAGTCCCTGGCCCCAGCCCCATCGTCGATCGCAAGTTCCAGCCGGGCCTCTACTGGGCGCAGATGTCCGGCGTGCCCGGTACGGTTCGCGCCGCCTTGGTCATGCGATTGCCCGACGCGACCGCCGGACTTGGGGCCGCCGAATGGCTGACGATGCACTCGTGCCTGACTCTCGGCGGCCAGGGCGGCCGACTGGAACGCATGCAGGACGAAGCGGGACTTGCCGATATCGATTGGCAGGTCCGCATCGAGCGCACGCCGGACGCAATCGCGCTAGTGATGTCGACGAGCATTCCTTACCAAGACGCGGCCACACTCTGGCGCGTGTTGAACCTGGCGCGCAAGTCGTTGCTCGATGTACCACCGACGGCATCAGAACTGCGACTGGCCTTGCGACGGGCCCAACTCAATGCCAACCTGCCGAGCCTGTCGAGCGGAGAACGCCTGCGCTTCGCGGCAAACATCAAGACGCGCGGCTTCGCGCCCAACGCCCTGATGACCAGACTGGTCCAGATGTCCGATCTGACCAGCTGGGATGCCGCCAAGGCCGCAGCCGCATTCCAGGAGACACCCGCTTGGATGATCGCCATTGGCCCAGGCGCGCCACCCGACGCTGCTGGTGTCATCCCGTTCGAACTGCGGCCGAAGGGCTTTGCAGCCAGCAGTGAGTCCGTTCCGACTCCGACGGCAATCGCCGCGACCGGCCCCTGGCTGATGCGCGCCCGCGCCGCCATGGGAGGTGAGGAGAACTTCGCAGATCTGACGGGCTTTCATTCGACCAGCACCACCGTCGCCGACAAGTCGCCGGACGCCACCGACACCGTCACCTGGGATCAATCGGGCAACCTGACACGCAGTCGCCAGATCATCGGACAAACGCTCACGACGGAGCTCGCGGGCAACAGTTGGACCGAGAGCCTGGGCAAAGTGCGCAAGTCACTCGACGCGCGTGAGGCACAGTTGCTGCGCCACCAAATGATGCGCCACCCGCTGATGCTGCTGGCGGCGAATCGACAGGGCACGCTGCAGTTCCGGCCAATCGCGCAACGAAGCTCAGGCGATCGCGAACTGATGGTACTCGAAGCAATCGGCGACCAGTTCGATCGCCTTCGCATCCACATCGACACCGAGTCGCACCTGATTCGCGTCGTCGAATCCTGGGAGCGCCTGCCGGATGCGACGCTGGTTCACGTGCGCGAGTCCTGGTCTGACTACCGCGACTCGGGCGCCTTGCGAGCACCGCATCGACGCCGGACAACCTGGAACGATGGCGAACATCAGACCGAGACGGTGTTCTCCGAGTGGCGGCCCACCCTCAAGAACTAGAGGCGTGGCCAGTAAGTAGCGTGCATCACGTGCGGATGGAATCGCGGTGCGTGGTGGTGCGCGAGAACGCAGGCGAATCGGTAAGTGCGGCGAGGCCGCCGCAGGCGTTGGGCGCGGCTGTTCGGCCGGGCCTAGCGTCTAGCCCCGATGGCTCAGGCACGTCACGCAATTGGCGCGAAGCGGCCCGTGAAACCCTGATGTCCAGACGCCTTTAGCGGCGCGCGGCGCCGAGGCGCAGAACCATGCCGACGAAGAACATGTGCTCGCCGCGCAGGTCTTCCTCGATGCTGACCGACGGGCGGTTCTCGTTCTCGACGAACGAGTACCAGGCGTGCAGCGACAAGCTCTGGCTGAAGTGGATGTAGGTCTCCGCACCACCACCGAGAAAGAAGTCCTTGGTCCCGCCGCCATCCTGCTTTTGGGTGCGCGAATACTGCACATTCGCAAACGGCGTGAAGGTCATCGACTGACCAATGTGAAAGCGCAAGCGAAGCTGGCCGTCAGCCCACTGGCTGCCAAGTGGTCGATCGCCTTGAATGCTCTGCAAGCGATCCTTCTCGTCGTGAAGACCGCCGTTCACGAACACTTCCCACGTCGCCGAATCGGATGCGGGGATGTACCATTCCAAGCGGCCACGAGCACGCCAGGCTGAGTTTGGCAAACGCGTTTGGGTGAAGCCCGGCGTGCCAAAGGGCCTGCTGCTGTCATTCCACTCACGCTCGCCGACAAGCGTCAACACGAACCCCTGCTGTGGCAACCCGCGGCGGCGATCCATCTGCACCGCACGCTGTTCGAGATACATGCGAGCGCCGTAGGCAGCGTAGTCCTCGGGGAGCGTGTAGTTGCCAAACGTCAGCTTCGAACGCGCGAAGCTGTGTTGGCGATAGTACGGCCCGAGTTCGATGTAGAGACCGTCCTGCGCTTCGCGACCAAAGCCGATGTAGCCTTCGTAGTCCGAGCCGTCGAAGAACCCGTTCTGACGCAGCTCATCCGCCTGGTAGTAGCCATCGCGGTAGTAGATCCACGGCCGCGCGCGGAACTCGAAGCGCGTCACCGTGTCGTCACCGATCAGCTGGCCGTCTTGGAAGCTGGCGAAGATGCCGTCGCGGCCACCGTAGGCTTCGAGCGTGCCGCGCCGCGAACCAAACTCCTCGTCGCGGTAGTAGACGTGACCATCCCAGCTAATCGTGTCCTCAAGTCCCCGCAGCTTGTTGCTCGCATCCCGACCTTGCGCTTGCACGCCAATCGCTCCCGCTTCGATTTGGAAGACCGAAGAGTACGGGTTCGCGCTGTTGCGACTGTCCACGAGCTGCTGGAACGACTGAGCTGTCGCGGAGGCACCGCACACGACAACGGCAGCAAGGAGGGGCAGGTTTCTAGTCATCGAGGGGTCTCGGTTTCGGGCGCCCTCCGAATGAAGGCGCTGGGTCTAGCAGCGACAGCCTGGGGATGGGCAGTCGCTCGAGCAGTCGGGGTCGGACGACCCAATCGGGCAGGGGCAGAATCGGATCGGGCCCAATCCAGCCAGGGCCCGCTCAGCAGAGGACCAGGCGGTCAGAATACTGCCAGGCAGCCGTCTACGAACAGGATCAGTTCGCTTCGTCTTGCTTCTTGGTGCGCTCAGCGGCGGCAGTCACCATCTGGTGCGTCTGATCGAGCACGATCACAGAGTAGGGATGGTCTGCGTACTGATTCTCGCGCTCTTCGATCTGGATCACGCCCCGATGGCGCAGTTCGTTGATCAAGGCCCGTCGTTCGGGGTGCACGAGACCACTGAAGTGATGACTCATTGGCCCTTTGAGGAAGGGTGACAGCCAAACTTCCAAGCTGCCGTGGCGAACCTGCGCACGCAGGATCAATTCCACACATTGATTGAGGCGCTCGGCCACCTGGGCGTCCTGAGGCAACTCGTCGGTGCGCCAAGTAACCGGAATGTGGCCGACGATCGCAGCCTTGTGCTCGTCGAGAACCTCACCATCGCCGCCTTCGACCACTTCGCTCGGCTGGCCATTCTCAGCTGGCGTCGGCGCCGGCTCGGCAGCGGGCTTAGGCTCGGGCTTCTCCACTTCAATCAGATCGAGCGCGTTCCAGAAACGATCGGCACCAACCCGCTGGCGCAAGTCACCACTGGTGCTGTCCGGAATCGCGACGACGCGCAGCTCCCGGTTCTCTTCGAGCACCTGCCGCGCAATCGGAATAAAGTCGCGGTCGCCGGACACGATCACGATCGCATCGATGTCGGGGCGGCGATAGAGCACGCGGCAGACGTCACACGCCAACTGCACGTCGGCCGAATTCTTGCCGGCATGGCCAACCAGAACGTACTGCGGGTCGAAGCCCATCAAGGCGAGATCGTGCGCGACCTCCATGCCCGGGTAGGTGTCGAATGCCGCATACGAACGGCCAAGAACCATCGGGGCCTTGTCGAGGTGCAGCCGCTGCTTCAGCTGCTCAAGGATGCCGAGCGACAGCTCTCGGATGCGTAAGCCGCTGAGCTCTTCGCGGCCTTTGAGTGATAGGAACAGGTTCTCAAAATCGACAAAGACAGCTGCGTGCATAACAGTAATTCGACAGTCAAATAGTTCTGAAAAATGCGCGCGCGACGCAGCGACGTCGCGATCACATCCAACTCGACATCAGTCGCTCAACACTCAGACCGGACCATCCACAGATGGGCTGGCAGCAGACATAGTGTCACCGACGGAATCGCCACCGCCAGACTTATCCTTGTGAGCAAAGGCTTCACCCTCGTTCTGCCCGATCTCCGCATCATCGTCGACCAGGTACGTATAGGCAGCAAGCCCCTCCTCGTAGCGGCGCATCATCAACGCCGACTCCTTCATGTTGACATTGCCAGCCCGCACGGCTTGCTCCAGGCGGCGGCGCATGCGGCGGACGAGTTCCTGCTTGTCGTATTGCACGTAGCTGAGAACTTCGGCAACCGAATCGCCTTCGATCACCCGCTCGATGCGGTAGCCGTGATCGTCATCCATCGCGACATGGATCGCATTGGTGTCGCCAAACAGGTTGTGCAAGTCGCCCAGGATTTCCTGGTAGGCACCGACCAAGAACATCGCGATGTAGTATGGCTTGCCGGGTGAGGTCTTGTGCACCTCAAGCACGTCCTTGACGTCGCGCAGGTCGATGAACTTGTCGACCTTGCCGTCACTGTCGCAGGTCAGGTCCGCCAAGATGGCGCGACGCGACGGACGCTGGTTGAGCCGATGGATCGGCATCGTCGGGAATAGCTGCTTGACGGCCCAATGATCAGGTGCTGACTGGAACACCGAGAAGT
This sequence comes from uncultured bacterium, assembly GCA_963974725.1. GTDB lineage: Bacteria > Planctomycetota > UBA1135 > UBA1135 > UBA2386. The sequence goes on along the minus strand of CAXBFC010000039.1, from coordinate 15,392 downwards.
TGCAGTAGTAGGTGTCCGCCAGCGCTCGCTCGAGGCCCTGCAGCTCTTCGGGCACGTAGTCGAGTGCCTTGACGAGCTTCCGGATACGGTCACATATCGCCCAGAACAAGGACTCTGAGATGGCCCGCCCCTTGAGATCCAGGTAGCCAAGCCGAAACAGGCTATTGGCCTCTTCCTTGAGCTGCAGCGCATCGTGGTAGCACTCGAGGAAGTTCTTCTGCGACAGATCCTGCAGGATCTGCAGCATGTTGACGATCGTGGTGTCCTCGTGTTCTTCGGCGCCATCCGGCACGTCGGTGCGCTGGCGCGCGACACCGAGCACATCGAACACCAGGATCGCGTGATGCGCCGTCAAGGCACGCCCCGACTCGCTGACGATGTCCGGATGTGCGATGTCCTTCTCATCACACGCCTGTTGCACCGCGAACACGACATCGTTCGCGTATTCCTGCAGCGAGTAGTTCGCGGAGCTGTGGAAGTTGGACTGCGAGCCGTCGTAGTCCACCGCCAAGCCGCCGCCGACGTCGAGGAACTTCAGACCGGCACCGAGTTCGTGCAACTCCGTGTAGAAGCACATCGCCTCTTTGAGCGCATCCTTGATGGCGCGGATCGCGGTGATCTGGCTGCCGATATGGAAATGAAGCAGCTCGAGGCAATCGAGCATCTTGAGGCCGCGCAGGCGCTCGACCACTTGGATCAGTTCGTCGGCAGTCAAACCGAACTTGGAACGATCGCCGCCAGACTCTTGCCATTTGCCCGCGCCGCGACTCGCCAATTTGGCACGCACGCCGATGTGCGGCCGCAGCTTCAGCCGCTTGCTGACTTCGATCACCGTTTCGAGCTCTTCGAAGCGGTCGATCACGATGATCGTGTGCAGCCCCATCTTCTTGGCGAGCATCGCCGTCTCGATGTAGCTGACGTCCTTGTAGCCATTGCAGATCACCAGCCCGTCAGGATTGGTCATGTGCGCCAGCACAATCAGCAACTCGGGCTTGCTGCCTGCCTCCAGACCTAGCGCATGCGGCTTGCCAAACTCGACCAGTTCCTCAACGACGTCGCGCTGCTGGTTGACCTTGATCGGGAAGACCGGCCGATAGCGACTCTTGTAGCCGGACTCTTCGATCGCTTTCGCAAACGAGCCAGCCAGATCCTGAACGCGCCGCTCGAGAATGTCAGAGATCCGCAACAGCATCGGCAATTCGATCCCGCGACTACGCAAATCTTCGACCAATGCCGGCAGCGAGAAGCTGGGACCACCTGGGCCTTGTGGCTGAACGAGGAGGTCTCCCTCGTTGCTGATTGCATAGGTATCTCCGCCCCATGCAGACAACTGGTAAAGCTCGGCACTGTCACGCGTAGTCCACGCGCGTAGGTCCTTCTGGGGTATGCTCAATTCAGGAGGCTCCACGGGCGTGGCCGATCGCAGGCTGCCACAACCATGTGGTTCGCCCTGCTCGCACTTCACGCTGCGCCGGATTGATACCACATTGGCCGCCACCGACGGAGACGCAGGCCATTTTTCGTAGCCCTACCGCTTCAGCGCATCCAGGCGGACACTAGCCCAAGGCCGGCTCCGGCCGTAAGTTCTGCCGCCGTGACAAACGTCGAATCGCATCCGGGCCTGCTCAAAGATCAGGACACCGAGGTCGCAGCATGGCTGCAACGAGAGGACAAGCGTCAATGCACGACGCTGACACTGATCGCTTCCGAAAACCACAGTTCTGCCGCCGTTCGAGAAACCGGCGCCAGCCGCATCACCGACAAGTACGCCGAAGGCTATCCGTCGCGTCGTTACTATGGCGGTTGTGAAGTCGCCGACGGGATCGAAAAACTCGCCAAAGCGCGCGCGATGGAGCTGTTTGGAGCCGTAGCCGCCAACGTGCAGCCCCACTCCGGCACGACCGCAAACCTGGCGGCCTTGATGGCCCTGGCCGGACCGAACGGCCGCATCGTCGGCATGAGCCTGAAGGATGGTGGCCACCTCACCCACGGGCACCCGCGCAGCGCAACGGGCATTCTCTTTGAACCGAAGCAGTACGGCGTCAAAGCCGATGGCCACATCGATCTCGACGAAGTCCGCGACATCGTCAAGGCGCACAAGCCGAAGGTGCTCATCGCTGGCGGCAGCGCCTACGCGCGCAACATCGACTACCAGGCGTTCAAGGACATTGCGTCGGAACACGATGCGTTCTTGCTCGCCGACATCGCGCATCCAGCAGGCTTGATTGCAGCTGGATTGGCGCCAAGCCCGGTCGGCATCGCCGATGTCGTCACGATGACCACCCACAAGACGCTGCGCGGACCGCGCGGCGGCATGATCTTGTCGTCGCAAGAACTCGCCAAGAAGATCAACTCTGCCGTGTTCCCCGGCTCGCAAGGCGGCCCGCTGGTCCAGCAGATCGCCGGCAAGGCCGTCGCATTTGGCGAAGCCCTTCGACCGGAGTTTCGCGCCTACCAAGAACGCGTCAAGGAGAACGCCGCACACTTGGCCAACCGCCTCATCGAGGAAGGACTCAAGATCGTGTCCGGCGGCACCGACAACCACATCGTGCTCGTGGACCTGCAAGGCACCGGCGTGACCGGGGCGGATGTCGAGGAGCGCGCGCTCGCTGCCGGCCTGGCAGTCAACAAGAACGCCGTACCGAACGATCCGCTGCCGCCGATGGTAACCTCCGGCCTCCGCCTGGGCACACCAGCCGTCACAACCCGTGGCTTCGGCACCGCGGAGATCGACCGCCTGGTCGACATCGTGGTCGGCTTGGTCCGCGGCGAAGACCCCGAACGATACCGTGTGACGGTTCGGGAGCTGTGCGAAGCTCACCCGCTACCGTAGTCGACCCAACGAGCAGCGCGTGTCGACGCGCTTCGCACACTCTCCCCTCAGCCACTCAGCCACTCAGCTTTCGCGCACCGCGGAAGCGGCGAGGTCCGCCCCTGTTCTCCCATGCGCCCGGTGAGTAAACCCACCGACAATCCTGAGCGTGACCGCCAAACCCTGGACCTGCTCGTCCAGGGCCACCAGGAAGGGCTGCAGAATCTGATCCAGGATCACGGGCCCTACGTGCGCGCCTACGTGAAGCGCAAGCTGGGTCAGCTGCTCGACCACTGGCAGATCGAGGAAACGATGAGCCTGGCGTCGCTGCGAGCCTGGCAATCCTCGTCCCGATTCGACCCCAGCCGCGGACGGCTGCGAGCGTGGTTCGCAATCGTCGCACGCAACTGCGGATTGAGCCTGATCGCCCAACATCAGGGCCAACCGTTCGTTTCGATCGACGGCGTCGACCCTACGGTTCTCGGCGTCGCATCCGGCAGATCGGAGGCAAGGCGCATGCAGATGGTGGTCGATGTTCACCGTGCCATCGGCATGTTGCCGCAACTGCAACGATCCGTCTTGCTCGCCGACCTGAATGCCGGCACCACCCTGCCAGCACCACTGCTAGCGGAACGGTTCCGATCCACGGCCAAGTCGATCTACGTCGCCCGCCATCGCGGCCGCCGCGACTTACGTGTGCACCTCGAAAGACTTGGGTATGGCGATCGGCCAGGGACTAGCCAACAGCCGTCGGATACTTCACAATTACCGCCGGAGAGCAAACTGTGAACACCGGTAAAGACGACGAGATGTGGCAGCGTATCGAGGATGCGTTCACGCCCAACGTTGCGGAAATGCGGCGCTCGGAGAAGGACATCTCGCGGGTGCGGGTCGAGGCAGGTGGTGTCGCCGAAGGTGCCAACGCAGCTGTCGACCACCGACCGATCACCGCCGCGAAGCGCGCTCGGATGCGGCGCGCAACTCTTACCACTACGATACTGCTGCTAGCTGTCGGACTCGGCTGGATCGGCAAGAGCATCGTCAACGACCAGACCTACGACCAACTGACGACGCTAGACCTTGCCGTTGCCTCGCTCGCGGAACCCGACACCGAGAGGTCTTGGGTCAGCTCCATGTTCTTCGCCACGAAGAGAATCCGGGTTGGACTCTATGCCCTGCAAGCATTGGCCAAGTCCGAAAGCGAGCCACGGTCGGTCGCTACCGCAGCGCAAGAAGCTTGGGACAGACTGCGCGCCGGGACTCCGCAAGCGGTCGGAGATCGCAGCTTCGAAATCGATCAGTTGCTCGACGGCGCACTGAGTCAAGACGCGCTGCCGCCCGAGAAGCTGCGCACCATCAACAACCTCGAAGGGTTGGTAGGCAGACTGATCCCAGCAGCCCGGAATGCAGAACCAGCCCGTCCTGACACGAAGGCGACAGCAATCTGGAAGATCGACCACTGGCTCATCGACGCAACCAAGAAGGCACCGAAGCGCCCAGATGTCAGCAGCTCTATGATTGGTGACCCAGCTACTCGCAACCGAATGGCAGCGCCTCCAGCGAGCACCATGCCCGCAACGGCCGCGCCGCCAGCAGCCGAGTCCGTGCCAGCTGCCGAGTCCGTCATCGGGGGCCAATCCAGTGGCCCCAGCCAGTAGTCACCTGAAGGCCGGACGACTACGAAACGTAGACAAGCATCTCTGAGGCCCCGCCGCCAAACAGCACCGCTTGGTCCCAATCGCTCGCGACGTCCCATGACACCGAACCCTTGCCGTCGGCGTCCAGCTGGATCTCCAACTGGGTCTCTTCATGGAGTGGGCCAGGCAAATCGTTGCTGACGGTGATCGTCACCGTCGCGCCCGCCTGGTTCGGGTCGGAGAAGCCAACCGAGATGGTCGAACCACCGGCAACCGTGGCACCGTGCCCGCCAGGCACGCTAATCGCCTGAGCGACGGACAACGGGGCAAGAACAGCAAACGCGATGGCGACTAGCGCCTTTTTCCATTGTGAAATCATGGGTCTCTTTCGTCCCTGGGCTGGCAAGATGCCGACCCAATGACGAGGAATGATCTCACAAAAAGCGCTGCCGGACAGGCAGCACATTTGCGCTCAGCGCAAAGCTGATAGCCAGGGAGTCATAAAGAGCAGCTGACTCCTGGCTTCCGCCTGCTACCTGACAGTGGCGAGCGCCGCGCGCACCGACTCAATGCGCTCGGAATACACGTCGTGGTTGGCGGCAAACTCGACGACATGGATCCAATTGCCGCTGCCAAACCAAGTTGTATCGACCCATACGGCAACGAGATAGTCGACGCGCACGCCGCGCACGTTGGTTGAAAACTCCAACCAGCGGCCGTCTCGGTTCGCGAAGTTTTTGACGTCGCCTTTGCCGAGCAACTCATATCCGCGCTCCTGAACAAAGTCGCGCTCCAGGCTGCCAGCCCAGAACTCCACGTTGCCAGGCGTCGGGTCATACAACTCGCGGACCCAAATGCGCGCATCGTCGCTGGTGATGGCGCGATAGCCCTCGCCTGAATCACCCAACTCGACGAACGCAGCAGGCAGTTGGATCGGAGTCGCGCACGCGATCGCGGTCACCGCGACCGCAAGCAGACTCAGGTTCTTGGTCAACTTGGACATTAGAAGCCCTCCATCACGGCGTTCGCACCGACACGGTTGATCCAGCCAAAGCGACTTCGTTGCCGCTTGCGCCGGATCTTCGGCGCTTCAGCTACGGATTGGAACTGCGCCTGCAGCGTCGACATCGAGACCTGATCGCGCAGGAACTTCAGACGCCCTTCGATGCGCTCAATCTCTTCCGTCAACCGACGCAGCTCCTTCTCAACCCGCAGGATGTCTTCGACTTCCTTGGCCAACTTGAGAATCTCCACCAAGCGATCGCGCGAACGACGGGCGTTGTCGACGCGAATGCCAAGGTCAACGAACTCTTCGGTGACATCCTTCGCCTTGCGCGACTCGGACAACACGCGGCCGGCATCGCGCACTGCCGCGAACGCTGCATCGAAATGCTCCGCGGGGATCCGCACCGTCACCGCCGTGCCGGTCTGCTGCTGCAAGTAGCCGCCCCACTCCTCGACTTTGACCAAGAACTGCTTGGCCGCGTCCTCGGCGCGCGCGACTTCGACGCGGACCTGACCGCTGTAGATCAGCATGCGGACCTTCTTCGGCGCGGCGCTCGCGCGTGGATCGTCGCTGCCAGCCCGGTTCGAATCTGCAAGCGCGCCGCTCGAACCGGATGCACTCGACGACCTCGAGTCGACCAAGCCGTCGACATCCTCATCTCCCAAAAAGTAGTTCTCCGAACGGGCCCTGACATCGCTGTCACCGCCATCGCTGAAGAAGGCACCGGCCAGGGGATTGCGGGAAGCGCTATCCACCAACCCATTGGTCACATCATCAAGCGCGGCAACGGAAGACTCCGGAGAACTGCCGTAGTGACTGCCAGCACAGCTCACCAGCGACAACAACGGCAACAACAGGAAGGCGAGAATCCGCATTCCCGAAAACGCGGCAGGCAAGAACGTCGCAGGCAAGCTAGTCATGGGGCTCCTTGAGCAATCCTCGGCGGTAGTGGCTTCGCGGTTGTACTCGCACCCCGTAGGATCACCACCGCATGATCGCATTGTTGAGCCTGACTGTCGCTGCCCTAGGCAGCTTCCCGCAACACCCCCCTGCGGCAACTAGCCCGGTTGCCCAACCACAGATTGCGTGGCAACGCACGATCAAGGACGCACTCGCGGTCCAGAAGGACACCGGCTTGCCGCTGCTTGTCGTGGTCAACATGGACGGTGAGGTGTTCAACGAGCGGTTCGCCGGCACCACCTACCACGACGCCAAGTTCATCGAGTCGACGCGCAACTACGTCTGCGTCATTGCGTCTCCCGACCGACACACCGAACGTGACTACGACGCACTCGGCAACCGCATCGAGTGCCCGCGCTTCAAGGGCTGCACGTGCAGCGAACACATCAACATCGAGCCAGAACTGTTCCGCAGGTTCTTCGACGGCAAGCGCAACGCACCTCGCCACGTCGGCGTCAGCACCGAAGGCAAGGTGCTGTTCGACCGCTTCCTCGACAACCGCATGAGTGTCGCGATCCAAGCGATCGCCAAACACGAAGGCAACGCGAAGCGCAAGCACCTGCAGAGCACCGACGACGTCGGGGAGATGTTCCGTCGTCGCGACGCCATGGCTCGATCGCTGCTCGAGCGTCGCTATCGCGACGGCAACAACCAGATCCGCAGCCAACTGCTCAAGCAGGCAGCGACGGCCAAGAACAACCCCGTCGACTTGCTGCGCATGGGCTTGCGCGATCCAGACGAAGAGCTCGTCAGCCTTAGCGCCGTTGCGCTCAGCAAGGTCGGCGACAGTAGCGCGCTGATTGACATCGAAGACGCGCTGGCACGCATCACGAGTTCTGACGTTCGCCAACAACTCATCAAACAACTGCGCGTACTCGGCAAGACCGATGCAACTGCCGCACGGATGGCGTCACACTTCGAGGCGAAGGCCGAGAAGTTCGCGCAGCCGTGGCGCAACAGCTGGCAAGCCAGCAAGCTAGGCTCTGGTCGCGAAGGCATCGAAGCCGAACTCGACCGCATCGAAGCTGCCCTGAGCAAGAAGCGCAGCGACAACAACCTTCGCCTGCAATTGGCCACGGCGCAGGCAGCCTTCGCCTTCATGCTGATGCAGGAAGGTGGTGCCGGTATCGAGATGTGGCTGGTCGACGCAGAACGCAACGCAGCCAAGGTGGAAGGCGACGCGCTGCAACCGGAAGCTCGGGCCCTGCAGGCGATCACGGCGTGGTATCGAGGCGACGGGCAGGCTGCGGCAATACCCGCGATTGCGTCCATGGCCGGCGGCGAGAACAGCCGCGAACCCGACGGCTGGCTGGCCGACAACTTCCTCGATGTGCTGCTGCAATTGACGGCACAAACTGCATTCGGGCGAGCCCAAGAAGACAGTGAGGCCAGCCTGCGCGGAGAGGTAGCGCGCACGCAAGCCGTCATGGAACTACTCGCTGCGCACGATGCTGGCCAGGAGCGCGGCCTGCTGTCGGGCATCTCGCTACTGGAGTTCGCTGGCCTGCGCGCCGAAGCCCAGGCGCAACTGGAACAGCTCGTAGAACGCTTTCCTGGCTCGGTCACCGTGCACGATCGCTGGCGCACACGACTGATGACCGACCTCGGCGCCGAACTCATGAGGCACCGCTATGCCAAGCACGTCACCACCGCGAGTGACCGCGCAACCGCACAATGGTATGCCGGCTACGCGGCGCTCATCGCAGCGGAGCGGCACACGCTCGACGGCCGCGTCATCGAAGCGGAGAACGCCTATGGCGATTCCATCGAACGCTTCTTGGCGAGCGCGGCGGGCAACACGGCCTACGTCAACACGGCCCATCACTACGCAGTGCTCGCACTGGCCGGCCGCGCCGAGATCCGACACCTTCGCAAGGACAGCTTGGGCGCGGTGCAAGACCTGCTGCGAGCAGCCGACCTACGACCAGACAGCCTCGATCAAGACGATGGCCTGAAGCGCAAGCCGCGCGCCATCGCCGGCCGCATCCACGCTGCGCTAGTTGCCGCCGGCAAGACGGAGCTGGCAGCCCAGCTGGCGGACATCATTCCCTAGCCGCCCAAGTCGCCAGCCAACCAGTCCCCAGCCGCCCAATCCCCAGCCGCCAAGCCGTCCCTCGCCGCCAGTGACGCCCAATGCGACATTTGGCGCCGGCTCCTACAAGCTGCCAGTCGCAACCACCGGCCACTTCTTGCGCCAACCACGATGCAGCGCGCGGAACGACTCGTCAGCAAACAGCTCGCGCAAGTCCACGTCCGGCGCATCGAGCGACTCAACGACCTTGGCAATCATGACGAAGCGCTCGTAGGCGCGCTTGGCGCTGTCGAGGTCGCCGCTGCGGCCGTGGCAGCGCGCGACGTGGCGCCAAACCAACCCCTTCTGACGCGCATCTGCAGCTAGTGGCAGAGCCTTCCGAAACAAGGCAATCGCGTCGGCAAACACTTCAGGGTGGCACGATTCGCCAACCCGACACACCTTGTTGTCGCACGGCCAGTAGTGCGGTTGCATCTCCAAACGTCGTTCGCCACGCCGCGTCCACGCCAGGTATTGCCGATGCTTTGCAACGGCGGGATCCACCGGGGCAATCTCGAAGAAGAACCCGAGACTGCGCGGACGCAGTAGCACGCAATACCGCGAGCGAGCGATGGCGCCGCCGTAAACGGGGACCTTGGTCACGCTGATCGCATACCCGTCATTGGCATCCTTGGGCAGCTTGACGTCGTCGTCAAACTGCACCAGCACCCGATTGGCATCGTCGTTGCGTTCGCCCAAGCCGTGCACAATGCCGCAGCGCAAGCGCCCGGCAGCCACTTCGCGAATGTGCCGGTCGGGCAGGACCCCACGCCCTTTCGGCGTCGGCCGCAGCCACTCGAACTGCTGGCCGATGTGCACGCTGAGCAGGTCGGGCGAACGATCGTGATCCGCATCGATCACCACCGAGTCGCGATACTTCTCCATCATCGGATGGTGATCCGACTGGTGAGGCCACCGGCTGCGGTAATCCTGCACGGGCACCAACCCGCCCTTGATCGCGTAGTAGTTGAGGAACCATCCCTTGCGACCCTCCGTCCGAATCGAGAACGCGGCATCGTGATGCCCATGGCGCTCGATACGAAACCCGAGCCGGGCCAACTGCGCGCGCGCCGCATACGCGTATGGCTTCTCCTTGACACCAGCTTGCAACGGGAACGGGAACCAAATGCGCAGATCTTCGATCGGCAGATCCCGCCCGTGCCCCGATTCCGCACCGAACTCCAAAGCCTTGCCAAAGGTCCGACTGCCGGCCTTCAGGACACCCGGGAACACATGCGCCGACAGCACGCCGGAAAACATCACCAGGTCGCCAATGCCGTCACCGTTCACGTCGGCCACATCGCTGGCGAGGATCGAACGACGCTCTTCGGACTCGTGTTCACAGTCGGACGACGACTTCACGATCGCAAACGTCCTGGGGATCTCGCCGCGGCTGGGAGCTGGCGCAACCTGCTTGACCTGCGACTCAATGGTCTCGTCGGGTAACAGCGTTAGCTCGAACCGCACGTCCTGACGCGAACGGTCATTCTCGTCGATCATGCGACCGACAATCGTCGCCGGCCGATCCGCAGTCGCCGATTCGCATGACTCAATCGTATAGGGGCTGTCGCCGACACCGCCCGCCCGTGACAAACGCCGAGGCAAGTACGCCTCCAAAGACACAGGCTTGCCGGTGAAGTCGCCGCGCGCATTGAGCCGCAACAGCATCAAGTACGGTCGGGAGCCGAGCGGCAACACCATCGCTCGGTGACCCGCACCATCGTCCTCGAGAAACCATGGAATCAGCGGATGCAACTTGTCGACGTCCTTGCCGCGCGATCCACCGTTGCGCCAACCGGTGTCGCCGTTGCGATGCAGACGCACCTCTTCTTTTCGGTTGCTGCTCTCGGTCGACAAGTAGTCGAGATCCCCATCGCCATCGACATCCGCAAAGCAACCGTAGCGATTCTCGAGTCGCGGCATCACAGCGACCAAGCGCAGGTCGGTGCCCAGCGACTGAAGTCGTGCGTGGATCTGCTCAGCGTACTCGCGCTCGCGCTTGCTCAGCGCTCCGAGATCGCGTGCATAGGTGTCGCCCGGAAGCGATGCCCCTTGTGACTGGCCCACTGCAGGTTGGAGTTCCGCAGATTGGGGCGCTGCAGACCGCGGCTCCAAAGGTCGGGGTTTGGCGGTCGTTGGACCCTGCGCAATGGTCTTTGTCAGCAGACAAATAGCAAAAAGCGCAGTCTTTGCGTACGAGGCGTGCACACCGCAAACCTAGCAGGTTCCCCTCTCAAAGTTGCGGTCACCGGCAACCATTCCTCAACGCTTCTTCTCGCCATGCGAACTCGTATGCTGCTCGTCGCGCATGTTTGACCGCTTCTCCGAGAACGCCAAGAAGATGATGAAGTTCGCCCGCGATGCGGCGAATCGACATCGCTGCGGCTACATCGATGCCGAGCACTTGTTGATCGGCATCCTCGAAATGCCAATGAACAACGCGAGCATGATGCTTGTGGACCAAGGCATCGACATCCAATCGTTGCACCAGGCACTGGACTCCCTGTTGCCGCGCGGCACCGAGCAGCAACCGGAGAGCTTGCCATTCACGCCGGCAGCCAAACGTGCACTTGAGCAGGCCATCAGGTTGGCCGCCGAACTCCACCATACCCACATCGGCAGCCCACACGTATTGCTCGGGATCCTGCGCGACGATGACAACGACGCCAAGAGCGTGTTGCTGCGGGTCGGAGTCGACCCAGACGCCCTTCAATCTGCCATGACAGACTCTATCCCCATGTCTCGACGAGCCCGCGCCAACCTGCTGCTGATCAGCAACTCGACCATGCACGGCGGAGGCTACCTCGAACACTGCGCCACTGAGATCAAGGACTTCCTCGGCGAACGCAAACGCGTGATGTTCGTGCCGTTCGCCCTCGCCGATCACGATGGCTACGCGCAGAAGGCGCGCGAAGCCTTCGCTGCGATAGGCCACGATCTCGATTCGGTGCACGCGCACAAGAACCAAGTCGAAGCCGTGCAAGGCGCCGACGCCGTATTCATCGGTGGCGGCAACACCTTTCGGTTGCTCGCCGCACTCTGCCATCACGGCCTGATTCCAGCGATTCAGAACCGCGTGTTTGAAGGCATGCCCTACATCGGCAGCAGCGCCGGAACCAACGTCGCAACTCTGTCGATCCGCACGACCAACGACATGCCGATTGTGCAGCCTCCGTCATTCACGGCGCTGCAGTTGGTGCCGTTCCAAATCAACCCGCACTACCTCGACCCGGACCCGAGCAGCCCCCACATGGGCGAGACCCGCGCCGAGCGCATCCAGCAGTTTCACGAAGAGCACGAAGTACCAGTGCTCGGGTTGCGCGAAGGCTGCATGCTGCGAGTCAACGGCGAGACCATGCAACTGCGCGGCACAACCAATGCGCGGTTGTTCCGGCGGGCCCAAGAACCAGAAGAGTTCCAGCCGCCGTGCGACCTGTCGTTCTTGCTGGAGGACTGAGTCAACTCCGTGCTACGAAAGTTTCGCTACTCGCTCGCGACCCTCCGATTTGAAGACTGGTGGAAACGTCAACGGCGAGCCCGCCTCGCAAAACGCCAAAGCAACGCGCCGTCGGGCCAATGCCCCATCTGCCAGGCTTCGGTGACCTTCGCCGTCGTCAGCGATAGCCCGCGCGAACAACTGATGTGTTCCGGCTGCGGCAGCGTGCCGCGCCAACGAGCGTTGATCCAGGTTCTAGCGGACCTGCACGTCGCGGGCACCGATGTGCATGAGTGCTCGCCGAGCCTGTGCACGTTCTGGTTTCTCAAGCGACAGTGCCGCACGTTTGACGCATCCTACTTCTGGCCGGACCGACCTGCCGGCGCCCGGGTCGGCGCAGTACGCAACGTCGATCTAGGCAAGCAACCGTATGCCGATGCGGGATTCGACTTCGTCGTCACCCAAGACGTGCTCGAACACGTGCCCGAGCCCACCGCAGCGATCCGCGAGATCCACCGAACGCTGCGCAGGGGCGGGGCGCACGTGTTCACCGTGCCGCGCAACGATTGGCATGACACAGAGCCTCGCGCTGAGCTAACTAAAAGCGGCGACCTGCGCCACCTCAAGCCGCCCGAATACCACCGCGATCCAATCCGCACGTCCGGATCCTTGGTGATCACCGACTGGGGCATGGATCTTGAACAACGAATGGCCCAGGCTGTACCCGGTGTCACGTGCGAAGCGCGCGTGATCCACGATCTAGTCCTTGGCATTCCCAACCCCGTCGAAGTGTTCGTCGCCCGCAATCCGTCATGAAAGCCCCCATCATGAAAGCCCCAGTCATCAGACCCTTCGCCTACCTCACTCTCGCGGCAGCCACGCTCGCATCCTGCGCCGCGGTCGAAACGGACCACGCGATGTCCTTTTGCGAATCGCAGATCAACGAAGGCGTCTTGCGCGCCCACGTTGAGTTCTTGAGCAGCGACGAACTCGGCGGCCGCGGTGTCGGCACCACCGGCGACGTGCTCGCGCGCAACTACATCGCGTCGCAGCTGCTCGCCGCTGGCCTCAAGCCCGGAGCTGCCGACGGCGGCTGGCTGCAGCCGGTGCCGATCGTCGGCATCCAATCCAACGTCACGACCTCACTCAAGGCACGCAGCCCCAACGGCACCGCCGCCTTCGAAGCTCCGACGGATTACACCGCCGTCGCCGGCAGCCCCGATGCAACCGCAGCCTGGAACGAAGCAGAAGTGGTCTTTGTCGGCTACGGCATCAACGCCCCCGAACAGAAGTGGGACGACTTCCAGGGCGTCGACGTCCGCGGCAAGGTGCTGATGGTCATGAACAATGACCCGTCTACCGACGAAGAAGTCTTCGCCGGTAAGACACGCCTCTACTACGGCCGCTGGAGTTACAAGTTCGAAGAAGCCGCGCGCCGCGGTGCAGCCGGGGTGATGATCATTCACACCAACGAGTCGGCTGGCTACCCGTTCCAGGTGATCCAATCGAGCCACGGTCGCGAGAACTTCTGGCTGCCGTTTGAAGAAGGCAAGCCAACACTGGCCGTGCGTTCGTGGTGCTCGGACATCGCCGCCAGCACGATGTGCCGCCTCGGCGGGCACGATCTCGATGCGCTGCGCGCGCGTGCCGAGAAGGGCAACCAGCCACCAGTGCCGCTCGGCGTCACCGTCAACCTGGAAATCCAGAACGACCTGCGCGAGATGCAATCCGCGAACGTGGTCGGCGTGCTGCCCGGCACCGATCCACAGTTGATGGACGAATACGTCGTGCTGACGGCACACTTCGACCACCTCGGCATTGGCAAACCGCGCGGTGATGATGCGATCTACAACGGCGCCGTCGACAACGCATCAGGTTGCGCGGGCCTGTTGGCTTTGGCTCGCGCCGCGGCGCTGCTACCCGAACGCCGCCGCAGCATGCTATTCTTGGCCGTCACCGCCGAAGAGTCCGGCTTGCTTGGCTCGAAGTACTACGCCGAGCATCCGACCGTCGACAAGCAGCAACTGGTGGCCAACGTCAACGTCGATGGCCTCAACGTTTGGGGCCCGACCACGGACATCGAGTTCATTGGCTACGGCAAGAACAGCCTGAGCGATGTTGCCTCGAGGATCGCCAAGGCGCGCGGCCGCGAGATCAAGCCCGACAGCCAACCAGACCTCGGCTTGTTCTATCGCAGCGACCACTTCAACTTCGCCCGCATCGGTGTGCCAGCGGCGTTCTTCAAAGGTGGCAAGGAGTTCCTGGATCAACCTGCGAACCGCAAGCGCATGAAGGCCAGCTACACGACGGTGCACTACCACCAACCGACCGACGAGCTCGCCAAATGGTGGAACTTCGAGGGTGCGGTCAACGACATGCGTGTGCTGTTCAACTTGCTGATCCAAACCGCCAACGCGGACGACGCTCCGACCTGGACGCCGGGCGATGAGTTCGAGAAACTGCGGTAGTCGAACTGCGCAGTAGCGGCACGTGCCGGGCACAAGAATCGGGATAAGGGATGGGGTGGCAATCCCTTGCGCCACAGTGCGCTGCTCCTGAGCTAGCCAACATGGCGGCGCCTGGCGACGGGCGCCCTGCCCGCCGAAAAACGCACCCTGACGTTTTGCGTGCGTGTGACACCCGAAGCTTGCCCAAACGGCAAGCGAAGCACACTCCAGAGCTAGCATGAAGCTCGCGGCCGCACGCCGCCCTTCACCACCTCGGAGCCTCACATGCAACCTACCCCTATCGCCATCGCGATTGCGATGTCCTCATCGCTGATCGCGCAAGGCACGGCCAGCTTCACAACCAGCGAGCTTGCCCCGACCGTCATCCAGTTTACGGACACGTCATCCGGCGGCACGCCAATCGCGTGGGACTGGGATTTCGAGAACGACGGCGTCGTCGATGCCACCAACCAGAACCCCGTGTTCGCCTATCCCGGCACCGGCATCTACCAATGCAGCCTGACCGTCGACTTCGGCACAGGCACCGACACAGTCGTGCAGAACGTATTCATCAGCGTGCTGCCGATTCCGGACTTCGGCAACACGTACGTCTCCGGCACGCAGACGCGTGGCTTCTGGTTCATGGCACCGACACGATTCTCGATCACCAGCGCAAAGGTGCCCGACGAGTCTGCCCACGGACTGCAGAACGTCGCCATCTACCGCATGACGGGAGCACCGCCGGTCTACACGGCGTCCACGACTGGTGGTCTTGAGTTTCTTTCGACGGGCACCGCGAGCAGCTCGGCCATCCCCTGCGCCGTCAGCTTTGACACCGGCGAATTCGTCGGCGTGATCGGAGCTTGCGGGGACGCATCCACGATGCGCAATTCGTATGGCACGCCATCCGGCCCATTCCAGTCATCGATTCTTGGCCAGGCCACGACGCTGACCCGCTTCATCACGCAAACGAATCTAGTCAGCAGCAACGGCCTCGGCCCGTATTCGCAAACCCTCAGTGGC
>CAXBFC010000038.1:0-28724 GCA_963974725.1 uncultured bacterium | reverse complement strand
CGGCCATCGCGACGAGCTTGGCCAGCATCTTGGCGTTGCTTGCGGCAACATCGTTGGCTTCGGAAATGTCCGCTTCGAGGTCGAACAGCTGCCAAGCCTGCTTGCCGCGCCGGAGGGCCTTCCACTTGCCATGGCGCACCGCGACTTGGTTGCCGATCTCCCAATACAGGTGGTCGTGGTTCGGTTGCGTCTTGCCGAGCAGTGCACCGAGCATGGAAATGCCATCGATGTCATCTGGTGGCTGCGCGCCGGCCAACTCGGCAGCGGTCGGCAGGAAGTCCGGGAAGTAGCACAGGTGGTCGCTGACCGTGCCTGGTGCAATACGGCCAGGCCAGCGCGCAATCATCGGAATGCGCAACCCGCCTTCAAACAGTTGGCCCTTCTTGCCACGGAACTCGACGCCGGTCTTTGGGTCCACGTTGGCGGCGTGGAAGCCTCGCGGGTGTTGTTCGCTGCGAAAGTAGTCGGCGCCACCGTTGTCGCCGCTGAATAGCACCAGCGTGTTGTTGTCGAGCTTGAGTTCCTTCAGCAGCGCCAGCAGTTCGCCAACCTGCCGATCGAGCATCGTGACCATCGCGGCGTAGCGACGTGCGTCGACCGGCCAGGGCTTGTCTCGGTAGAGCTGCCAAGCCGCATCGCTATCGGGAATGTCGAACATGCCGTGCGGCGGCGTCACCGGCATGTAGCAGAAGAACGGAACGTCCTGGTGGTCGCGCACGAACTGCATCGCGCGGTCGACGATCACCTGATGCGAGTAGGTCTTGCCCGATCGGCCGCCTTCGTTGCCGGCAAGCGGCAGCTCCTTGGAATTCTCGAGGATGTAGGCCGGGTAGTACGAGTGCGCGTGAACCTGGTCGTAGTAGCCGACAAAGGTGTCGAAGCCGTGCTGCTCCGGGACCCCGGTCGAGCCGCGGCCACCGCAACCCCACTTGCCAAACCCGCCGGTTGCGTAGCCGCGCGTCTTGAGCAAGCTGGCAATCGTGATCTCGTCTTGCCGAAGTGGCGTGCCGCCGCCGTTGCTTCGAACGGATGTGTGGCCCGAGTGCTTGCCGGTCATCAAGCACGCGCGGGTTGGCGCGCAGACCGCCGAGCCGGCGAGATACTGCGTGAAGCGCATGCCTTGCTTCGCCATGCGATCGAGGTTGGGCGTCTGGATGTGCGGGTGGCCAAGGCACGACAGTTCGTAGTAGCCGAGTTCGTCGGCGAGCACGTAGACGATGTTTGGCGGTCGTTGGGTGGACTGCGGAAATGTCTGCGTGGTCGCGGCGGCGACGAGTAGCAGTGCCAGCGACAGAGCGCGCAACGTGGAGGCCATGCTGTCGGGATAAGGCAGCGAAGCCACATTCGCCAAGCACGAATGCGGCAATCGCGATCACGGTGACGGCTTTGCTGCATGAGCCTTGCGTTGCCGCTGGGTCAGCTTGGCGACCCCCGTGATGGTGGCGAACAGGTCTTCCGCCCACGGCCGCCACGACTGGCGCGCGAAACGCAGCGACCAGCGGCGATAGTTGCGCAGTGCCCACAGCAAGGTGATCCAGGCGTTGGTACCGCGATAAACCGCGCCGTCACTTGCGGTGACGGTGAGTTTGTCGAGCAGTTCGGCGGTGTTGAGTGGGCAGCTGCTAGTGCCGGCAGTTTGCGCTGCCACGCAGTTGACGGCGACAAACTTGGGCTGACGTTCGAGCCACTTGGCGACGCGGGCGCAGAACCCGCAGTCGCCGTCAAACCAGACCGTCAAGCAAAGTGGCGCAGCGTCGGGGTGAGCGGGCATGGCTTACTCCTTCGGCGGGTCGCCAAGCTTGTTGATTGCGGCCAAGGTGCCATCTGCTTGTACCATCGCATCAGGTGCGACGGGGCGCGGCGCTTCGGCGATCTGCTTGTTGGCGCGGATGCGGCTGAACACGAACAGGTTGAAGAAGTGCATCATGCCCAGCACCACCAACACCAGACCAACCTTGTGGCTGACCGCTTCAAACGCCTGGGTGGCGTCCTCGGTGTGTTTGGCGAGCTTCAACGCCAGGCTGATGTAGCCGAAGTTGATCAGGTAGAAGCCAACGACCAACAGGTGGTTGACCGAGTCGGCCAGTTCGTCGCGATTGTCGAAGACGTCGACGAGGAATACCCGGCCGTTCTTGTGCAGCGTGCGTGCGACCCAAATGGTCAGTGCGACACTGATGACGACGTAGAAGACGTATGCGTAGAGAGTGGTGCCCATGTCTGATTCCTTGTGAAGTTGAACGCGTTCAAGAATGGGCGTCGGGGTGGCGAGTTTCGCTCTTTTCTGAACGCGTTCAAAAACCGCTCGTGGCGGCCTTGGCACCGCCGGTTGGTCCCCAGCGGTGGTTGGCCCATCGCCGTCTGCAGAGCCGACTTCCGTGCCGAATGGCCCTCGCTGCGGATCGCGGCTAAGCTGCCCGCTCCAAATGGTCGAGCACGCAACCCCCACGATTCGCCAGGCCCGGCATGCGGATGCGGCGGCGATGCTCGCGATCTACCGGCCATTCATCGAGCACACCGTGGTGTCGTTCGAGACCGAGGTGCCGAGCGTCCAGGAGTTCGCCGAGAGGGTCGAGGCAACCCAGCGCGCGCACGAGTGGCTGGTAGCCGAACTCGATGGTGCCGTGCTTGGTTACGCCTATGGCAGCAAGCATCGTTCGCGCGGTGCGTATCGAGCGTCGTGCGAAGTCTCGGGCTACGTTGCCGAGGCCGCGCAGGGTCGAGGCATCGCGCGCCTGCTATACGAGCGCCTGTTCGCGCGATTGATTGCGTTGGGCTACTGCAATGCGCTCGCTGGCATCGCGATGCCGAACGATCCTAGCGTCGGGTTCCATCAAGCGATGGGCTTCACCCTGGTTGGCGTCTACCACCACATCGGGTTCAAGCACGGGGCCTGGCACGATATCGCGTGGTACGAACGCATCTTGCGCGAAGGGCCGCCGCGAGATCTGTGAGCCATGCTAGCGAAGGCGGCGTGCCAGCAAGCGTTGTCGCACCGCAGTGACGGGGGTGCCAACTTCGCTTTGGCTAAACTCGACTACATCAAACGTGTCCGGCATCGCCAGGCGCAATTCGTCGGGCTTCAGCAGGAAGTCAGGATTGCGGGGACGGCCGTAGCGTTCGTTGCCGAGTGCGAATGTCTCGTAGAGCAGGTAGCCGTCGACCGCGACGCTTCGAACTAGCGCCGGCAGTAGATCTCGCCACAGGTAATTGACGACCACGACCACATCAAACAGCTCCCCTTGCAGAGGCCACGGAGCGTTCTCGAGGTCGGCGGTGACGACGCGAAGGTTGGGCTGCGACCGTTGGCGCAGCGCCTCGGTATCTCGATCGATCGCCGTGACCTGGTAGCCGCGCTCTGCAAACCACAGTGCATGCCTGCCAGAACCGGCCGCGACGTCGAGCACGCTACCGGTTGTGGGTAGTTGCTTGGCCCATGCGACGATGGTGGCCTCGGGTGCAGTCAGGCGGTGGTGTCCGTCCATGGCCCCAGACTAGCAGTGTGGTTCTGCAAACTTCGGTGCTTACCCGCGGCCCTTACCCGCCGCCCTTACCCGCGGCCCTTGCCCGCGGCACGCCTAGACGGCGCCTTGCGAGCAACGCTCATGACTCGCCGACTCATGCCACGAACTCTCGAAGCACCCCACGAGCGAGGTCGCTAGCAACGGTGTGCGGCCGTAGAGTTCCCTTCATGGGCCGCATCGCCACAACTCGTCAAATCCAGGCGCCGGTCGAACAGGTGTTCGACGTGGTGGCGCACGTCGAGAACTTCCAGCAGGCGGTGCCCGAAATCGTCGGTATCGAGTACCTGAGTGAGACGCATAAGGGCGCCGGGACTCGTTTCCAAGAGACCCGCCGCATGGGCAAGCGCGAAGTGACGTGTGTCTTGGAAGTGACCGAGTATGAGGCTGGCGAACACGTGCGCATCGTTTCGGACGCGGGCGGCACGGTCTGGGACACCGTCTTTCGGGTCAAGGCCAACGACGGCGGCACCGAGCTGACCATGGCCATGGATGACCGGCCCTACAAGTTGCTCGCCAAGCTGTTCACGCCGCTGATTCGCGGCATGGTCCGCAAGGCCGTCGAGAAGGATGTGGATGCGGTGAAGGCGTTTTGTGAGGCCTAGGTGTGAGGCCGGGTAGCTAGGCATTGCAACCAGCCGCCCGGCCCGCCCACTCGCCGGCCAGGCTATCTACTTGCGATGCGGGTGCATCACGACGTCGGCGCGCAGCAGGTTGCCGCCGAACGATATCTCTAGGGTGCCTCGGTCTCGCTCCTTCTTGGTGACGGTTAGTTCGATGCTGAGGCGGCCTGCCGACGGCTGCGCGGGCGAGCGCTTGAGTGGGATGATCAGGCCGCCGGTTGTCTTGGTGACCTCGTATGCATCGAGCCGCTGCTTGCGAATCTGCTGTGGATCGAGCAGCACGAGTTCGAGTCCGCGCTGCTTGTCGTTTTGCATGGCGACGTAGTAGAGGCCAATCGGCACCTTGGTCCCGCCGATGACCAACGGCATGTTGGTGTCGAGCGTCGTCCAGAAGTTCTCGCCACAGCGCCAGCGCTGCCCAGATGGCTTGCTAAGGAACTGCGCGTATTGCTGCTTCCACCTGGCCCTGCCGTATTGCATGGCGACCTGGCCGGCCGAGTCGGGGCCGAACCAATAGAAGATGCGGGTCGCACCGCGCGGACTGTTCTCAGGGAACGGTGTTTGTTCGGTCGGTGGTGGTGCGGCGACCATGCCACCAGTGATCGGCACGGCCGAACTGAACATGACGAGCAGGTCGAGGTCCTCGGTGACGTCGTGGAAGCGGTGCGTCGCTTTGGCGGCGACAAACACCAGGTCTCCCTTCGAGATGTCGCGCGTTTCTCCGGCCGCTGTGAACTGGCCCTTGCCGGCGACGACGAAGTAGACCTCGTCTTGGTCGTGGGGGCTCTGGCCATCCTTGCCGCCAGCTCGCAAGCGATACCGGCCGATGCTCAGCGTGCTGCGGTCGAGTAGTGGCAACCAGGTCGACTGCTTGGCCAGCGCCGCTTGGCGCTGTTTGCCGGTCAGCCATTCGACGGGCGGCGGCGGAGCGTTTTGCGAGGCAGCGAAGTCGGGGGTCATGGTGAGGGCGAGCAGGGAAGCGAGTAGGCGCATGGTTCGATCTACGTGTGCAAGAAGGATCAGCTAGCGGCAGGTGCAAGATCCGGTTGGCAGGCTCACTGCGGCGCGCGAGCTGGGTCTGTCTTTGGGGAGCTGCAGGCCTTTTCTCTTCTCGGGACCGTATTGCTCGCATCGGTCCTGAGCCATGCCGCACGGATTCGGGGTCGCTTGGCGGGCGGCGCGTGGTGCCGCAGGCGCCTAACCAGGGCCGTTTCGGGCGTGCGGCCGGCCGAACAAGAAGGTGCGTATCAGCGTAAGTCATGGAGGTCGGCTTGGCTGCCGTCGTCTCCGGCGGCACCTTGGCACCGGGGGAGCGTACACTTGGATTGCAGTCTCCCAAGACCTCGCCTCGCTCGACTCGCGACGATCGGGATGAGCGGGACGAGTTCCTCTCCGCCTCGTGACCCAGCGTGGATCCATGCAGATACGCCTTCTTCCGATTCTTCTGCTTAGCTGCGCGGCGGCCACGGCCCAGCAGTCTTTGACCACGACATTCGCCAACAACAACGGCGGCGCGGCCGGCGGTGCAATCTACTTTACGCTGACCGCTGGCGCCGCGGACGTCACGATCACGGACCTCGATTTCAACATTGGTGGTGCTGGCGGCCTCGCCGGCTCGATCGACATCTACACCACGCCGGGCACGCACGCCGGCAACGAGCTCAACATGGCTCTGTGGACGAACGTCGCTACGTGTCCGATTGCCGCATCCAACCCCGCCGGAACCGGCACGAACGGTGTGCTCAGCAGCCCTTTGACGATCCTTGCCGGCACTTCGCTTGGTGTTGCGTTTGTCGATGGCACGCTCGGCACTGCCCACGCGTACACGACCGGCACCGCCCCGTTCCCCCTCAGCTACGCAGGCTGTGGCCTGACGCTCGACTCCGGCACGGCCTCGAACGTTCCGTTTACTGGCGCCCTGTTCGCCCCGCGCGTTGTCAATACGGCGATCCACTACACGGTCCCTGATTGCGCCGCGGTCGAGTCGATCGGTGATGGCTGCATCGATGCCTTCAGCTCGGCATACGAGATGACCACCCTCGATGCGTTCGCCCAGAACAATACGCTGGCCGGCCTCGACTTCATCAGCACCGGCGGTGGCTACATCATCACCCCGTCGGCGGCTGGCATCGCCGCTGTTGGTAGCCTTGATCCGCTCGCCGCCCCGCTTGTGGTCGGTGGCGACGTCGCGGTTCCGGTCGGTTCGCTCGGCCTCGTGTTCGGCTCGAATGGCTGGCTCGCCACGGGATCTGGCAACAGTGTTTCGTTCGCTCCTTCCCCGGCGCTGTTGCTGAACAACCCGGCCAAGCAGTTTTCCTGCTGGTCCGACTTCGAACCGAATCTTGGGGGCACCGTCACCTACGAAGAGCTCGGCACGCAAGCCCAGCTCACCTTCGACCAAGTTCCTGCGTTTGGCACGACGGGTGCCAACACGTTCCAGTTCGCCATCGACACCATTTCGGGCAATGCCAGCCTCTACTTCGGCGCGATGGCTTCGACCTTGTCGCACCCGATGGTCATCGGATACTCGCCGGCCGGCCCGAGTGGTGATCCCGGTTCGGTCAGCTTCGAGACGGAGTTTGCCACGAACGGCGCGATCATTCTGCCCGCTGGCGACGTCGTCTCGCTGAGCCTCGAAGGCATCGGTCGTCCGGTTCTGGGCCCGGCCGCCGTCAACTACACTGCGACCACGACCAACATCGAATCGTCGGCCCTGTTCCATATCGGAATCGTTGGCCTGTCCAACCCGGCGTTGCCGCTCGACCTCATCGGCTTCGCGGCCGGCTGCACGCTCTACGCTGCCGGTGACGCCTTCGTGGGGCCCGCGATCGTCGCTGGTGGCCTGGGCGTGCAGACTTGGACCGTCATCCCTCTCCCGGTCGCCAACCCGATCTTCAACGGCTTTGAGTTGTTCGCTCAGGCCGTCACCTTGGACCAGTCGCTCGTGAGCAGCACAGCGCGCGCGTCGAACGGCATCAAGCTGACGATCGGCGACCTCTAACCACATTGACATGGGGCGCAAACAGCCACGCGAACTCGCATCGCTGCACAGTATATGCTCGCAGAGCATGGTTGTGTGCCACCGCCACCAATGCGCTGTCGAGGTGTTAGAATCTGATACCCTCGCCGCCGTATCCGTTGACCGTTGAATCCATGCAAGGCCTCCGACTCCACCACGCCCTTATCGCTTCGCTGCTCGCTAGTGCGGCAGTCTCTCAAGGCTTCCAATCGGTTGCGGCACCGCTTGGCATCCATGGGGTTGCGTTGGCGAGCGGCTTCATTGGCACCGGGATGGGCACGTTCGATATCGACAACGACGGCGACCTCGATGTGGTCATCGCCGGCGTCTCGGGCTCGCAGTTCCAGCTGTTTCGCAATGACGGCGGCATGCAGTTCACCGACATCACGTTTGGCTGCGGGTTGGGCGTGTGCCAGGACGTGGTTTGCGTTTCGGCTGCAGATATCGACAACGATGGCAACGTCGACTTGTTCGTCGGCAACCACTTCTCGCTCAGTCAGATCTTCATGAATCAGGGCGGTGGCATCTTCGTCGAGCAGGGTGCCATGCGCGGCATGACCAACGTCGACTCGAACTACTCCGCGTGCTTTGGCGACTACGACCGCGATGGTTGGCTCGATCTCTACATCGGCAATCGCCAGGACTCCGTGACGCTGTTCCCCGGTACCAACAAGCTCTATCGCAATACGGGTAACGGGTTCTTCACCGATGTTACGGCGACGGCCGGCGTCGGCAGCACGCGCATGGCGTTGGTTTCGACGTGGATGGACTACGACGAAGACGGCTGGCCCGACATCCTCGTGCTCAACGACAAGGGCGTGCAGTGGGGCGGCAACGAGGTCTATCGCAATAACTCGGATGGCACGTTCACGGCCGTTCAGGCGCAGATTGGCGCGGATTGGGCTATCGACGGCATGGGGGTCGATTACCTCGATGCGTTCAACGACGGGGGCATCGATTTCTACTGCACCGACGTTCCGATTGATCACTTGTTCCAGGTGTGGAACCAGACCAATAGCTCGTACGACAACGCGACCGCGACCTACAACGTGTTTGGCAGTGGCGTCGGCTGGTCGTGCAAGTTCCTCGACTACGACAACGACGGTTGGCAAGACCTGCAGGTTGTTCATTCGCAGGCTCCGAACTACTTCTATCGCAACCCCGGCGCAGCCGCTTCGGCGAACGTGGCGTGGCCCAACGTCGCGCCGGCGCTCGGCACCGATCACTTCCTGTGGCAGTACACCAACGTCACTGGCGACTTCGACGACGATGGCCGCGTCGACATTCTCGAGCGGTTTGACACCGGGCCGATCGTTTCTCCCGAGGGCGTGGTTCTGTTGCGCAACACGGTTGCCGGTGGCAACTGGATGAAGTTCAAGACCCGCGGCACGGTGAGCAACCGCGACGGCTACGGCACGCGCATCGAAGTGACGACGAGCAGCTTGCATCAGCGCCAATATGTGCGCAGTGGCACTGGCTATCTGTCACATCACGACACGCGCGTTCACTTCGGCCTTGGTGCCGACACCGTTGTAGATGTCGTGCGGGTCACGTGGCCGTTGGGCCAGGTTCAGTACCTGACCAACGTGGCCGCCAACCAGATCGTCGAACTTGTAGAGCCGGAATTGAAGTTGTCGGCGCCAGCCACGGTGGGTGGCACGACGACGCTCAGTATGTCGATTCCGGGCGATGAAGGACTCAGCTACCTGATGGTGCTGTCGCTGTCGAACGTGCCGACCGTGCTTGCTGGCTCAGTCGTGTTGCCGATCCAGATTGACGGGCTGACCAGCCTCTCGATGATTCCCGGCAACCCGATCTTGCCGGGTGCAGCGGGCGTGCTGAGCCCCACCGGGCAGGCGACCTCGTCGCTGACCATTCCGCCGTTGCCATGGTTGCTTGGGTTGACGTTCTATGCCACTGGCATGACCGCAGATGCGCCGACCTTCCCAGTCTTGCGAACGGTCTTTCCGAGCGCGCTGCCGATCACGATCCAGTAGGGCCTGATCCAGTAGGGCACGGTCCATTGGGGCACGATCCATTGGGGCACGATCCATTGGGGCACGGTCCAGTAGGGCACGATCCATTGGCGATGGGCCATTGGCGATGGGGCCAGTGGGGATTGGCTTCTGCGGGCGGGCGCACCATTCGGGGGCCTGCACCGACCTGAAGGGTCTCCAGGGACATGCAACTCTCTCGCTGCAGTTGTGCAACGCGCGATGGGGTGGCCAAGTAGCCGCAGTGCAGCAGGCACAGAAAACTGATGCAGCGAGCATGGGCCGGATTCCGGGCTTCATCTGCCGAGGGGGCATCGCTATCCTGTTTGCCCCCTATGACCGAGCCCAACAAGGTGCTCGCGACGTTCCAAGTGAACGGCGAGCCGCACGAGGTGGCGTTTGTGCCACATAAGACCCTGCTAGAGGTGCTCCGTGAGGAGATGACTCTGACCGGGACCAAGCACGGATGTGAACTCGGCGAGTGCGGGACCTGCACTGTGCAGGTCGACGGCATTCCCGTTCTCAGCTGCCTGGTGCTGGCCGTCGACGCCGTCGGCAAGGACGTGCAGACCGTCGAAGGACTCGCCTGCGGCAGTGACCTGGCGCCACTGCAGGATTGCATGGCCGACCTTGGCGCTGCGCAGTGCGGCTATTGCACGCCGGGCATCCTGATGGCGGCCGACGCGTTGCTCAAGGACAACGTCAGACCAACGCGGGACGAGATCAAGGAAGCCCTCGCCGGCAACCTGTGTCGCTGCACGGGTTACCTGAAGATCTTCGAGGCGATCGAGTTGGCCGCGGCGCGCATGCGCGGCGAGGATGCTCAGCCGAGCAAGGAGTCGATCTATGGTTCTTGATGATCCGAGCACCCGTGACCCTAGCTCTCCCGAGGCCCGCAATGACGCGCCTTGGCAGCACGACAAAAAGAAGGACGAGCTGGAGCACATCGGCAAGCCGATTCGCAAGGTTGATGCGCGCAGCAAGGTTAGTGGCCTGACGCAGTTTGCCGACGACTTGACGATGCCGCGCATGCTGCACATGAAGCTGCTGCGCAGCACCATGGCACACGCGGAAATCACGCACCTCGACATCTCGAAGGCCGAAGCATTGCCGGGCGTCAAGGGCATCCTGACTGGCAAGGACATGCCGACGCCGTTCGGCATCTTGCCGGTCAGTCAGGACGAGCACGCGTTGTGCCCCGACCACGTTCGCTTCGTCGGCGACCCGATTGTCGCGATTGCCGCGACCGAAGAAGAGGCTGCGTGGGATGCGTGTCGCCTGGTCGATGTCGACTATCGCGAACTGCGTACGATCGGCAGCGTGCAGGAAGCTGCCGCCAACGACGAGCCGCGTCTGCACGACTATGGCGTGCGCGGCAACATCCACCGGCTCGAGAATCTTGAGTTCGGCGACATGGAGGATGGCTTCAAGCGTGCCGATCACACGCGCGAAGACACGTTTTGGTTCGAAGGCAACACGCACCTGCCGATGGAGCAGCACGCGAGCCTGGCGCACTTCGACAAGGACGGCAAGCTGACGATCTGGTCGTCGACGCAGACGCCGCACTACTTGCATCGGGCGTTGGCGCGTGTGCTGCATCCGCTGCCCGCCAACCGCATTCGCGTCATTGCGACCCCGAATGGTGGTGGCTTCGGCGGTAAGAGCGATCCGTTCAATCACGAGATCTGCGCCGCGAAGATGTCGATGCTGACCGGTCGTCCCGTCAAGGTCGCGCTGACTCGCGAAGAAGTCTTCTGGTGCCACCGCGGTCGCCACCCGGTGTTGATGCGCAGCAAGATCGGGGTCAGCAAGACCGGCCGCATCACGGCGCTCGACTTCCACAGCTTCCTCGATGGCGGCGCCTACGGCAGCTATGGCACAGCGAGCACGTTCTATACCGGTGCTCTGCAAACGGTGACCTACGCGGTCGAGAACTACCACTTCCGCGGCGCGCGCTTCTTCACCAACAAGGCGCCGTGTGGACCGAAGCGCGGTCACGGCACCGTGCAGCCGCGCTTCGCGTTGGAAGTGCAGCTCGACAAGGTTGCGTGCGATCTGGGCATCGATCCAGCCAAGCTGCGCCTCGACAACCTGGCGCCGCGCGAGTCGGTGACGGCCAACTATCTGCGCATCGGTTCGATGGGGCTCGGTGCCTGCATCGAAAAGGTCGTAGAAGGTTCCGGCTGGAATGAGCGTCGCGGCAAGAAGGAAGTCACCAAGGACGGCCGCATCCGCGGTCTCGGCATTGCTTGCAGCAGCTACCTGTCAGGCGCTGGCCTGCCGATCTACTGGAATGGCATGCCGCACTCCGGCGTGCAGTTGCAGCTCGATCGTTCGGGTCTCTGCACGGTGTTCTGTGGCAGCACGGACATCGGCCAAGGCAGTGACAGTGTGCTCGGCTGGATCGTCGGCGAAGTGCTCGGCATCAACCCGCTCGACATCAAGGTCGTCACCAGTGACACCGACCTGACGCCGGTCGACCTCGGCAGCTACAGCTCGCGCGTGACGGTGATGACCGGCAACGCGGCGATGCAGGCTGCGGAGCGCGCGCGCGACATCGTTGCGAAGGGCGTCGCCAAGAAGCTCGAAGTCCCAGCCGGTCGATTGGTGTTCGCCGAAGGCCGCGTCTTTGATGCGCAAGAGCCGGATACCGGCATGACGTTCATGGAGGCGGTCGGCGTTGCCGAAGCCCAGGTCGGCACGATTGGCACCGTCGGTAGCTACACGCCGCCGAAGTCCGCTGCGAAGTTCCGCGGTGGCGGTGTTGGTCCAAGCCCGAGCTACAGCTACTCGGCGACGGTCGTTGAAGTCGAAGTCGACCCGGAGACCGGCATCTACAGCGTTCCGAAGGTGTGGATGGCGCACGACATTGGTCGCGCGCTGAACGCCGCGGTCGCGATGGGGCAGATCGAAGGTTCGATCTACATGGGCCTCGGCGAAGCGATGATGGAGGAGATGGCCTACCGCGATCGTTCGCACAAGGGCCAGCGCGTCTTCCTGCACAAGATCCCCTCGATGCTCGAAATGCCGGACTGCGTCACCTACGTGATCGAAGATCCGGACAAGAACGGGCCGTTTGGTGCCAAGGAAGTTGGTCAGGGGCCGTTGCTCCCGATCATGCCCGCGGTTGCCAACGCCGTGTTTGATGCGGTCGGCGTGCGCGTCGATGAGAACCCGATCTCGTTCGAGAAGGTGTTCGCCGCGATGCAGGCCAAGCACGAGGGCAAGGAGCCGCGCTTCGGCCCGGCTGCTGACGAGACCGGCATCCCGGACGTCAACTTCGGCGAATCGTTGAAGATCAAAACGCCGTGGCAGGGTGGTGATGGCACCGCCTGGAATGAGCCGAAGCGAACCAAGAAGGCCAAGAAGTAGGAGGACGAATCATGCTGCGCCTACCAACGTTCACCTACCACACGCCGAAGAATGCCGTCGATGCCGTTCGCATCGCGAAGGAACACGGCAAAGAGGCGATGTATGTCGCCGGCGGTACGGATCTCTATCCCAACATGAAGCGGCGTCACCAGACGCCCGCGCAAGTGATCTCGCTGCGTGACGTGCCTGAGTTGCACTCGATGGAAGTGCTCGCGGATGGCCGGCTGCAGATCGGCGCGATGGTCACGCTGACCACGCTCGAGCACTACCCGCATTTGAAAGCGCACTACGCTGGCTTTGCCCACGCGGTGCGCGAGATCTCGACACCGCTGTTGCGCAACATGGGCACGATCGGCGGCAATCTGCTGCTCGATACGCGGTGCTCCTACTACGACCAGTCGCACGAGTGGCGCGAGTCGATCGACTTCTGCATGAAGTCGAAGTCCGACGCGATTTGCTGGGTCGCCCCGGGTAGCCCACGTTGCTGGGCCGTGCAGTCGAGTGATTCGGTGCCGGTCGTTTGTGCGATGGAAGCCGAGATTGAGCTCGCCGGCGTCGATGGCCTGCGCACGATCAAGGCCGACGAGCTCTACCAAGACGACGGCATCGTGTACCTCACCAAGAAGCCTGAGGAGCTGCTGACGAAGATCACGTTGCCCGCGCCAGGCAACTGGAAGGCGAGCTACTTGAAGCTGCGCCGGCGTGACACCTACGACTTCCCGGTGCTCGGCGTCGGCGCGTGCCTTTGGTTCGCCGAAGACGGGACGATCGAGAAGGCGAACATTCGCCTCGGTGGCGCCGGTTCGTACGCGATGCCGGCGTCGGCGTCGGAGAAGTTGCTCGTCGGCAACAAGCTGACGGACGAACTGATTGCCGCAGCAGGCGCCGCGGCGATGAAGCCGGCGCGCACGATGGACAACACCGACCTCGACGTCTACTGGCGCAAGAAGGTCGCGCCGGTCTACGTCGCCCGCGCGCTGAAGGCCTGCCAGTAGGGCCTGCCAGCGAGGTTCTGGCGCTGGGGTCCTGGCGCTGGGATCCTGGTGCTGGGATCCTGGCGCTGGGGGGCCCGATGCTGGGGGCCCGGGCTGGTCGCGTTCGGGTGGCGCGATCCGCTAGCGCGGCATCAAGAGTCGCGCCTGCTCGCCGAAGCCAGCGACATCAATGGATAGGCCGCCGCGCCATTGGTCGCCGCGGATGCCGCCGTAGAAGATCATGTTGGCGCTCGCATCCTCGGGCACGGCCGGCACGTTCGTGCCTGCTTGGGCCATGCTTGCGAACACCCCGGCCATCAAACGCGCCATGTCAATGCGTTCGACGACCATCGGGTTGCATCCCTCGAGTCGGTCGACTGCAGTTTGTATGGCCGGCGACCAGGTTCCTTGATCGGCGTCGAGCGTGGCGGTGGCGGCAGCTTCGCGACCCTCGCCGAATGTCATCACGACGCGCTTATCGCGCTGTGCGATCCGGATGTGAAGCCCGTCGGCAAACATCGCCTGAAACGCTTGCGAGGTTTGCTCTTGTTGCGGCGACTGCTGGCCCGTGACCGCCAGCATCTTCTTGCTGTCGATCGCGATGTTGAGATCGCAGATGTTGGTGTCTCCGTCCGTGGATGTCTTCGGAACGTCTGCCGTCAGTCCGAGCTGCTTCATCGAATCCCTGTGCACGAGGTCGGTGATCAGGGTGACGTACTTTGCAGGGTCCTTCGGTGTCATCTGCGCAGTCATCCGCAGACCTTCGTCGCCGAACAGGTCTCCTTCTATGATCATGCCGGAATCGATTTGCTCATAGATGGCCTCGTAGGTCGCCATCAGGTCCTTCATCGTGGTCTGGAACTCCGGTGGGTAGATGTCAGCGACCGCGTCAAGTAGGTCGTTGAATCGCGGCATCATCTTGCGCGTGTCCATCTGGAACAGCACTTCAAGGGCTCCCTTGCCGGTCATGCCCGCGGCAAGCGGCTGCAAGTCCGTCGCTGGGGAACTCCAGCCAGCCATGGCGCTGCCAGGTAGCACATCGAGCGCGACGTCGAGGTCGAGCATGCCGTCTTTGTAGCCAACGCTGACGTCGAGCGTCTTTGCCGACTCGGACATCGCGCGGCCGATGGAGCCATACAGTTCTGCGATGACTTCGCCGTCGATGTTGGGGTCGGCCATCTCCATCATGTCCGTGATCTGCTTCTCGAACATCTCGATGCCCGAGTTGATCGCCATCTTGTAGGTGCTGGTCAGTGGCTCAAGGTTGGCGTGCATCGACAAGGCGCCCGGCTTGAGGTTGCTCAGTATCTGGGGCGCGGTTTCGGCGCGCTTGTAGGTACCGAAGACTGGCACGACGACGTAGTTGCCATCGATGGTAGCAGTGATCTGCATCGCCTTGAGCGACTCAGCAAAAGCTGCTGTATCGGTCGTCGGCACCACGACCGCGATCGTTGGCGGGGTCGCGCGTTTGGATGTGACCGCCAGCACGATCGGCAGGCTCGGGTCGATCAATCGAGCGTCCCCGGGCATGCCGGACATTGCGAGCAGATCGCGGAAGTCGAGGCCGTCATCGGTTTCGCCCATTTCCTCGGTGATGGTGCGCTTGTGCTTGTTCAGTTCGTCAAGCGACGCAATGCGCACGACGGCTACCGTGCTTTCAGGCAATAGCTTGGCGATCTGGGCATTGGCTGCTGCGTCATCGGAACCGCCACCACAGCTCGTGGTGAGCAGGATCGTGAGACCAGCCAGGCCCGACAGAAGGATGGAGCGATCGTGGCTCCCCGAGGTATTCGCTCTCCGCGTCATTCCTGCAAGCGTAGATGGCCTGAACCATCACGCAATCGGCATTTTCGAGTGCGCATTGATCGCGTAGTTGCGCGGGTCGAATCGCGACCCCTCGCCGTTCCATCGCAGTTGGCCGAGGTGCAGCTGCGGTCGGTCACCATCTTCGAGGCACAGCCGGAGGGCAAAGATCCCCGCCGGAAACGCCATGTCTTGCCACGGGATGTCCTCCGGCCGGAAAAACGCGCATTCGAGGCTTTCCACTCCCGGTGCAAGCTCGTCGTTCAGCATGCGCGCTCGGTAGGTCACGTGTAGCTGCCCGATGTGCGTGAGCTCGAGCTGGCTGTGTGGGGTCAGGATCTCGACGGAGGCGCCAGCTTCTTCCGCGGTCTCCCGGCGTGCCCCGTCCGCCATCGATTCGTTGAGCTCCAAGAACCCAGCCGGGATGGTCCACTTGCCGTGTGCCGGTTCGATGGCACGGCGGCACAACAGGATCTTGCCGTCCCGTTCGACCAGGCAGCCAACGACAATGACTGGGTTTACGTAGTGAATGCGTTCGCAGGACCCGCAGACCAGGCGTTCTCGATCTTCGCCTTTAGGTATGCGCTGTGAGAGCGCATGTCCACAATCGCTGCAGAACTTCATCGCGGCATCGTAGCCGCCGATGCGTAGCGCGTGCATCCTGGCAGCCGGCAGGACATCATTAGGCGATGCCGCGCCAACCTCGCTCCCTGACGTCCGCCAAGAACCCCGCCGTGCAACGCTTCCGGGATGCGGCGGCCGGAGCCTCGGGAGACTTCATGCTCGCGGAAGGTGTGCGCTTGGTTTGGGAGGCGATTCGAGGTGGCTTGGTCGTAGTCGAGGCGGCGGTATCGCCAAAGCTGGTCGACGACGAATTGCGCGATGCCTTGATGCAGCGCGCGGAGTCATTTCTCGACTGCTCCGATCAGATGTTGGCCCGCCTGAGTGCACTCAGCACCCCGCAAGCCGTGGCGGTTCGCTTGGCGCGGCCGACGTATGACGACGAGCAGTTGCTGCAGGATGAGCTGGTGCCGCTGATCGTGGTCGCGGCAGGTTTGCGCGACCCGGGCAACCTAGGCGCCGTGATGCGCACGGCCGAGGCGGCCGGTGCGACGGGCTGCCTGACGATCGACGGAGGCGCCGATCCGTTTCGTGACAAGGCGGTGCGCGGCTCGATGGGGTCGGTGTTCCGGTTGCCGATTCGACACGGCATGACGGACGCCGAGGCGATTGCCTTTGCTCGCAAATACCGGCTGCAGATCGTGGTCGCCGATGGCGGCGGATCGTGTGCGCATTCGGAGGCCGATTTGCGCAAGCCAATGATGTTGGTCGTCGGTGCCGAGGCAGCAGGCGTCAATCGTATGTGGCTGAATGCCGCCGATCAGCACGTTTATGTGCCGCTGTGTAAGCCAGTGGAGAGTCTCAACGTCGCGGTTGCAGCAGGCGTCTTGCTGTTCGAAACCCAGCGGCAAAGGCGGTAGGAACAACCGATGACGCTGTTCGGGGACCTGAGTGAAGATGGCGCGGAGAAGCGCAGTGCGCCACTGGCACCGCTGGCCGAACGGATGCGTCCTGCGACGCTGGATGAATACTTGGGCCAAGAGGAGTTGCTTGGTCCAGGGCGTTCGCTCCGTGCGGCGATCGAACAAGGTGTCGCTGGCTCGCTGATCTTGTTTGGGCCACCGGGAGTCGGCAAGACGACCCTCGGGTTGCTGATAGCCGGCCTCGCAGATCTGCACTTTCAGCCGTTCTCGGCGGTGTTGTCAGGAGTCGCGCAGGTGCGGGCTGCCGTTGCGGACGCGATCACACGTCAGAAGCGTGACGGTCGTGGCACGTTGCTGTTCGTTGATGAGATCCATCGCTTCAACAAGGCGCAACAGGATGCGTTCTTGCCGCACGTGGAACGCGGCGACATCGTCCTGGTCGGTGCGACGACTGAGAACCCGTCGTTCTGCATCAATGGAGCGCTGCTGTCACGGTGTCGCGTCGTGCCACTGCAGCCATTGGCGCCTGAGCAGATAGCGGGACTCGTGCGCGCAGCCTTGGCCGATCCCGAGCGCGGTCTCGGGGTGCGCAGTTTGACGATAGGTGAAGATGCTGCGGCGCGTCTTGCTGCGCTTTCTGGTGGCGATGCGCGGCGCGCGTTGGTTTGCCTGGAAGCGTGCGCCGCGACCTGTGTCGATGGCGATGAGATCGACGAGCCGATGATCGTTGAGGCCTTCCAGCACCGCGCCTTGTTGCACGACAAGTCCGGCGATCATCACTACGATTTGCTGTCGGCGCTGCATAAGAGCCTGCGCAACTCCGACGTGCAGGCGGCAGTCTATTGGTTGGCGCGCGCGCTCGAAGCTGGTGCCGATGCCCAGCATGCAGCCCGTCGCTTGGTCGCGGTTGCCGCTGAGGATGTCGGCTTGGCGGATCCAATGGCGCTGCAGGTCGCGATGGCTGCCGTGCAGGCCGTGCAGTTCTTGGGCTTGCCCGAGGGCCGATTGCCGTTGACCGAGGCCGTCATCTACCTGGCGGCGGCTCCAAAAAGCAACTCCGTGACCAAAGCGATCTCGGTAGCGATGCAGGCCGTGCGCGATGGCGTGCAGCACCCGGTGCCGCTGCACTTGCGCAACGCAACCGGTGGTGTCGCCAAGGACCTCGGGCACGGCAAGGGCTACATTTACGCGCACGACACTGCCGCTGGCGTGGCGGCAATGCAGTGCTTGCCGGACGCGTTGCGCGGGGCGAAGTACTACCATCCTGGGGCGCGTGGCTTCGAGCAGCGCATCGCCGAGCGCATGCGCGACAACGACCAGCATCGCGAGGCGAACCGTGGCCGATGATGTGCTGTTCGGCGTTGCCGGGTGGTCGTATGCCGATTGGAAGGGCGTCGTCTATCCGCGCGGCTGCAAGGACACGTTGCGGGCCGTCGCCGAACGGGTCTCGCTGGTTGAGATCAACAGCACTTTCTACGCCGTTCCGTCGGCAAAGAACTGCAGCTCTTGGGTGCAGCGTACCGAGGATCTTGGCACCCAGTTCACCGCCAAGTTGCCGCAAGACTTCACCCATCGGCAGCAGTTCGACGCAGCGCTGATCGATGCGGTGATCGAGGGCTTTGCGCCGCTGGCTCAGTCTGGGCGCTTGATGGGATTGTTGGCGCAGTTCAATCATCAACTGCAACACAACCAGGCAGCCGTCGATTTGATTCGCCGCTTGTCCGATGCGTTCTCCGATACGGCTTCGTTGTTTGTCGAGGTCCGGCACAAGTCGTGGAACGCGGCGCAAGGGCTCGCGACGCTCGCGGCGCATGGTGTTGGAGTTCTCGAACTCGACTATCCCGGCATGGTCGGCGGCTTCTCGCGCGATACGACGGGAGTGCATGCGGATGGAGTTGCCTACTTCCGACTTCATGGTCGCAACCGTTCGTGGTTTCGACCGGGGGCTGGTCGTGACGAAGTCTACGACTGGCGCTACTCAACGGATGAAGTGCAGCAACTGTGGAATCGGCTGCAGCGGATTCGCGATACCGCGACGCGCACGATTGTCGTTGCCAACAACCACTTCCACGGCAAGGCCATGGAAGTGATCGAAGAATTGCTTGCTCACTACCGTCAAAGCACGTCGTCCGTCAAAGAGACGGAAGAGCCACGTTCTTGAGTCGGTTGCGCTGGTTCACCTTGTGTCACCGATGGGCTTCTGTCGGTGTCTCGCAGGCGCGACACTTTGGCCCTGTGGGGCTCCAGAAGCCGTCGGAGGCACCCGTCGGACCGATCAGATCGTTGGCACGGCGGTTGCTTAGAATCCGATCCACGAGGATGACCCCATGCGCTTCCAACTACCGATCCTTCTTCTCGCTTCGCTGCTCTCTGCCTGTGGCAGTGGCCGCCGTCGCGCCGCGATCACCGTGCAGCAGCAGCCGCGATTGGTGTCGGTTCTTGTCGAGGTCTACGACCCGATCACGAACCTTGCCTGGGAGAACGTTTCGGTTCGCATCGTAGAGGCTGATCAGGAATGGTCCGGATGCACCTGCGCGAGTCCTTACACCGACTGGTACCTGACCGATTCGACTGGTCGCGTGCTGCTGGACGAATACCTGCTTGCCGATGCCGAAGTTGGCTTCGTGGTCGACTCGACCGGCGCGGCGGTCTTGGTTCCGGAATACGACGAAGACGAAGCGACGGTCGTGCTGGAAATCGATGCAGTTGGCTTCGCGCCCGTGTTCGTGGAAGTGCCGATCTCCTGGGCAGACCCCGACGTGTTCGTCGAAGTGCCGTTCTACTAATGGCGATCTCGCTTGGCGCGTAGCGTCGAGCACGGCAAACTTTTCGGTGTGAGCCGCGATGCCCAATGCGATCCCGCCCTGCACCGTTCGCGCCGACAGCGGTTGCTGAATGCCATAGGGCCGGGAGTCTTGCTACTGCCAACTGCGCAGGAAGCTGTGCGCAATGGGGATGTGCACCACGAGTACCGGCCTGGGTCGGACTTCCACTACCTGACAGGTTTTCCCGAGCCTCAGTCCGTGCTGGTTGCCTGGCGCATCGATCGCCAATCGCACCGCTCGATCTTATTCGTGCGCGAACGCGATCCTGAGCGCGAGACTTGGGATGGTCCTCGCTATGGCGTGCGCGGCGTCAAGAAGGCGTTCGGAGTCGACGAAGGCCGTGCCATCGCAAACCTGTGGCGGGATTTGGCGGAGCTCGTCCCGCTCGACGGGCGCCTGTTCCACACGCTTGGGCAAGATCCCGACCTGGACCAGAAGCTGATGGCTACGTTTGCTCGTAGTCGGGTGCGGCAGCGGCGCACGTTGTTGCCGGCGCATCCCGTTTTCCAAGATCCGGCGCCAGCGATTGCAGGGCAGCGACTGGTAAAGGACCGCGCCGAGTTGCTTGCGATGCGTCAAGCGGCCGCACTGACTGAGCAGGGGCACATCGCCGCGATGCGCGCCACGCGTCCAGGCATGCACGAATACGAAGTGCAGGCACACCTCGAAGGTGCGTTTCGAAGTGGCGGCAGCCCCCGCAATGGCTATCCGTCGATTGTCGCCAGTGGCCCGAACGCTTGCGTGCTTCACTACCACGACAACGATCGTCGGATGCGCGCCGGAGATCTGTTGCTGATCGATGCAGGCGCGGAGTTCCTTGGTTGCACGGGGGACGTAACGCGCACGTTCCCGGTCAATGGACGATTCACTCCGGCTCAGGCGGCGGTGTATCGCGTGGTCCTGCGCGCCCAGGCAGCGGGCATTCGCGCCTGCAAGGCCGGGGCCCCCTGGGATAGTGCGCACAAGGCTTGTCACCGGTCGTTGACCTCGGGCCTGGTGGCACTCGGGGTGCTGAGCGGCGACGTCAAGAAGCTCGTCAAGGATGCGGCCTTCAAGCCTTGGTATATGCACGGCACCAGCCACTGGCTTGGGCGAGATGTGCACGATGTTGGCGGCTACCAGTCGATCGAGGGGGTTGCGGACCCAATGCCGGTTGGCTCGGTGTTGACGGTGGAACCGGGCCTCTACTTCACCAAGCGCGACACACGGGTGCCCCGAGAACTGCGTGGCATTGGCATTCGCATCGAAGACGACATCTTGATCACCAAGCGTGGTCCCGAAGTCTTGACTGCTGGCGCGCCCAAGTCCATCGCCGAGATCGAGCGATTGATGAAGCGGTCGTAGGTCGAGACCGCCAGTCTAGCTCGCCAGTTGAGCCCGCCAGGCGAGCCCGCCAGTTGAGCTCGCCAGTCGAGCCCGCCAGTTGAGCTCGCCAGTTGGGCCGCCGTTCACATGCCTGTGCCGCGCAGAACCACGCGAACTGTGTGCGCGATCAGCTTCAAGTCCAACCACAAGGACCAGTTGTCGATGTAGTAGAGGTCCATCTCGACCCAGCGCTTGAACGACACCCGGTTGCGGCCGTAGACCTGCCAGACACAGGTGAGGCCCGGCTTGATGGAGATGCGGCGGCGCTGCCACCAGGTGTACTTGTCGACCTCACTCGGGATCGGCGGTCGCGGTCCGACCAGGCTCATGTCGCCAAGCAGCACGTTGATCAGCTGGGGCAGCTCGTCGATGCTGAACTTGCGAAGGACCTTGCCGGCCAGTGTGATGCGAGGGTCACCGGCAATCTTGAATGCCGGGCCATCCTGTTGGCTCGCGGAGCGCAGCAGGTCTTGCTGTGCATGGGCACCAACCCGCATTGAGCGGAACTTGAGACAGCCAAAGCTTCGGCCGGACTTACCGACTCGGGTTTGTCGGTAGAGGATCGGGCCGCGGCTCGTCAGCTTGATGGCCAGCGCACAAGCGATGATCACGGGAAGCAGCGTGATGATGCCTACAGCTGCGCCAACCACATCGATTGCACGTTTGCCGGCCGCAGCGAGTGAGCTGTCGGCCATTACCTGAACGTTGATTCCAGGGCGGTTGGCGCTCCAGGTCATCCCGACCCGCATGTCGTCGATATCCAAGAAGGACGGGAAGTACTGCGTCTGCAGCCCGAGCTTCTCACAGATGTCGATCGATTGGTGCACCTCACCAGTGATGGCGTCGTCAGATGGGCTGACGAATGCGATGTCGATCTCGTTCTTGCGTAGTGCCGCCGGCAAGCTGCTCATGTCGCCGAGGCAATCCAGGTGCGGCATATTCTGTGCGGCTTCGTTGGCGAACGGCACGAAGCCGATAAAGTCGACCGCTTCGGTGACGTCTTGGGTCGACGATAGGGCGCGTGCACTCGGGCAGGCGCCGATGACGATGGCACGCAATCGATCTGCGGGAACGCCTATTGATGAGTGTGATAATGCGAAGCGCGCCAGACTCAGAAACCCGAGGCCCGCGATCAGCACAATCCAGATGTTGAGGCTGCTTGGCTGGTCAATCGCGATGGTCAGCATGCCCGCGATGCCCCACGTTGCCGCCCAGGCCTCGGTCGTCCGCCGCAACGAAAGCGCAAGGTTGCGGCTCGGGGGAACCTGGGCTACTCCGATGCGGCGCGCGATGAGCAGCCAGATCGTGCTGAAGACTGCCCACAGCCCGATCGCTTGGATGATGTTGCGGCCAAGCGTATCGTTCGTGGTCTCTGTCCACAGACCGGCGCAGCTAAGTGCGACCAGAATGCACAATAGTTCGGCCATGAT
The DNA here is from genome assembly GCA_963974725.1 of uncultured bacterium. Classification (GTDB taxonomy): domain Bacteria; phylum Planctomycetota; class UBA1135; order UBA1135; family UBA2386. The sequence continues at coordinate 6,317 of CAXBFC010000038.1, read as the reverse complement.
GATGGCCAATCGACGAGGTGAGCGAGACATCGAGGTGGGGCGAGCGTGACTAGTAGTGTTGGTGCTTCCGGGTTACGTGTGTGAGCACAAGATTTATCGGCTGTTGGGGGAATGTACGGGCAACGGTTGAAGCGATTTTTCCTGTCGAGCGCACTCAGGATTTGCGCGGAATCAAAGACTGATTCGCGCAGGCCCGGGTTTGTCTCGATCTCATGGGCGGGAAGACAAGGACGTGGGCGTTCCACCGCCTCTTCACCCGCCAAGATTTTCGTCAGCTGCCGGTGTGCATGGCCGCCAATTGTCGCGTTGGCGATGCGCCGGGGACAAGCGTTACCGACCCGATGACGGCTAGCACCATATGCCACTGGACTACGATCTGCTCAAAGTAGCTAACCGCGATGAAGTTCATGCAGTGCATGAACAGGGCCGTGCCTAGCGCCCAGCTACAGAGCCAGTAGGCGCGGCCAGCCTCGGGCAGTCTCATGCTGCGAGAGATGCCTGCGAACGCGAACAGGATGGTCGCGCTGAATGCGGCCAGGCGGAGGATGCCACCATAGACGCCTTCCGCGACGTATTGGTTGGTGATGTCGTGCAGGCCTGGGCCCCAGTGCCCGGTGCCATGGGTGCCAACTAGCCACCATTCGTGAAAGTAGGCGAAGAACTTGTCGACCAGGTGGAAGCGGTGCCAGCCAGTTGAGCCGCCGACGACGTCCACACGGGATAGCAGATGCCAAACCGGCTGCTTCATCAGGGCGAAGTGCAGCACGCACAACCACAGCAGGATCAGCCAACGCAACCATCGCAGCGATCCTCGGATCAAGAACGCCGCTGCGCCAACCATGCCAAAGCCAAGCGCCATGACGGGGGTGCTCGAGGCGCACATGGCGATGATGAACACGGCTGCGATGCCGCCTGCGATCGACAGGGACCACCCTTTGCCAAGGAACCCGCGCATTGCGTAGAGCGGGATCAGGCAGGCCCAAAAGCAGCCCGCGAGGATCGCGTGCGCGAAGGCGCCTTGGCAACGCAGACGGCCGTCACGGACGTCGGTGACGTCCGGGACGCCGCCGAACACTGAGAACAGGTTTTGCGAGGTTCGACTTTCAATGAAGAAGAACACCGCCACGGCGAAGCTGGTCAACAAGAACTGTGTCGTCATGGACAGCAGTTCGTGATGGTTCCGGATCAGCATCCGGAAGAAGAAGTAGACCATCATCGCGTCGACCGCGGTTCCCGCACGGTTGATAAACACCGACAACGTCCATCCGAGCAGCGTTCCAGTTAGCACGCTGATGACTGCCCAGGCGATCATGGCGCGATCGAGATGGTTCCAGACAATGGGTCGGATTTCGCGCCGGATGTAGATCCGGAACCACACGACCATCATCAGCAGCCGGATGAAGGTGAAGTCGACGGTCGCCAGAACCACGCGCTGCCCTGCCGGAATGAAGCACAGCAGAAAAATAATTGGCAGTCCAGCGAACCGGCGGGGCAGCGTAACTGCCAGTGCAGACAGTAGTCCCAGCGCGATGACGCCTACTGGGTGGAGCTCGGTGGAACCACCGAAATCGTGTCCGGCTTGTCCCGGAACGGGTTCTTGGAACAGCAGAGACAGCACTTTGCCTACAGATTCACGATTGCGTACGTCACGGTGGAACTCACATGCATTGCTCGGCACGTTGGGCTCTCTGGCTTGATGGCATGTTCCACAGTGTGGGAGCTATAGCCAGTTGGTTGTTGCAGTCGAAGATGATCTGGGCGGCCTCCTTCTGTCCAGGGCTAGACAGGTTCTGGCGATAACCATTTTTCCCCAACTACGTCACCGACCCGTGAGTTCGAACCTATTGCGCGGCTTGCTTACCACTCTCCTGGCCTTCGCCTTCGCGTCGTGTGCCTCGGCGCCTCCGTTTGATGCCAAGGCCGTCGCGCAAGAGTGGGCTGCCTACATGCAACGCGACTACGTCGTGCGGGCTGGAGATAGTCTGTCGGTGCGCGTTGACCTGGCGACTCCGACGACCGAGTCGGGTGCGCAATCGGACAACGTGCAAGCCGTGATCGTTTCGCCGACGGGCACGATTGACCTGCGCCGACTTCCGGGCCCGCTGCAGGTTGCTGGCAAGTCCGTTAGCGAAGTGCGGTCGATTGTCTTGGAGGCCTACAAGCGCGAGTTCCAAGAAGTTCGCATCGGCGTGCAGTTGACCGAAGCGGCACTGCAGTCGATTTACGTTTGCGGCGAGGTCAATGCGCCGGGAGCATTGCCGTTCTCGGCGGGCATGACGATGACGCAAGCGATTGCGCAGGCGGGAAGCTTCGACATCACCATCAAGCACAACGATGTGCGCATCCTTCGTATCAACCAAGATGGCACCCAGCGAACGTTCCGCGTCAACATGGAGGCGGTGCTTCTCGAAGAGCAGCCTGATTTCCTGTTGCTGCCCGGTGACGTGATCTATGCCCAGACGTCGGCGATCGCCGACGTTGGCAACTGCGTGGAGCTCTACATTCGTCGCCTGCTGCCGTTCCAGATCGGTGGGCCGGCGCTCGGAACCATCAACTAGCATCCACCAAGCACGTACCTATCCGAATCGCATGACTGAACCGCAACGACCGCTGCGCATCTGCATGGTCGTGCACGCCTACTACGAGGGCGATGCACGAGTGCGCCGCTACGCCGAATCTCTGGTGACCCGTGGTCATCAGGTCGATGTGCTCGCGTTGCGGGCACGCGACAAGCCCAAGCGTGAAAAGATCAGCGGAGTCGAACTACACCGCTTGCCGTTGTCGCGCCGCCGCGGCGGCATGCTGCGTTACCTGTTCGAATACCTCTGGTTCACGTTGCTGTGTGGTTGGTTCTTGACCTGGCGATGCCGGCGATACGACGTCGTGCATGTGCACAACATGCCGGACTTCCTGGTGCTCGCCGCGTTCTGGCCACGCGTGTTCGGGCGCAAGGTCGTGCTCGATGTGCACGATTTGATGCCGGAGGTCTATTGCAGCAAGTTCAAGACCAGTATCAGGCATCCCGGTATCTGGCCGATCCGGATCCAGGAATGGGTTTCCCACCGATTCGCTAGTGCCTGCGTGTTTGCGACGGAGGGATTCCGGCAGGGCGCGATTGCGCGCGGCACAGTGCACGAGGACCGTTCGATCGTCTGCATGAACGCTGCCGATACGACACTATTCGATCGTCATAGGCACCCGTGGACGGGTCCCGAGCAGCAGGGCGAGTTCGTGATGCTCTACCTCGGCACGGTGTCCGACCGGCACGGCGTCGATCAATGCGTTCGCGTGCTGCCACTGGTGCGCGACAAGATTCCTGGCATCAAGCTGCTGATCCACTGCAAGTTGTCCGAAGGCGAAGGCCAACCGCTCCAGGACTTGAAGAACATCGCCAAGGAACTCGGCGTCGAAGATTTGCTCGAGATTGGTCCGCCGATGCCCCTTCAGGAAGTGCCACTTGCGATGAGCCGGGCGTCGGTCGGTGTGTTTACGCCGCACATGGATGTGCACATCGACATGGCCTTGTCCCTCAAGGTGCCCGAGTTCATCGCAATGGACGTGCCTGTCGTCGCCGTACGCACCTCGATCATGGAGTCGCTGGTGACCAATGACGAAGTGATGATGTTTGACGATGGCGACCTCCAGACCTTCGCGGATTGCCTGGTGCGCTTGCATGAGGACTCTGATGTCGGTCGCCAACAGTCGGTTCGTGCTCGTCGATTCACCAAGGACAACACCTGGGAAGGTGAGTTCGGCGGCTACCTCGAGTTGCTGGGCCGCCTGACCGGCAGAGAATTGTCGCTCGCCGTCGCTGCGCGCCAGTCCGCATAGCGGCCAGATCCTCATAGCGGGGCAGCCGAGGCATATGGCGCCCGTGAGCAGTGGCTCGCGATGTGCGTTGGCCTCGCGACCGCGTGGCCTCTAGCATAGGCGGCCCATGAAGATCGCCTGCATCGGTGGTGGCCCGGCCTCGCTCTACTTCGCCATCCTGCTCAAGAAGCGCCTGCCGTCGGCTGAGATCGACATCTACGAGCAGAACAAGTCGGACGACACGTTCGGTTGGGGCGTCGTGTTTTCGGACGAGACGCTCGGCAACTTCGAGGACGCCGATCCCGAGAGCTTCCAGCGCATCCGCGAGAACTTCGCCTACTGGACCGACATCGATACCTTCTATGCCGGCGAGAAGGTCACGAGCACCGGGCACGGTTTCTGTGGTCTTGCCCGCAAGCAACTGCTGCTGCTGTTGCAGGAGCGATGCCGCGAGCTTGGTGTGCGCATGCACTTCGAGCACGTCGTGGAAGACATCGACCAACTAGCCGCCAGTCACGACCTTGTCGTTGCGGCGGATGGCGTCAACTCGATGGTTCGTGGGCACTACGCGGACTCGTTCCAGCCGAGTCTCGATTGGGGCAAGTGCAAGTTTGCGTGGTTCGGCACTACCAAGGAAATGACTGCGTTCACGTTCGTCTTCAAGGAGACGGAGTGGGGGCTGTTTCAGGTGCACGCGTATCCGTTCGAGTCAGGCCGCGGCACTTGGATCGTCGAGTGCCGGGAGGAGACGTGGAAGAAGGCCGGCCTCGATGCGCTCAGCGAGGCGGAATCCGCTGCCTTCTGTCACAAGCTGTTTGCCGAGCATCTAGAAGGCGAAGAGCTGCTGACCAATCGTTCCATCTGGCGCACCTTCCCGACGGTTCGCTGTGGCTCTTGGCGCCATGAGAACGTTGTCTTGATGGGCGACTCGGCGCACACCGCGCACTTCTCGATCGGCTCGGGCACCAAGTTGGCGATGGAGGATTCGATTGCGCTCGTGGATGCGATCTGCGCCCACGCCGGCTCGGTGCCGCAGGCACTCGAGGCCTATGAGGATGCGCGCCGGATCGACGTGCTCAAGACGCAGCGCGCTGCTCAGACCAGCTTGGAGTGGTTCGAGAACAGCGAGCGCTACGTGGGGCAGGAGGCGCATCGGTTTGTGTTCAACCTGATGACGCGCAGTAAGCGCATTACCCATGACAACCTCGAAACACGCGACCCGGCGTTGGTCGCTGCCGTTGACAAGGTGGTTGCCCGCGAACTCTGCGGCACGGTCGAGAACGTTCCGCCGCCGGCGTTCTTGCCCTTCCAAATCGGGGACGTGACGCTACCCAACCGGGTGGTCGTGTCGCCGATGTGTCAGTACTCGGCAACCGATGGTGTTCCCGACGAGTGGCATCTGGTGCATCTCGGTAGCCGCGCGGTAGGCGGCGCGGGCCTCGTGTTCACCGAGATGACGAATGTGACGGCCGACGGCCGCATCACACCAGGCTGTGCCGGCATGTGGAATGACGAACAACAAACGGCCTGGCGCCGCGTCGTCGACTTCGTGCATCAGCATTCGGCGGCGAAGATTGGCATGCAGTTGGCCCACGCCGGCCGCAAGGCGTCGTGCAGTCGCCCGTGGGAAGGGGACGCGCCGTTGCGTGATGCTGGCTGGCAGTCGATTGGTCCGACGGCCGTGCCATTCGGTGCGGACTGGCCAGCGCCGAAGCAGATGGATCGCGCCGACCTCGACCGCATTCGCGATGCGTTTGTGCAAAGCGCCGAGCGCTGCCTTCGAGCCGGCTTTGACATCGTCGAGTTGCACATGGCGCACGGTTATCTGCTGTCGAGCTTCTTGTCGCCGCTGTCGAACACTCGCGGCGATGAATACGGCGGTTCCCTCGAGAACCGTGCCCGCTACCCACTCGAAGTCGCGCGTGCCGTGCGCGAGGCGTGGCCATCCGCCAAACCATTGTTTGCCCGCATCTCGGCGACCGACTGGTTCGACGCCGAAGATCGTGGCTTCACCGTCACCGAAGCTGTGCAAGTGTCGAAGTGGTTGCACGAAGCGGGCGTCGACGTCATCGACGTTTCGTCCGCCGGCAACGTGCCGGAATCGAAGCCGCAGTATGGGCGCATGTACCAGCTGCCGTTCGCCGAACGTATTCGCTACGAAGCGAACGTGCCGGTCATGGCGGTTGGCGCGATCCAAGGGCTCGATCACGCGCATACGATCATCGCAGCAGGGCGCGCCGACCTGTGTGCGATTGCGCGAGGTTTCCTCGCCGACCCCTACATGGTGCAGCGCGAGGCCGTTCGGCGAGATGTAGTGCAGCACAATTTCCCGCCCCAGTATCTGGCGGCCAAGTCCGTGCGCTAGTTGTGTGATGCAGACGCCTGCGGCCTTGTGCACGGCCGGCAACGCCGTTCGTTGCGTTGGGTCGTCTTCGACGTATTGACCAACATGCCTGTGGCGACCCGCCTTGCGGGTGCGCCGCCGACTCGCGGACAAGAGCCCATCT
>CAXBFC010000037.1:0-28805 GCA_963974725.1 uncultured bacterium | reverse complement strand
GCGAAGCAGCCGGTGGCAGAGTCTACTTTGACGTAGTGGAGTCGATCCAGATCCTGAACGGGCTGGCCGAGGCGGATGTTGCCATGGCAAGTTCGGCTCGCGATGCGATCCAGCAACTACTCACCGAACTCCGGCAGCCGATAGCGTTCGAGCCCAAGCACTTCGAAGAACGACTCACCGGTCTCGTCGAGCAGCTGCTTGCCACAGACAGCGATCTCGCGGCACGTCAGGACTCGCTGGATACCTTGGTCGAGCAGGTCCAGTATGGGCTGCAGGCCCTGCAGAGCATCGCTACGCGCCACGAGAACAATGTAGTGGGTGCGAACAATGCGCTGCATTTGCAGCGGATCGAATCGCTGCTGGACCGGTAGCGAGACCGCGCGCGCATGGCCTCTTTGCAGCCTGCTCCTGGGGTCTGGCTGGTTGCGTATTGGGAAACCAGCCGTGCCGCTGCGTTGTGAGCTACCCAGCCCACCGACGCCGCTAGCTACATGATCACTCGGTGCACTTCGCTTACGCCCGGCGCATTGAAGTTGGCCCCCATCCACGCCGGCACCTGCCATGTTCCGGTGCCAACACCGTTGGCATCGAGCAAGATCTCGATCACGGCCGTCTCGGTGCCGTGCCTCATGCCGTTGTCGACGTCGATCGTGACCACCTGGTTTGCGAGTGCCGCGTTGCAGTAGTTGATCGAAGCAATGCCGCCACTGGTTAGCGACGACTGACTGATTGTCAGCGACGGGTTATTGGTCGCCGACGGCTGCTGACCGCTGAGCAATGCGGCTGCGAACACGGCGGAAACTAGGAATCTGGCGATTGACCGGTGGTACATGAACGAATCGATGAGGCGTGGTTGACGGCAAACACCAACCGCGAAGGGCTTGGCCCTCCCCTATCGAATGCCCTGCCCGTGCAACGCCTCAGACCGCCCGCTCAGCGCCCGTTGCAGGCATTGACGCTCTCAACATGGGACCCGCCAAGCAGCCAAGCCATCGCACTCATCCGCGGCGCAACGACTGCCCTCGAGCTCGCCAACGAAATATGTTCGCAGCGCTCAAGCACTCGGCGGCAACCCGCGATCGCTGGGCAAGCAGCACCTCCATCTACCGCACGACAACCAGCCGCGGCTCGGACAAGTCGCCAACCAGCGCCACCCGTCCCAACGCATTGACGTTCGCGCCGCGACGAAGCTGCAAGTCGTATGAGGTCTCCGGTACTCGCTCGAAGTTCACGAGCCCGCGCGCATTTGGCGAGCCAGTCATGACCACACCGTTGTCGCCACGCATTACCAACAAGCCCTGCGTCACTGCCGCACCGGAGCGATCGCGCAACGCAATCACAAGCGGCGCGGTGGCCACCGACGCCGTGTCGCAAACCAACGATTGGCCACCCGACAACCGCCGCCAGCCCTGCAAAGACACGGCAACCTGCTGGTTTGAGCAGGTCATGCGAAGTTCGACGGAGTAGTAGCCCGCTCGCAAGTCAGAGAATCGGAACGCACCGCGATCGTCCACAGGGTGCATGGTCTCGCCGACGCCACGCACCACCCCATTGGCATCTGCGACGCCGTGCAACAACGCAACGTGGCGCGCTGGCCTGCCATCGACGAACGCGCTACCGCGCAGTTCACCGGCAGCCAGGTGTGCAACGACGGATTGCTGCACTCGCGCCACGCTGCCGGATTGGATCACGACTTTGGCAACGACATCCGGGAGAGTTCGCCAAGCACCATTGGACAGCGGCACAACCAGCTGCAGCAGCCACGATCCAACTGGCACGTCGACCTGAAGCTGGCCATCACGATCGAGTTGCAGGGGCGCACTCCACGAAGTCGGCAGCTGCAGCGTCTCATCTTCACTGGTCAGCCTAACCCGCAGGCCAGCCGCACCGTGCAAGGCGGCAAACAGCACGCCCGTATCCGGAACCCGAACCGTCAGGCCGCTCGGACGCAGGTGCACGTCGTGCTCGATGTGCGGCGCAATTCCGGGCCCTTCGATCCGTAATTGCAGCGGCCCATCGTCATCAGCCCATCGCAGCATGGCGATTCCTCGCTCGTCGGTGTACGTGACGGCGAGACGCACATTCGGCCGCACACGACCGCCCCCGTGCTGCAACAGCTCCTCCAGATCACGCACGATCTGGTTCTCGGCCGGCAACATCAAATGCACGCTGGCCCCAACAACGGACCGCCCTGATTCTGTCAGCACCGTGACCGGCAACTCGCTCGCTCGCGCAAGCGCAATGCGCAGCTCCTGGCCCGGCACTTCGCGAGTGAATGCATGTGGCAGATTGGGCAGCCATTGCGCACCCGTCGGCCAGACGATGATCTCATGAGAGCCCAAGCCAATGCCCTCGAGCCAACACCTGCCACCGGGGTGGTAACCTTCATGGCTACGAGTTCCACCGAGCGTCGACCGAACGCCTTCGGTGCTCACATGCTGCACCGCGAACTGCTCAATTGGGATACCAGTGACAGCGTCTGCAACATGCAACCAGATCCCGTCGGCACGTGACAATTGGATCCGCAACTCCGAGCCGCCCCAGTCATGCGGACCGCTGACCACCGATGCGAGCTTGCCATCGACGTTCGCAGTTCGCAGCCAGACGCTCGCCGCAGAGCGCGCTTTACGAATCAAGCAGAAGCGTCCGCCGCTATCGCTGTGTGCCGCTTGCAACACAGGCGCCTGACTGTTCGGAGTTGCCACCACCTGCAGCATCGCACCTGCAATCGGTTCGCCCAAGTCATCACAAACGATGCCACGCAGTTCGTCGTCGACTCGCCAGGATGGACATCGCAGCGACAGCACCAGTTCTTCGCCAGCAACCAGAACATGATTCGCCGTGCCAAGCAGCGAGGGCACCTCAGGAACCTGCACGCGCAACGCGCCGGCGGGCACCGGCAACGCAAAGCGGAAACTACCGTCGGATCGGGTGTAGGCCTCGGCCTGCAACTGCTCCTGCCAACCGTCCTCGCGAACCGCATGCTGAGCTGGAACAACCGACACCACGCGGTTCGCACACGGTTGTCCACGATCGTCGGCCAGCAGACCGGACACACGACCAGCCGCTCGGAGGGCGACATCGTGCATTCCGTGGCTGGGTGATCGCAGCACTACCTGGCCGGTGACTCCAACCCGACCAGGAGCCGTGATCCGCATGGTCACACTGCCTTTGCGATCGGGAACGTCGAGCTCGAAGCAGCCGTCCGGGCCACTGGTTGTCACGCATTCTCCAGCTACGACCTGGCAGCCGGCGATCGGCTGCAGCGTCTCCCAGGCCACGCAACGGCCGGCGCACCGCCGCGTGCCATCTGGCCACACGATGTCTCGCTGCGCCATCAACTCGGCACCAACCACGGGCGGTTGGCCAGAACCAGGATCGCGAGCGGACCCAGGCGCCATCGGACAGTTGGGCGCAACCGGATTCGGCTCCAGGCCGCCGGGCGGGGCATTCGGCGGGGCAAGCAAACCCACCAACCCAACCGCAAGCGACAGCAACACCGCGATGGCTAACGACGCAATCCGCACGCCTGACCTATCGGCATAAATCTTCCCGGACACAGGTTCTTTTGCAGCAGTTCCTTACCTCACCCTATCCGCGATGACATGGCCGTCTTCTTAAGGCCCATGCATAGGCACAGGTAGACCGATCCCACCGGACAAACCCACCCCCTCCTACCAGAGCCCCCCCCCGCTGCCATGACGACCATCAGCACCGCTCCTTCGCTGCAATCCAGTGACAACCATGACGCTGCACTCCAGTCGCTGATTCGCGAATCATTGGCACACCCGGCAGTCCGGCACCCGTTTCTGTCCCGATTCGCGGAGTGCGACTTCCCCAACATGGTCTCAGCGCTGCGCCGCTATGCACTCGAATACAGCGGCTACTCCGTGTGGTTCCCGCGCTACCTGACCACGGTCATCTCGCGCCTCCAGCGGGCAGACCACCGCGACAAGCTTGAGCACAACCTCGCCGAAGAACAGGGCAACCTCGGAGCGGACGACTGCCAAGAGCTGCTCGCTCAAGGTATCAACCCGGCATCGGTGGCTGGCGTCCCTCACCCCGCACTGTTCCGTCGCTTTACCGACGCACTTGGCATCCGTCGCGAAGACCTCGGCGCCAATTCGTCCGCATCCGCGCGTTGGCGCACGCGCTTCCTGAGCTTCCTGCAGAACGCGACGGCAGCCGAAGCCGTCGGGGCACTCGGCCTCGGCACGGAACACATAGTTCGCCCAGTCTACGAACAGCTGCTCAAAGGCATCATCAGCCTGGGCACCCTTCGCCGCGACGAGTTCGTCTTCTTCGAATTGCACTGTCTGGTCGACGACCAGCACCAACAGGACCTGTTCGAGATTGCGAGTGATCTTGCCGAACAGCCCGGCGGCATCGCCGAATTGCGCCATGGCATGCGCACGGCACTCGCGATGCGCTGCGAGTTCTGGGACAGCCTCTACAACGACATCACCAACGACCAACTGGCAAACCCGGCATGAACGTCACTACCAAACAGCTCTACAACGACGCAAGCAATGACTGGCAACGCACCGAGCCGATCCTGCTGTCCGACTTCACCGCGCGTCCATTCCTGCTGAAGTGGAGCGAGCCGGCGACGGGGCTCGACGTGCTCGATCTCGGCTGCGGCGAAGGCTACTTTTCGCGCGCCCTGAAACGCCGTGGTGCCGGCAGCATTCTTGGCATCGATGTGTCGGAGGAGATGGTGCGAGGCGCACAACAACGCGAGTCGCAGGAACAACTCGGCATTCAATACCGCGCCGGTGACGCGACCGACCTTGGCAACATCGACTCCGAAGGTTTCGACCTGTGTGTCGCAGTGTTCTTGTTCAACTACCTGAGTCTTGAGCAGACGCGCCACACAATGTGTGAGGTGCATCGCCTGCTACGGCCCGGCGGGCGCTTCATCTTTGCTGTTCCGCACCCATCGCTGCCGTTCCTGGGCGAGAACGTTGCTCCTTTCTACTTCGATCCCGAAGGCAAGGGCTACTACTCGGGCCGAGACCGCCAGTTCGAAGGCGAGATCTGGCGAAAGGACGGCAAGAGCGTGCGCGTTCGCAGCGTCCACAAGAACCTCGAAGACTACTTCGGTGCTCTAGCCGGGGCGGGCTTCACGCAGATGCCTGAAATCACCGAACTGCGAGCGACCGAAGAGCACTTGCAAAGCGATCCCGAGTGGTTTGGACCTCTACAAGACAAACCACTGCACCTGGCTTTCCGACTCACCAAGTAAGACCAACCAAGTACATCGAAGTCCCGACCGACTCAAAGGATGCCACCATGAACAACCTCATCAGTTCAACCCAAGGCGGCAACGCGCAGCTCAACTGGTCTGCCTGCCAACTCCAAGAACGGGATACGTGGCGCTGCGAGCTACCGGATGATGTGCGCCAGGAGCTACTTGAGTTTGGCACCAAGCAACCGCGCATCACTGCGGCAACGTTCCGATGGCATCCAGGGCAATGGCCGTGCTTGCTAAGGTTCGGGCAACAGGTCAAGCAACAACTGGTGGCGGGTGATGGGGTGTTCTGCCTGCAGGGACTCGGGTCGCTAGAACTCAGCGCCGAACAACTACGCTGTTTCTACATCGCATTCGGCTCGGTGCTAGGCCAGCCGATGCTGCAATATGGTCTCCTGTATCCAGTGGTCGATCGCGGCGCCTCCTACAAAGAGCAGTCCGTACCCGTTTCGATGACCAACTCGGAGACCTGCTTCCACACCGATAGCAGCGCCGTGGATGTCGTTCCCGATTTCGTTGGATTGCTTTGCGAACAACCAAGTCAGCAGGGAGGCGACAGCCTCGTGAGCAACGCGCTGCGCGTGCATGAGATTCTGCATCGTGAATCCCCGGAGCTGCTCGCTTCGTTGCGCTGCGACAAGTACCGCGATGTGGTCACACCGGGCAAGGAGAAGACCCACGAGAACCTGCTGCGCAACCGCTTCCCGATCTTCTCCGACTGCAGCCGGGGCGGCGCAGTGTTGTTCCGCTACATGAGATACTGGATCGAAGTAGGCCACCGAAAGGCCGGCCTACCGCTTGACGCCCTCGAACTCGAAGCCATGGATCGGCTCGATGCGCTGCTTGAACACGCGGACAACGTGGTGCGATTCCGCCTTGAGCGCGGCGACATCCTTTGGGTCAACAACCGTGTCCTGGCACACAATCGCACGGCCTACCAAGACACGCCCGGCAACATCAGGCAACTCCAGCGCATGTGGATTGCCAACGAGGATTGACGCGGCAACAGCCTGATGGCGGCCGGTAGACCAGCGATCGAAAGTCCCCATACCAAGGGAGCATATCCGGGTTTCCACTTAGAACTTTGAGCGAGCAATTACGTTCCAAGGAGAATCGACCGATGACTAGCGAACCATGTATGGACTCGTGAATCGCGCAGTAGAAGGCTTGGTGAAAGAGAACTTCGGCGACGATGCGTGGCAACGCATCTGTGAACGAGCAGGGATCGAAGACCCCCAGTTTGTCGCGATGGAAGCCTATGACGACGCCATCACGTTTGGCTTGGTGGCGGCAGCATCTGCCGAGCTGAAACTGACGCCAGCGGCCGTGCTCGAAGCATTTGGCGATTACTGGACAACCTATACAATCGAAGAAGGCTACGGCGATCTGCTGACCATGATGGGCAGCACGCTCGACGAGTTCCTCGACAACCTGGACTCGATGCATGCGCGCATCGCCGGCACCATGCCCGAGTTGATGCCGCCAAGCTTCGAACGCGAAGCCTGCGATGATGGCTCGAGCATCCTGCACTACCGCTCGGAGCGTGAGGGCTTGGCCCCAATGGTGCTCGGACTGCTCAGGGGACTAGCGCGCCGCTTTTCGGTGTCCATAGACATCGAGCAGCTCGAAGCCGGCACATCTGACCACGCTCGGTTCTTGGTTCGAATCACCTGACATGAGCTCAATGTAGACATGTTCCTGAGCGAGACCGACTTTGCTACCGCCGTGCCTTTCGGCTTCGTGGTAGATGCCGCTGGAACACTGACCATGGTCGGTGCCGCGCTGCACCGACGGCTGGGGACTGTTCCCGGCATGCAGATCGACGATGTCTTTCGGGTCGCCCGCCCAGCAATAACCGAATCCTTCACCGCGCTTCCGGCTTGCACAAAATCTACTGTGCTGCTGCAAGCCGTGAACGCGGACTTCGAACTGAAGGGCAGCACCATGGCGCTCGACGGCGGGGCCCTGATTGCGTTCTGGGGTGGTGCAGTCGTGCGCGACATCAAGGAGTTCAAGCAACGCGGCCTGCAGATCAGCGACTTCCCACCCAGCGATGCGACTCCAGACTTGCTCCTCAGCATGCAGGCGACACGATCCGCTTTGGATGACGCCTACAAGATCGGCGAGAAGCTCAAGTCCGCGTTGCGCACCTCAGAAGCGGCAACCGAAGCCAAGGCCCGCTTTCTCGCAACCATGAGTCACGAGATACGAACGCCTCTCAACGGCTTCGGATCGATGATTGACCTGCTACGCGATGGCGAACTGACGGCAGATCAACGCGAGAATCTCGACACCATGGATGGGTGCACGCAGTCCCTATTGGTGCTAGTCAATGACATACTCGAGTATTCCAAGCTCGACGCCGACAAGGTTGAGGTCACGCGTGAGCCGGTGCGGTTGCGTCAGGCGATCACGCGCATCTCAGAGCTGTTTCGGGCATCCGCCAAAGAACGCGGTGTTGATCTGCGAACCAGGATCGATGTCCCCGATGACCTTTGGCTATCGCTAGACCTCGACCGCGTCCGCCAGGTCATCACAAACTTGCTGGGCAACGCGCTCAAGTTCACCCAGCAAGGCCACATCGAGTTGCACGCGAGGTATTCGAAGACCAACGAGCTCACAGTTGACGTGCGTGATACCGGTATCGGCGTCGACATCGAGAGCCAACAACGGCTATTCGAACCGTTCATGCAAGCGGACGCATCCACCACCCGTCGCTTCGGGGGCACCGGTCTCGGCCTGAGTATTTCAAGGAAGCTCGCAATTGCGATGGGAGGCGATGTGCAGCTCATGCATAGCAGCACTGCCGGTAGCCACTTTCGCATGCGCATCGCAGCAGAGACGGCTTGTGCGCCAGAAACGCCGCCAGACAACCGATCCGACTGCACCATGCCGGAGTCCTTTGCGGGAAGAACCGTACTGGTTGCCGAAGACGATCTAACCAATCAACTCATTGCCAAGAAGATGCTGGAGAGGCTGGGCGTGACCGCGACCATCGTCGACGATGGGCTATGTGCAGTCAAAGCCACCGAGTCGACCCACTACGACATGATTCTGATGGACCTGATGATGCCAAACATGAGCGGGATCGAGGCGACCACCCGCATCCGATCCGGCAGTGGCCCATGCAGCGAGATCCCGATTGTAGCCTTCAGCGCTGCGGCCTTTGGTGCCGACCGGGACGCCGCAATCGCTGCTGGCATGAGCGACTTCCTCGAGAAGCCAGCGAGACTCACCGGCCTGCGCAGCGCGTTGACCAAGCACCTGACCAAGTAGCTGCCCGGCACACCCCTTGAACGGGACGCGTGGCAAACCGCCGCCACAAGACGACGGATGCCTAGCCAACTTCGGCAAGTGGCGACGGCGTGTTGGTGACTGTGCCGGTCATCAACGGATTGATGATGGCCAAGCGAAGGCCACCCCGACGCCGCTTGCCGGAGCGATAGCCTCGGCTTCGACACGTCACAGCGACCTTTGATGCCCGTTCCGTCGACGCGGCCGATCTTGATCGGCGACGGTGACATGGACGTGCTGTCAACGTGAACATGGGCTGTTCGAATGGCCAGCATGGTTTACGGTAGCGCAGGTGCCTGTTCGAGACAGATTGCGGGACGCAGTGGCCACTCGGCTTGCCGTGATGATGCACTGCGTGACAACCGGCTGTTCGCGGGCCGCGGTCTTGATGCTGGCCTTGGGACTCGCCAGCCAGCAACCGCAACCCGAGCGGGCGATGTTGCCAGACGAGGCGCTGGTGGTGGTCGAGATCGCGGATCCGCCCGCTGCCGTCGAAGCCATGCTGGCGGCGCTTGGCGACGTGCCCGATGGTCTGCCGATGCTCGTTCGCGGCAAGGTCGCGGTCGGGGTCGCCAGCCTGGCCTTTGCCCTGGGTGGTACGCCCCAGCGGTGGGCTCAACGTGTCGCTGGCGGCGGCGCGGTGCTCGGCCTGCTGCCGCACAAGGGCAAAGCGGTGCCGATCGCAATCATGCAGCCGGGCGACATGGCCGCGGCGATCAAGTGGTTCTCGCGCGCGGTCGGTGTCGACCGACACGCAGTTGTCGGCAAGTACATGTTGGTGGCTGGCGTCTCGACCGCACTGCCAAGGTTGCGCGAGCACCTGGATCAGCGCGGTGGCAGGTGGGGCAAGGTGGCAGCCGCATCGGATTGCTCCGATGGCGGAGCCACCGACATCCGGATTCTGGTCGACGTGCACGGTTGGCGAAAGCAGGCTGGCGACCGCTGGCCTGACGGGGCCAAACTCGATGGCGGTGCCCGCTTCTTGCTCGCGCCAGTCGCGCACGTACTCGCCGAAGCGCGATGGCTACGTGTTGCAATCGGCGGCGGCGACCGCCTGTTCGTCGAACTCGAAGCCGACGCCAGCGTGCGCGGTCGCGACGATGGGCAGATGCTATTGACGACGCCTCGACCGCTGCCGGTGCTGCCGCCCGACGGAATCGCGGCGATGCGGTTGGAGCGCAGCCTGCACCGGCTGTTTGCAACGCCGGAGACCTTCCTCAACGAGGACGAACGGTTGGCCATTGGCGAGTTCTTGTCGATCGCCGACGCACTCGACGGTCCGCACACGTCGTTTGTCGCGGACGGTCTTGGGGGTCTTGGTGAGCCGCTTGACCTAATGGTGTTTGCTGCCAATGTTGGCGAAGGACCTGACGAGCGCTCGCCACTAGCACTGCCGCAGTTTGCGTTGTTGACCGAAGTAACCGGCAAGCCGACCGAGGCATTGTTGACCCGGATGCTGCGATTGCTGGCCACGATCGTCAATGCCGAGCGCACACGGATGGATAAGCAGGCGTTCTTCGTACGCAATCGCCGCGGCGACGATAGCGGTCACGGAATGGTCGGTGAGCCGCGCACCTGGCGTGGTCCCGGTCGGCCGCCGATCGAGCAGCAGGTCACGCCGACGATCTGGTTCGACGGTGGCTTCGTCGCGCTTGCCAGCACTCAGGCCGCGGCAATCCAGGCAATCACCGCCGCGAAGAAGGCCGGTCGAGCGCCAACCCGGGGCGATCGCCTGCTGGTGCGAGGCGGACCGCTTGCCCGGGAACTTATCGCGAACCACCGCCCGCTAGCGTTCGCTCGCATGCTCGACGAGGGCGATTCGCCGACGGAGGCCGACCAGTTCTTTGTTGTCGTCGAACGCGTTCTCGCGGCCATCGACTTGCTTGAGGTGAGCTTGATGGCGGAGGCCAAGGTGACGCGAGCCACCGTCCGCCTGCAACGTGTGCCGGCGACGGGCGAGGATCCACTCAAGGAGCAGGGGCGATGACGGACCCGCTGGCTCCGTATCGACCGACCCCGGCCGACCCGTTTGACCTGGCCAAAGTCGGCCACATGCTGCGCCGCGGCGGGTTCTCGGCGTCGTTGTCCGTGCGCCGCCGGCTTGTGCGCCAGGGAGTGGACGCGGCGATGACGTGGCTGAACCGCGCAGGTAACTTGGCCGACAACCACGATGTCGTGGTCAGCTTCAACGACATCGAGCGCGTGCGCGCCTATCGCGTGTGGTTGGCATTGCACGGCGAAGATCCGCTGCGTCAGCGCCTGAGCTACTTCTGGCACGACCACTTCGCGACCAGCAACCAGAAGATCAAGGACCCGCGCGCCATGGCGCGCCAGATGCAGACGTTCGACGAGCTCGGGCTGGGTTCGTTCGACGACTTGGCGGCGGCCATGTGCAAGGATCCCGCGTTGCTGCGCTGGCTCGACAACGACGTCAACACGGACAAGTCCGCCAACGAGAACTTTGCTCGGGAACTGTTCGAGCTGTTCACGCTCGGCCGCGGCCACTATGCCGAGCAGGACATCCGTGAAGCAGCGCGTTGCTTCACGGGGTGGCACGTGCGGCAGGGGCGGTTCAAGCTCAATGTTCGCCGGCACGATCGCGGGCCCAAGACGGTGTTTGGCGAGACTGGCACGTTCGATGGAGACGACGTCCTGCGTCTGACCTTGCCACGCGCGGAGTCGGCCGAGTTCCTCGCTGACAAGTGGCTGCGGTGGTTTGTGCTCCCCGAACCCGAGCCCGCGGAAGTCGATGCCCTGGCTTCGGTCTACATCCGAAACGAACGTCGCGTGCTGCCGACGCTGACGACGTTGTTGCGCAGTCGCTTGTTCTTCTCGCCGCGAGCGTTTCGCAGCAAGGTGAAGAGTCCGGCGGACTTCGTCATCGGCACGGTGCGGCTGCTTGGTGGACGCGCCGCGCCGACCGCGCTCGCACGCACGATGGCCGGGCTTGGCGAGACGTGGCTCGAGCCGCCGTCCGTCGAGGGTTGGCACGGCGAACGTTCGTGGCTGTCGGAGGCATCCTGGCTGTTGCGCAGCAATTTCGTTGCGGACCTCTTCGCTGGTCGCCGCGGCAAGTTCGCGCCCCGTCCCTCGACCTTGTTCACTGGCTTGCGACGCCCCGAGCAGATCGCGAAGGCCGCCGTGCTGCACTTGCTGGACGGACGTGCGCCCGCCTCCGACGTCGAGCAGCTGGCGACGCTCTGCGCCGAAGTCGGCAAAGACCAGCGTGCAGACGCCGTGCTACACGCCACCGCCTGTCTACCCGATTACCACCTGGCCTGAACCCCATGATGCCACTCGACCGCCGCTCGTTCCTCGCCACTGCCGGCGCCGTTCCGCTCGGTCTGGGGCTGTCCGGGTCCGGGTTCTTCGTGCCGCGCGGCGACGAGCGCACGGTGTTGGTACTGGAACTTGAGGGCGGCAACGACGGGCTCAATACCGTCGTGCCGGTTGACGACGAGATCTACGCCAAGCGGCGGCCGGCACTGTCCCAAGTCCGCAAGGGTTCCCATCGGTTGCTCGATGGCACCGCACTGCATCCGTCGCTGCTACGGTTGCACAAGCTCGTCGGCGAGGGGCATGCGACCGTGCTACACGGCGTTGGCTATCCGCAGCCCGATCGCTCCCACTTCCGTAGCCGGGATATCTGGCACGTCGCCGATCCGACGCACCAGCGCGTCGCGGCGGGAACGACCGGCTGGCTGGGCCGCGCCGCCGACCTGCTGGCGGCGAAGGCACAAGGTGCGGACGAAGGCGGGGCGACAGGTGTGCCGGCCGCGGCCGTCGGCAGCCTGCAAGTGCCGTTGGTGCTCAAGGCCCGAACGGCGACCGTGCCAAGTCTGCGCCGGGTTGAGGACTTCCAGTGGCTCGGCGCCGATCGGCGCGGCGCCATACCGGCGGACCACCCAACCCGCGATGTGCTCGGTGCCGTGGACGACGACAAGGGCTCGGACTTGCGGCGCTTCATCACCAAGCGCGCCAAGCGGGCAGTGACGATGGCGGACAGCCTGTCGAAGGCGTTGGCTCGTTACGTCCCGGCCACGGAGTACCCAGACACGGCCCTCGGTCGTCATCTGCGACTGGTCGCGCAGTTGGTGGTCACGGGCTTTGGCACGCGGCTCCTGCATGTTCCGTTTGGTGGCTTCGACACGCATGCGCGCCAGTTGCCGACCCACTCGGGACTGTTGCGGCAGCTCGACGCGGCCCTCGGAGCGTTCGTCAAGGACCTACAACACCACGGCAAATGGCAGTCGGTCGTTGTGCTCGTGCACTCGGAGTTCGGTCGCCGCGTCACCGAAAACGCCAGTCAGGGCACGGACCACGGCGCTGCCGGGCCGGCCTTCGTGCTTGGCGGCAAGAGCATCGGTGGCACAGTCGGTGCCGTGCCGGACCTCGGCGAACTAGTCGATGGCGATCTGGTTGCGACCATGGACTTCCGTCGCATCTATGCGGACCTGCTGCGGTGGTTCGGCGTCGATCACAAGGCCGTGCTTGGCGGAGCGTTTGCCTCTGCTGGGCTGTGGGCCTAGTTGGGGTGCCTTGGATCAGGGACCAGATTCGATGGGCGTGTGTTGCGGGCGATGGAGCGTCCGCATTCGCGTCACTGGTCGTTGCTGGCCTCCACTGCATTTGCGGGCCGCACCCTCGCCGTTGTGACTGGTACGATCCGCTTCACGGGGCGTCCACGTGACCCGTAAGCTTGTTGCCGTTTTCGTCAACTTCGGGAAGCCCGAGTCCTTCGCGCAGCTTCGCCGCGATCCACTGCAGCTCAACGACATCGCGCCCCATGAGCATGTGCCGGCCGACGTAGGCGACCCTGATCGACAACACTTGGAGTTCGTAATCCTGCACGGCAACCCAACCATCGACGACCTCGACTCCCTGCACCTTGTCGGCCTTCCAACGCTGCACCTTCGAACCGAAGAAACCGCCAATCCTCCGCACGATCAACTCGCCGTCGGCAATCTCAAAGACTGAGCGCCGCCGCGACAAGGCCAACGACCACACGATGAGGCCTGCCCCAACTGCGATAAACGTCGATGGCAACAAAATCGCCCACCTTGGGTCCCCTTCCTTCATCTTGACCATGAGGATCACACTGAAGATGGAGCCCGCCAACGCGAAGATCACTCCGAACCCGATCAATGCATGGTGTTGCCGCAACAGGCCCATGGGCGGCACGGTCATCAGCAGGCCGTCGTCAGTTGACACAACTGTCGCACGGCTACCCTCAGGCAGGTTGTCAAAGTCGTCATCAACAACATCGACGCCTTCGGGCACGTAGTCGCGTTCGTCGGCCCGCTCGCCGTCGGAAACATATCCGATCTCGCCCGCAAGCCGTTCGGCAACGTCGCGCAACAGCCCCTTGAGGTACCACCTACAGATGTTCGCAGTTTCCCCGTCGGGCAAGCGAATCTGAATGCATGCGGTCAGCACCCTGTTGCTGTTGCCGTGACCGCGACCGACAGCCTCTTGCACGCGCAAACCGCGAAGCCCTTCTCGCGCAATCGCCTGCCGTCGCACCAACCAACCGATCACTTCGGAGATGACGATCTTGTCGCGTGCAATGCGAATGGTTGTGCGCGAGCAGAATAGTAGCCACGAAACGATCAACATCAGAAGGCCCACAAGCAATGCGGTACCACCGGCTGACTGCGGATCATCCGACCCTTCCATCAACGTGCGTGATCCGGCAAACACGAACAGGGCCCCAAACAATGCGAGGGTCACGACGAACACTGACAGCGCACCGCTGGAGTTGCCGAATCGACGTGGCAGCCGCAACTCAAGACCATCTGGGCCCTTTTCGAACTCTAATGCGCTTCGCCTCTGCACCATTGGCGGTGACTATATCTTGCACGCCCAAGCCTGCCAGCTGTGACCAGATTCCAACTTCCGTAGCCTGAGAGCAAAATGGTCGGCGCATCGCAAGCGGGGCCTACCCATCGCAAACCTGGATGGCGGTCGCGGATCGACGGATGACTTTTGTGGCGCCATAGCAACGCGGTGAGCAAACCGGAGCCCCCGATATTGGCGACAATCTACTCCAGTGAGCTCGGGGCGCTTGGAATGACTCAGGCCGCCGACCGCATCTGTTTTCGCGAGTGCGACGCACCAAGTACACACCCTGACCGTGCGACGATAGTCGCTGACAGATCTACATGGTACTGCGCCCCTGCCAAGCGGCGGCCCTCTCGGCCGTGCGCGCCAACAACCGCGAAGGTCACGTTCGGCGCTGGTCGTGATACCGACCGGCACTGGCAAGACAGTGCTGTTATCGGAGCGATCGGCTTGGCCCTAGGGCCCGGTGCGGGTTCTCGCGCACCACAAGAACTCGTTGATGAGGTGCGCGAACCCTCGCTATGGCGCATCTACGTCGTCGCTATCGAGATGGCGCCAGCAACGCAGCCGGTGGTCAGGCCGCTGAGGGGAGCGGTGAGCTTGGCGCTCGGGTTTCAGGAGAATCGCGCGCAACCTTGACTCGCGGTGGATGGGGTGACGGAGTGTTGCTGGGACGTGGCGATTTGGCGGCGTGGCGATTTGCGACGTGGCGATTTGGCGGCGCGGCGATTTGGCAACGTGGCAAAGTCAGGGTAGGTGCAACCATGGTTGGAGCGCCAGATGCGCAACAACCATCTCGGACTCTCCGCGCATTCCTGATGGGCTCAGCGATTGGCTCACGCGGTTGGATGTCGTGCGAAGAAGTGCTTTCTGGTCCTGGCACCGTACGCCCGATTTCACCCCAGCGATAGCTGCCGCATTCGCGCCCCTGGTGCCGGTTGCTGAGTAGTCCCGCCGCGTCCCAACTCAGCGCACGACCACGGCGACCGGCGCCGACGCCTGCAGCCAGCGGGCATTCGGATCGAGTTCGAGACTGACGGCTTGCAGCGGCAGGCCGATTGGCAACCCGGGCACCGATACGTCGCGGCTACCGGCATGATCGAGCAGGCCGACGAACACCGTGTGCCCGGTACCCAGCTGGGCCAGAAGTTCTGGCATCGTCGGATCGAGGCCGAAGAACCACCCGTTGGGGAACGCGCCTGGCGACAGCGTCACCGCCGTCAGGTAGAGATCTCCCGGCACGCCGCGCGAACGCCGCACCGATAACTCGCCAAACGAGAGGCCGGGCTGCAGCTCTGTCGCAAAGGCTCCGGGTACGTCGGCATGGCAGCCGTCGACACGCGCGCCGCGCATGTTGGCGTTCTGCTGGAAGAACTCGTGGTAGCCAATGCCGAACGCGCCGCTGGCATGCGTCGCATCACTCACCTGCAGTAGCCGTTCGCCGTCGAGCAGGAACGTCAGCTGATCACCGACGGCCTCGATGCGAAAACGCCGCCACCTGGTCACCGGCAACAAGCGCGGTGTCGGCAGCAGGTCGGTCAGCACGCCGCCCTGTACGCGCAGGCAACGCACGCGCCCGTCGTGCGAGTCGAAGGTCAGCGCGTAGCAGGCACCTTGTTGGCTCAGTGTGCCGTCAAACGCCCCGTTGGCGCGATCGCGCACGAAGATGCCAACGCGTTCGTAGCCGTTGGCCGCTAGTTGCGGTCGGTAGTCGCACAACAGATCCGCCTGGTAGCCGAGGTCGCACACCAGGCCTGGATCGAAGCGCAGACTGTCGGTGCCGCCGGCGGGGTCGATGATGCGCAATACGGTCGCATCGCCACTCGGCGGCGGCGGCACGACGGGGATCGAGGTCGGCTGGGTGAACTTCGCCTGCCAGCCGGAGCGCTCGGGCCCGCTCGCCGGAAACGTGTCCTGCACCGGAAACGACTCGGCCACGCCAACCGGATAGCGCCAGCTGGGAAACGCGCCTTCGTCGCTGAGCAACGGGTGCAGCACGGGATCGGCGAGCACCGAGTCGACGGTCGTGATGACGCCATCGACCTCCATGCGCCGCGCCACCAGCCGCAGGCCGTGACTGTAATCGACGTGGCCAAACGTGTGCACCTTCGACAACGGCTGGATCGGCACGCCGCTCGGGTAGTGCCAGCCGTAGATCACGACCCGACCCGGCCAACTGCCGATCAGCGCCGATGCGACCACGTCCTTCTTGATCCCGGCAGTCAGCAACTGCTGCGGCTGACCACCCCGCTGTGTCTCGATCTGTAGGTGATGCTGGTGGAACAGGTCGACGGACAGGATGTTGTAGACGGCCGGGCTGTAGGGAAACGGCTGCAGCTGCAGCGGTGCCGCTGCCCAGATCGCGTCGACCATGCGCCGCGTCGGCAGAACGCACGCGAGCCGATCGGCGAGCTGCTGGCCGAGTGTCGGCGTCATCGGCATGCGGAACCAATCGGCGTCGTCACCGATGCCGAGGTAATCGCTCGTACACCAGAACGTCGCCGTGCGCGTCTGGCCCTGGATCACCGCCTGGGTCGTGATCGGTACCAGCGTGCGCAGGAACGTCGGCACGTTGCCGGCCGCGAACTCGTGCCAGAGCAGAACCTCGCGGTCGACGAGGGACAGGCCCTGCAGGTCACTCATCAGCTGGCTACCGGTGACGGCGTTCGGTGCCCGCGGTGGCAACACCAGTGTCGGCGGATACTGGGCTGGAGTAGTCACGCAGCCAGCCAAGACGGCCAATACGAACATCACGCGCATAACCTGGAGTTTAGTCGTCGGCGTGCGTCGGTGCGACCAGGCGTGAAATCATCCTGATGCCACGGGTGCAATCGTTAGCCCACCGGCTTCGGTAATGCTGCGTTAGCTGCGCACACCGACGCCGCCGGAGCGGCCTGCGCTCAGAGCAAAGCACGATCACCGGCGCGGTCGCTGGTACGGCCGGTTGCGTCAGCCATCCCTCCGAGCGGATACCTGAACGTCCGCTGCCATGAGAGCGGTCGTTCTGGGTTGCATCGAGCGACACGGTTCCCTCGCAGTCAGCACCGAGCGATAGTTCGAACAGCGACGTCGTCCGCTGCTTTTGGTCGCACTCGACAAGATGCGGACGGTGGATGTTGTCGGACGAGTTGTTGCGACAACACCCCCTACTGACCGATCGTGATCGTCACCGGATTGCTCAGGCTGATTCCGACAGCAGTATCCAAGAATGCCGCCTGCAAGTGGAAGGTCAGGCCCGCGAGGTTGGATGACAGTGGCAAGATAAGGCTCGCGTTGCCGTCACCGGCGAGGGCAGCGGCGCCGTTTGCGGCCCAGCCGACACTCACGGTTGGGTCCACGTACGAAGTGCCACCGAACAACGGCACGTTCCAGGTAGTCGTATCGAGAGCCAACAGGCCAAAAGTCTGGCCTTGCAAGGCCGCGGCGCGCACCTCGATCGTGTGTCCCGTCGCGACCACGCCACCAATGCCGAGCAACGGGGTGCGACCGCCGGCCCCGGGGCTACCGGCACTCCACTGAACGCGTTGGCCAGCGGCAGCTGCTGCGACACTGTTGTTGGGCACGACGTTGTTGCGTAGCGCGTCCGCATCGCCGTCGGCATCCACGTCGGCAAACGGTCCGAACGGCAACATCAGGTTCTGGGTCTTGGTGGTGTCGAACAACTGCGCGTTGCCTGTTCCGAACAGGATCACGACACTGTCGTCACCGCCGTAGCCCGCATTGCCGACAATGCAATCGAGATTGCCATCGGCATCGATGTCGGCCGCAGCGTAGCGAGTAGGCAACGCCGACGCGGTGCCGGTGGCCCACGTCGGCAGGTAGTCGAAGGAGAACGGCGGCGTGCCGCCTCCTGAGCTGATCAGGATCGCATTGTAGGCCGTTGGCGTCGCCGATGGGTAGTTCTCGCGCGCGATCAGGTCCAGGATGCCATCGTTGTTCCAGTCGGCGACCAGCACTGGTTCGCCGTGCGGATCGCTGGCATTCGCATGATGCAGGTGCGGAAAGCCTGTCAGCGTCAGGTTCTCGGTTGCTTGGAAACCGCCGCTGATCATGCCACGTCGCATCAGCAAGCGACCATCGCAGACCAACAGATCGACGAGACCATCGTTGGTGAAGTCGGCTGCCGCCTTGACGGTGAAGTTCGGTAACGGCGTCGCCGTGAACTGTCCCGTGCCATTGTTGTACAACAGCGTCGACGCGATCGCGGGGGCGGGCGCGTTGAGCACGAGGTCGAGGTCTTGATCCTGGTCGAGGTCGGCGCAGACCAGATTGACGAGATCGCCACCACCAGCCGGACTGAGTGTCATGCCGGAAGGCAAGGGCACGCCGCCATCGGCGTAGGCATCGCCGCGCTGCAGCAACAGCCGGGTCCCGATGGCCCCGCTGCTATCGTGCACATTGACGATCAGGTCTTCGTCCCCGTCGCCGTCGAAGTCAGCCGTGACCACCGGTGCCTGGTAGTTCACGCCCAAAGGCGGTGGCGTCAACAACACCAGGCTGGCTGCGTCGAACGTGCCGTCGCCGCGGTTGCGCTGCCACGCGAGCGTATCGCCAAGCTGATCGACGTCGCCGTCCCCATCCGCGTCGAACAGGGCCAGCGGCTGTGGCCCCGCCGTCATCAAGGAAGCCGCTGGCGGAATAGCCAGCGATTGCTGGCTGTAGTAGGTCGTTCTCCCTGCTACCAGATCGAGGAACCCGTTGCCGTCGACATCGGTTGCGCCGGCGAGGTGGTAGCCGCCAACGCCATGCATCTTGTACGCGGGCAGGAACGTGCCGTTGTCGTTGATCGACACGTGGTAAGTCATCGGGTTGAGCAGCGCCGTCGCGGGCGAACCACCACCGCTGCAACACGCACCATCGAGGTCGCCATCGCCATCGAGATCGTAGAGGTGCGTTGCCGGTCCACCAGTCACCGGGGACTCGACGACAAAGCTGAGCGGACCGACGCGACGCAGCACCACATAGTCGGTGTGACCAAACACGACGATGTCGACATCGCCATCGTTGTCGAAGTCGCCAACCGTCGGCATCGGCGACGCGACGCCGACCACCAGGTCTTGTACCGCCGACCACCCGGACGGCGTCCACGCAGTGCTTTGCATGGACTGACCGATCACGACGGCTTCGGGAATCACATCCCCATTGGTGTCCGTCGCAAACAGATGAGAGCCGGCGTTCTGCGGCAAAACATGCGCGGGTGAGCTTTGGAAGGTGCCACCGGCCCACAAGCGCAGTTGCAGGGTTCGATCCCCGTTGGGCAACTCCGACAGCACGGCGACGTCGCCATCGCCATCGCCATCGAAGTCGCCGACGGCAACATCCAGCACCAGGTTGCCGCTGGTCCACGTGTCGATCAGGGTGAAGTTGGCGATCACCCAAACCGTGTGTGACACGGCGAACACCGCTTCCTGTGCTGCGTCGGGCACACCAATCTGGCCGACGTCCGACACCGGCACCATCGTGCCCATCGTGGGCACATACGCGACGACCGGCGTCCAGTTCTGCCAGTAGGCGCTAGCAGAGATGCGGCGAATCTTGCCGACCACGGTCGAGCTGGTTGGGCCAACAGAGATCTTGAACGACAGCGCTTCCGTGGAGCCAGTGCCATCGTGGTCCAGCAACTCCGACATGGCGTCCTGGTTCGAATGCAGAACGACCATCGGGACCTCGAACGCAGGTGCACCAAACTGCTGCGCGAAGACCGGCGCACACACGAGAGAAAGCACAATCGGAGCGAGCAATCGTTGCATGGCCATCTACCTGCTTCGGAACGGGGTTGCCACGCACAAGCAACTTGCATGCCCTCGTGGTTCACCGATCATACCGGTCGACGATCGCTGTGGGCACGGCTACCGCGTCGGAAGCCCGACGCAGTGCGTCGACATGTCGCCACCCGAAAGGCCGCAACGTCGTGCTCCGGCTCAAATAGCCAACCGCGTTTGGCCGCCGGACGTTCGCAGGCGCTTGCGCCGCACCTGCTCGGTGGCGACCGTTCGCCTGGAGCCAGATGAATCGGGGATTGCCAGGCGGGAGCCTCTACGACAGCGCGCGGCTGCGCCTTTGCAGATTGCTTACCGAACCTCGCCGGCGTGCCCGGCTAGAACAACTGGTCGCACCGAACCCCACTTGCCTCGCTATGCCACACCACCTGCCTGCCCTTATCCTCAGCATCGTGTCCGTTGCTGGCTTCATCGGCTGCCAAGACCCAACGGACCCGATTGCGAAGAACGCAGTGATCCGTGTGGTCGGCGCGAAGGATGGCCTGCCACGCCCTGGAGTCGTGGTCTATTTGCGCGCAAGCGACGCCGCAAGAATCGACAACGATGGCTTCTTGGTGGCCGAAGACCGCGAAGTGCGCCGGTTGCGGCACGCGCACGCGGTTCGCACCGACCCCGATGGCCGCGCGACGTTCGTGGCGCCGACTCCGCTGCAATGGTGGCAGTTCCACATTGCCGAGCCGCATGTTCGCTCGGAAGCTGCCGTGCAGGTGGGCGACGAATGGGTGCTCAAGGTCCTTGAGAATGAGCCCGTCGGTGTCCGGGTCGTCGATGCCAACGGCAAGGTCATGGTTGGATTTCCGGTGGCGCTTCACGCCGCCGGCAAGGACATGGTGGTTGCGATCACCGACAAGACAGGCCGTGCCATGCTTGGGATCACCGCCGACTTCAAGGCCCGCGCCGTGATCTGCCCAGCGGGATGGGTCGGGCCGAGAGATGCGTTTCCCACGGTGGCCGAATCGCTTGCTGGACGGCGTGGTGTAACGATGACTGTGCCACCACACGGCGCGCTCCGCTTGCGTCGGCTGCGCGGCGGCGTGCGCCAAGCTGGCGCCGTCTCGGCGCAGCAGTTCCAACACCCAACAGCCTACGCACACCTGAATGCTCCGGTCCACGCCACTGCCAAGAACGCAGCGGGCGTGCTCTATCCCTATGTGGCACTGGGCATCGAAATGACTTCGTATTCACAGTTTGGTGGCAGCGAACGCCTCGCCTTCGCCGGGCCAACGACCGCCGGCGAAGTTCGCGACGTCGACATAGATCTTGGGCCGGTGATGACCATGCGTTGCCGCGGCTTTGACGGCGACAACGTGCGCAGTTCGGTGCGGGTGCGCCTGACTACCGATGCTGGCGAAGAAGAATCATTCGCGTCCCGCAAGGGCCAAGGCGCATTCGTGATCGACCTTGGTCGGGCCATCACGGGCACACGACTGCTTCGAATCGATGTCGACTGTGCGAACTACTCAGCCTCACACGCATGCGATCACTCGCTGCGCACGACTGCTATCGACCTCGGTGAGTTCGCGCTGACCGCCCACGAACCACAACTGAGCGGCCGTGTTCTCGACGCGTCAGGCAAGCCGGTCGCGAACGTGCGAGTCGTGATTTCGGCCACCGACAAGTCGAATCGCGGCTACGTCAAGGTCACCGATGCCAACGGTCGGTTTGTCAGTTCGGGGCCGCTCCTGCGCGATGCCAAAGGTGTGCCCCTGCAACTCTTCGCCAGAGCGCGGCACGGTCAACTAGCCAGCGAATGGGGCCGCGGTGTCGCCGGAGACGTGACGCTGACCATCAAACCGCGGGCTCCCTCGGCGCACAAACCCGTCGCCACAAACGGTAGCGTCGTCGTGCGGCTCACCAGCAAGCACGACCCAAGGAATGCCCATCGCGTGTTGCAGTTGCAAGGCCGATTCGGAGTCGGCCGGCTCCCGCGGGCCAAAGCACTGCCCGACGGCGGTACGGAGATCACATTCTCCAAGCTGCGTGCGGGCACCTACGAGCTGCTTGCGGCGGCGCCAGACCATGGCAAGTTCGTCGTGCTGGATCAGCTCGTCGTACCGGGTGACGGCCCGTGTCTCGACCCACGACTGCAAACGTTGGACTACATGAAGCACATGCGCAAGGTCGTTGTGCACGTAGTCGACGAACAATCCGTACCGATCGCCGGTGCCACCATCATGCTTCCTGGCTCAGTTCGCAGCACCGACGGGGCGGGTAACGCGACCCTCTACCTCGCACGCACGATCAAGACCGTTGGCACGGTCGAGATGCCAGGCAAACGCACGGTGCGCTGCTCTGACTGGCCGGATGGGCTCGTAGTCACGCTCGAGCAGGCAAAGCGCGTGCAGATCGAGGTTGTTGGCCTGCCTGCGGATGTGCCACGGACCCATCTCGAGGTCTGGCTCCGCGATGAAGTGCGGGAGCGCTTCGCCGGCCCTCGACAGCTCCTGCCAGCGAACGACACGGTGTCCCTGCCAATGCCAGCGCGCGGCAAGTACCGCATGTATCTCCTGGTGACGATCCCGCAACGCAACGGCAGTCGCAGTTCGACCGCCCACGTCAGCGAGCACGTCGTGGAGATCGCCGAGAACAAAGACCTCAAGCTCAAGTTCGAACTCCAGGCCCCCCAGGTTGCGCGCCTGCGCGAACTGATCAAGTAGCAGCAAATACTCCGGAAGGCCTCGACGCAGAAACCCGCGACGCGAACGACGAGCCGGCAACACATCCCATCCATGGCATCCATGCGAACCTGGCACGGCCAAGTTGCCCGGGACAAGGCGCACGCCTACGAAGAGCTCATGATCGAACGCCCTGCGCCTACCTGCCGGTGGCCGAAGGGCCCGCTGCCTGCCGCAGCAGGCGCGGCATCACCGGCAATTGCCCGGTCAATGCGGCCAGCATGCGCTCGGCCTGCTCGCGAGTCATGCCGTCGATCATGCCTTGCCCCGGAATCCTGGACACGAAGGTTGGCGTTTGGATCACCTCGCCATCCCAGATAATGGCAGACGTTTTCTGAATGTGCTTCGCCGTCCATTGGGCATACGCCGCAGCTCTGGGCTTGCGCAGGCGGTAATGAAAGCCGAACAGATTCTGTGTCTCGACCACCTTGCTGCCGGTTGGATCGAGATCCCGCCCCGTGAAGTGTTCCTCGTGCATGTTGACCGGCACCAGCTTCAGCAGCTGCTGCTCGGCGAGGGGCTTGGCCTGCATATGCGCTGGGATGACGCCTCCGCTCCAATCCGATTCGTCGTTGACGAACACCGCACGATTGCCCTCGGGGCCAAAGCGAGACTGCCAGCGGTTGGGCCGCCTGGGGTCCGGGTGCAAGCGCCGCACGAACCACTGCAGCTGCCGGCTGATCGCCTGGTAGTCGCGAATTGCCGCACCATCGCGCAGCAGACGTGCGCGCCCACCAGCATCGAGCCAAGCCTGTAGCTGCTTGCGCTCCTTGTCGATGTCGAACCGAACTCCATTCTCCTGGTAGTCCGCATCGGCAAGCATGCGCATCTCCACGCGCCCAGATGCCTCGACCAGACCCCGCACCTCGGCGACCTTCTTTCGGGAAGCGTAGTCAAGCTCCACGGTGAAGCCAGAGGCCCCATGTCGCCGCACAACCGCGCTCGTCCCGAGACGTTTGCTGACACAAGCCACACAGTCCTGAAGCAGCTGCTCCTTGCTCTTCCCCTGTTTGGCCTCTACGGAGCGCTGCAGTTCGTCAACGGGCAGTTCGTATTCCAAGCGCCACGATCCCTGCGGATCCTGCGCGACAGCCGGGGCAGAACCGGGGCCGTCGCCCCGAGCAGCCTCGACCAACAGCGTTGCCGTCACGGCAATACCCAGCAGGGCCGCCGCGATTGCCAACCGCGATACGCGCCATCGATTCGCTGTTGGGTTGGCCTGATGATCTGCAAGCCGCCGTGAAACCGTCTCCGCAACGTCGGGCGCACGCTCGACCCCATCCAGTTCGCGCAGTCCCAGGCTCACGCGGGCAGCAAACAGATCGTCACGTTCTTCTTGGTTGGTCGTCATCACCGTTCTCCGTCCGTCATCCGGGCCTCAATGCAGGTGCGCAAAACCTGTCGCGCTTGCGCCAACAGGTTGCGCGCGGTGTTGGGCGCCACGCCCAACTCGCTCGCCACTTCCTTCCGACCAAGCCCTTCGCAATACGCAAGCGTCAGCGCGCGCTGCGCCCGTTCGCCAAGCTGTTCGCGACATGCGGCCAGTGCGTCAAGCCACCCCTCGAGGTGCGGGTCCGACGGTGCCCCGACCAGCGCAGCATCAAGCTGCTCGGCCCATTCGACGGCCCGGCGCCGCGCCAACCAGCGCTGCCGATCAATCCACAAGCCACGCGCAATCGTGCGCAGCAAGGGCTGCGGGTCCCCGCCATTGCTCGACTTGCGCAAGAACGCCAGCAGTGTCTCTTGCAGTAGATCCTCGGCGTCGGCACCCGATGCTCCGAGCAGCCTCAAGTAACGCCAGACACCAGCCTGGTGCTCGCGCACGAACGACTCAGGGTCCACCTCGCGCAAATCAAACTGCGGGGATCTGGTCATATGAGAAGGGAAGAAGTGGGTCACATCGCGTAACCGACCGAAACCCCACCAACGTACCTCTTTTTTGATCCTTCTTGCGTGTGCAGAGCGGGAAACGTTCGCAGGCTTCGTCAACCGTGACCATTCGCGCCTGATCGCGTACCTGTTTGAAGAGAACCGCATCTTCCGCGAACTCCAAGGCAACAAGCAGCCGCGACCGCCCACATCAATCGCTGGACTCTTGGTGTGGCATATTCTGCACCGGGATCCCAACCGCAACGCGCCTGAATCACAAATGGGACCAGTAGATGTCGAGGTCGTCGCTGGCGACAAACTCAACCGGGTTCCATCCGGGCGTGTAGACGATCCATTGGAAGGCCAGGGTCGTTCCGTGCGGCACGCTGCACGGTATCGGCACGAAGTGGCTGCCCGAACCATTGCCGACGACCACGGCCGGCAGGGCATTGAGCAGGGGGAAGCCCACGTAGAGATCGCAGCCTGGGGCGCCGGGGATGCTGGTCGTTGTCAGGTTGTGGCTGATCAGCAAGAACGCGATCGAGTTGGCTGGCCCGTTGTCGATCGTGACGCGGAACGTGAAATTGCCAGGGATCGACGGCCCGTTCATGGTCCCGATCTGCGGCAGGGAACCGCCTGGTCCAAAGCAGGCCGAGCTAAACGGAGTCACGGACGGGGCGACCGGCTTGAAGAACCTGGCGCGCACGTCGTTGGTGTTGGGGCCGACTGGGCCCGTCGTTCGCCACCAGACCAGCAGCGCCGTGTTCACTTCATTTTGGACCGGGTTTGAGGGATGCGTCGAGTTCAAGGCAAGCGCCGAGGCTACCTGCAGGCCTCCCTGGATCGGTCCGTTGCCGACATCGACAGGGCGATGCGTGACTGGCACGGAGCCGTCCGGCAATACCCGGGCGGCGCGAATGTTGACGCTATTTGGAGCGTTCGCAGGGGCCTGTCCAGAGGCGACCGTGAACTCACAGGCACCACCAGCAACCGCGGGCATGCTCTCGATATCTGCGGTAGCGCTGATCGGGAACGTGCCGACCACCGGAGTCATCGCCGTTGATGGGAAGATGGTGACGAGCACGTCGTCGTCGCCGCGCCACGCAACCAACGAGCGATCTTGATGCGTGCAATTGATGGCGTGACTTCATTGGGCCCGATGTCGCTCGCCCCCGGAACGGCAGTCGCCGGCTGTTGGATTATCGTTGCCGGAGAGAGCACGAACGAGACGAGCACCACGGCGTGATGGATGTCGGTGTCGCCGGGAGCTGGGATCTGCCAGAAGCGCTCCCACACGATTCGAAGGGCCAAGTCGAATGAGGGGTTGCCGGGTCGGGTTCGCCCGACTGCGTCAACTTCGGAGCGCGCAAGTATCCCGAGCCGCCAGGAATGGATTCGATCTCGACCTCCAAGCCGATCGGTGCAAACGGTCCGCTCCATTCCTGTGCCCGGGCTACGATGCGGCTGAGTTCGTTCTGACCGGGGTCCGTGCAATCCCAGACAACAACCGTTCCGAGACCGTAGACCGCAACGATGTCTGCACGTTGATCGCGTCCGTTGATCGGTGCCTGGGAGATTGTCTTGAGCGGCGTCACCGCAACTCCAGTGATCTCATCATGGAGTAAGCCACAGATGCGGTGGCCTGCCTCCCAGACGATCGCGTAGGCATGCGCGGCGCGAACCCAAGCCACCGAAGGTCGCTCATTTCGGCCTGTCGATGTGATGTAGAGCAGGGGCGAAACGGCGACACCTGAGTCGTCGAAGATGCGACCGCGAATCTGCACGCTGTCGGCGAGAACGTACGCTGCCACACGATCATGTAGCGACCGTTGCTGGGATCATGCGCAACGTCCGGGGCGTTGTCGTCGTAAGGCGTTCCCGACGGCAAGAACACCGGGCCGACCGCAGGGTCGACCGTGAGCGGGTAGTTGGCGTGGTCGACGTACGCTCCAGGTACCGTGAGCGAGATCCGGCCCTGTCCGTCGTAGCTGGTCGCTACGGGAATGCGTTCTCCGCCGCCAGACACATCGCTCCCCCATCACGACCTGCCAGACCGTCGTAGGCTCACCCATCGCTCCCCAAACCACCCCTGCTCACCAACCGAACTGCAAGGATTGCTGCTCGGAACCACCTGGCGGCGCACGCGCCGGACCACCTGGCGGCGCACGCGCCGTACCACCTGGCGGCGCACACGCCGGTGCCAACTCGGGGTTGGCGCAGTCCGAGCCACCTCTGACCACGAGTTACAAACCGACTTGGATCCGGCCGTAGGCGGACGTTCGCAGCCCCAGAGAGTTCGCTCCCGGCGCGAGAGCAGCGTATTGGCCGAAGACAACGGCCCCGACCAGAGCCTGATTAACCGGCACTTGGACGAAATGGGATCCAAACCCGCTGGCGTTCGCCACAACCCCAACGAGCGAGCTGACCCCGAAGTATTGGCGGCAACCTGGCGCGCCCGCCAAGCCGAGATCAAAAGGAAACGGCGGCGAGTTGTCTGAGCCGAACGCAAGAGCAGCCGGCAACCCGGCACCTGCATTGCTTAGCCAGAAACCGACCGAGCCACCCAACCTCGGATCTCCGCTCAACCCAAGGATTGGTGCAGCCGCGCCGCCGCACCCGCTACCGAAGACGTTTGTCCAAGCTCGATCCGCGCAAAGGCGCAGCGCCACCTTGGATTCACCACTACTCGTCAGTGGCGGTGATGTGCTGAACTGCGAGACAGCGACATCATAGTCTGTCGACAAGGTAGCCTTCGACCAGGAGTGACTCACAGAGCCGCCGACCATCGTCGAGCCAACGATGCGAAAGTCGATCAACAGGTTTCCTTGCCCCGGCACGAACTGAAACGCATCCTGCAAACCCAACGCACACCACATTGGCCCCGGACCGAACATGACTCGGTGGTCATCGACATCGAGCACCAACTGCATTGGGGAGGTGATGTTGTTCGCGAACATGTAGTCGAGCGTCTGGACTGACGTGTGGCCCATGCGAACCTCAAGCTGGGCGTATTCCATTGCCAGCCAGCCATACTCGTTTCCGACCGCCACATCGCGAATCAACATCGGCACGTTTGCGAACCAAACATCTGGAATCAGGACCTGCTTGCGCCAATGCACAGCTGCCCCAGTCGAACTGATTCGCGGCAACCACCCTCCACCAGGGCCGGCGCCAGGCTCAGGACCAATCTCGACACATTCTTGAGCGCCCAACAAGCACCAGGAGCCGAGGAGAAGGACCATGAGTATGCGCATCATGACCCTACTGTAGCAGGCCAGAATCACCGCGATACCTGCCCCATCCCCCTATCCAAGATCCCCTGCTGGTGCAGCTCCGCGAAACGGTCCAGCGACAATGTCAGAACGGGCAAGCCGCGACGCAGTTTGACCGAGTCACATTCCCGCGGCGATGAGACTCACGGTCCGTTGGATACGGCGGCTAGTTCGCCGACGACCTTGCACATGAATGTTCGGGACGCGCTGCAGTTCCTGCTCGCCACGTTTGCGGCATGGATGCACCGAGAACAAGCACAAGTCATCGACGCCCCAGCGGCAGAGATCCGCGTGCGCAAGGAGCAACTCGGCGATCGGCGGCCGCGACTGAGAGATGACCAACGGCAACGCCTCGCCGCCAAAGGCAGGCGACTAGGTCGACGTAGACCGCCCCGGACTCATGAAGTCCATACGTGAGCAGATCGTGCGCATGATGAAGTGATTGGATCAGTTGCCAGTATCAGCGATGCCGAGCAAGGCATTGCGCAGCACTTGTGAGGCTTCGGTCCATTGTGTGCGCCATCATGTGCACCAGCGTGTGCACCAGCGTGTGCGCCATTGCGCGCGCCAGCCGTTTGGGCAACAGTCGAAGTGTGCACGTTCTGCTGCTTGCCTACTACTTCCCACCTGATGGGGGCCCAGGTTGCCAACGCCCGCTGTCGTTTGCGCGTCACCTGGCGAGTCTCGGCGTACGTTGCACCGTGGTCACGCGCGCTATCGCCACGCATCGCGGCTTGTTTGATCCTGAGGATGCGACGCTGCTCGAGGACCTGAAGGCAGAGGTTCGCGTCGTGCGCGCGCAACCGTGCGAAAACTGGCCAGA
>CAXBFC010000036.1:0-28815 GCA_963974725.1 uncultured bacterium | reverse complement strand
ATGCTCCGGTTGCCCTGCGCAAACGCGCCGTCGCGCTGCTATCGCACACGTCGCCCGAAAAGGCGGTGCCGGTGCTGGGCTCGCTGCTCGACAACGCATCGCTCGGCGAGAAACAAGCTGCATGCGAAGCGCTCGGCAACCTCAAGCACGCGTCGGCAACCGAGCTGCTGCGCACCTGGATGCAGCGCATCAACAGTGGCAACGACAAGGTGCAGAAGGGCGTCGTGCTCGACATCCTCGAAGCTGCCAACAAACACGATGCACTGAAGCCACTGGTAACGGCCTACGAAACGGCCGCGCAACTGCAAGGCCCCCTCGGTCCTTATGGCATGTGCATCGATGGCGGCAACTCGAACGCTGGCCGCAAGGTCTTCCACGACTTTGAGGCGACGCGCTGCACACGTTGTCACACCTTGAACAACCAGGGCGGCAATGCTGGCCCGATCCTGAACGGCGTCGGCAAGCGCCTACAGCCGGACAAGCTGCTCGAATCGCTGATCCAACCGAGCGCGACCATTGCCGAAGGCTTCGGCACGACCACGGTCGAGATGAAGGGCGGCGCGCTGTTCGCCGGCGTCATCACCAAAGATCAAGATGGCGCGGTCACGCTCGTCGACATCGACGGCAAATCGCATCAGCTCGCGTGGGACAAGATCCAGTCACGTTCGCCAAGCAAGGACAGCGCCATGCCGATGATGGGCGCCTCGCTATCGAAGCGGCAACTGCGCGACCTGATTGCGTTCTTGAAAAAGCAGAACAAGTAGATCGCTACGGCGCGCTACTTGCCGCGATACTGCTTGCGCCAGATGACTTCCAGCGCGAGCAGCATCGTCGCGGTCGCATAGATACGGCCGCCGTCGAGGCCGCGAACGTCGAGCGGATCCCACGAACCGGCATACGATCCGTCGGTGCGCTGCATGCCGACCGCGGTGACAGTCAACGCGTGCCACCAGGTCTGCCAATCGACTTTGGACTCAAACTGCATCGCCTGGGTCGTGCCATACCAGGAGTAGTAGTCGACCTTGTCGGCGCGCGTGTGCTTGGTTGGCAGCCTCGCAAGTGACTTCTTGCAGAACGCGGTGCGCCGACTGGGATCGCGAACGTACCACGCAGCCAAGTAGGCGCCGCCACCCAACGCGGCACCCGGCGTCCTATCGGACTGCAGATCGACGAAGCCCTGCAACGCAAGCCAGGACACCGGCGATAGCCGCGACTCCGTCAGAAACTGCACGGCCTTGCAAGTCGTCAACCAATCGGCCCCGAGCTCGCCCTGCGTTCGGCCCGCATCCAACTTGGCACCGGGCTGCCAGAACCCCGACGGGAGCCGTTGCGCCAATAGCCAAGTCGAAGCCGCTTGGAAGTCCACCTTGGCGCGCTCCGGACGGCGCTTCATGGCTCGGTACAACACCGTCATGCCAATCGCCGTATCGCGCACGAGCGTGCGACTGCCTGGCACCCCGACGACGCCATTCGCCCGAACCTGTGTTTCCAGCCAGTCCATCGCGCGGCACTGGAACTCATGCGTCCGCGCGGCATCAGGCAACCACCCCATGCCGCACCACGCCGTCGCAACCAGCGCCGTCACGAACACATCCTGGTCAGGCTTTCCGGGACCGTCACACGCCTTGCCGCGCGGATCGTGCACCAAGAACGTCGAAGCACTGAAGTGCCCGTCCTTCTCTTGATGCTTCTTCAACCACGCGTGCCCCGCATCGATGACCGCCTTCAAGCGAGCGCGACTGGTCGGGTCGCTCGCGGGGTCTTGCTGCCTTTCCTTTGACGCGGCCACCGCCTCGACCATTCGACTCGGTCGCTCTTGCGCAGACGCGGCAACCGCCGTCATCGCGACAGCGAAGACCGGCCAGGCACGTAGTCTCACCCTTCTGCAGACTCCGCAATCCATCCGCGCACCGAGCGATCCAAGAAATACGGCATCAACGGCACCAGGGACGCCAGTGCCAGCAGCCATAACCGGGACTTGGGCCACGTAGTCTCAAAACCCGCTCGAACCAGCAGCCAGATCAAAACCAGGAACAGCACACCGTGGATCATCCCGATGACCTGCACCCCCAACGCGATCCCCGCCATGTATTTGAGTGGCATCGCGACAACCAACAGCAGCAGATACGACATCGCTTCCGTCAGCGATGCGACGCGCAGGTGAGACAGCTTGAACGGCATCCACCTATATCGTGCGATACAACCGCGGCCTGAGCCATAGCGATTTCGGCGTAGACCTGGGTTACCCTGACCCAGGTGACAACTTCCCTGCTGCTGGACCTTACGCGCCGCTATCAGGAATCGCATCGGCACTACCACACGCTCGAACACGTGGCGGCGATGCTGCATCAAGGGCGGCAGTTTCCGCTCGATGACGAACAGGTCATGGCGATCTGGTTCCACGATGCGGTGTATGACCCGAAGAGCGACCAGAACGAGCAAAAGAGCGCCCGCCTGGCTAGCAAATGGCTCGCCAAAAGCGGCTGGGAAGTCGAGGCGATCGAACGCGTCGGGCGCATCGTGCTCGATACCCGTGGCCACATGCCGTCGACGCCGCAGGCGCGCGCGGTGCTCGATCTCGACCTGATGTCGCTGGCCGTTTCCTGGCCGGCATTCGAGACCAACACCCAGGCGATTCGTGCCGAATACGCACATGTGCCCGACGCGGACTTCGCAGCTGGGCGGCGCAAGTTCTTCGTAGGGCTGCTCGAACGAGACCGCCTGTTCTTCACGCCGTGGGGCGAGACACTCGAGGCCGCGGCGCGGGCCAACCTGCGGCGAGCGATCAGCGAACTGGCCAGCGCATGAGCTTGGCCGCGAGGTCGACGCAAACGGCCTCGCCAACATCGCCACCTTCATTGCAGGCGACCAACACCACGCGTTGCTCCGTCAGCTGGCCGCCGCCCCGCACAACATCGCAGCGACCACGCGCCACCTCACGCAAGCAGTTCCTTGCGCACCTTGCCGTGCACATCCGTCAACCGGAACGGTCGTCCTTGGAACTTGTAGGTCAACTTCTCGTGGTCGATGCCGCACAAGTGCAGGATCGTCGCCTGCAGATCGTGCACGTGGATCGGGTTGTCGACGATCACGTGGCCGAGTTCGTCGGTCGCGCCAATCACCGCACCGCGCTTGACACCACCACCGGCCATCAACATCGAGAAGCAGTGCGGGTGATGGTCGCGGCCGAAGTACTTGCTGCCGTTGCGCGCCTCGTTCATCGGCGTGCGGCCGAACTCACCGCCCCACACCAACAACGTGTCATCGAGCAACCCGCGCCGCCGCAGGTCGATCAGCAGTGCTGCCAACGGCCGGTCAACGCGTTTGGCCTGGCTCGGGAACTTGGTCATCAAATCATCGCCCGGGCTGGTGCCGTGGATATCCCAACCTGAATCGAACAGCTGCACAAAGCGAACGCCGCGCTCGACCAGTCGACGTGCCAACAAGCAGTTGTTCGCAAACGAAGCCTTGCCGGGTGTTGTGCCATAGAGGTCGTGCACCTCTTGGGTTTCGCTCTGGATGTCGACGGCCTCGGGCACCGAGGCCTGCATGCGGAACGCCAGTTCGGCTTGGGCAATGCGCGTCGTCGTCTCCGGGTCCCCGGCGCGCGCTTCGTGGATACGGTTGAGATCGTTCAACGCATCGAGCGAACGGCGACGCCGCGCGCGATCATAGCCGGGTGGGTTTTCGAGGTAGAGAACGGGCTCGCCGGCAGAACGGAACTCGACGCCTTGGTGCAAAGACGGCAGGAAGCCAGCGCTCCACAGCGCCTTGCCGGCGCTCGGCAACGAACCGCCGCTGACCATGACCACAAACGCCGGCAAGTCATGGTTCTCGCTGCCCAGTCCGTACGACATCCAAGCGCCCATCGATGGTCGCCCTGGCCGCGGCGCCCCGGCGAACATCAAGTGCTCGGCCGGTGCGTGGTTGAACTGATCGGTGAACATCGAACGCACCAACGTCACATCGCACATCTGCTGCGCCAGGTGCGGGAACAGCTCACACATCTCGATACCGTTGCTGGCGCGAATCCAACCGTGTTTGTGGCCAAGCATCTTCGGGTGGCCCTTGATGAACGCGAAGCGCTCCTTGTTCATCAACTCCTCGGGGCACTTCTCGCCGTCGAAGCGATCGAGCATTGGCTTGCGATCGAACATGTCGAGCGTCGGCGGCGCGCCCTCCATGTGCATGTAGATGACGTTCTTGGCACGCGGAGCGAACGGCGGATCTTGCGACTTCTGGCCATCCCCCTGCAGCAACTTGTGCATCGCAATCGAGCCAAGCGACAACGCCGAGCCACCGAGGAAGCGGCGGCGGCAGAGATCTTGCAGAGCCTGATGTGGAAGGTGGTTCATCGCTTGGTCACAAACTCATCGAGACAAATCACAACACTCGCCACCATGCCCCAAGCATCCTCGTCGGCGAGGCCACGCGCTTGCTCGTCCTTGAGCAACGCCAGCACCCGCGAGGCCTCCAGGGTGCTCGGTTCGCGCAGCAAGCACCGGCGCCACAACCAATCGATGCCATCTTGGGCATCGCCTTGTGCCACTGCCATGGCCCGACGACCAAGCTCCAGCGCTG
This sequence comes from uncultured bacterium, assembly GCA_963974725.1. Classification (GTDB taxonomy): domain Bacteria; phylum Planctomycetota; class UBA1135; order UBA1135; family UBA2386. The sequence goes on along the minus strand of CAXBFC010000036.1, from coordinate 24,234 downwards.
GCTCGTGGAACTGCGGGTCGTTCCACAACACCAACGCCTGCAGCGGCGTGTTGGTGCGGCGACGCCGCAGCACACACGCTTCGCGACTCTGCGCATCGAACATCAACATCGCCGGATGTGGGCTCGTGCGCCGCCAGAAGGTGTAGAGCGCGCGGCGGAAGCGATCCTTGCCGGTCGCATCCTGCCACTTGGCACCGCTGTAGATCTGCCGCCAAATGCCATCCGGCTGCGGCGGCATGACACTGTCGCCACCGAGTTGCTCGTGCAGCAGGCCAGAAACGGCAAGCGCCTGGTCGCGCAATTGCTCGGCCGACAATCGGAACGACGGTCCACGCGACAACCACTGGTTGTTAGGATCCAGCTCGCGGTGTTGCGCGGTTTGTATCGAGCTCTGCGAATAGGTCTCCGACAAGACGATCGTGCGCAGCAAGTGCCGCATCGACCAACCCGACCCGAGGAACTCGCCAGCCAGCCAGTCGAGCAATTCGGGATGCGACGGCTGGTCGCCTTGCGAACCAAAGTCTTCGAGCGTCGGCACGATGCCTTGCCCAAACAGCTCGCTCCAAATGCGATTGCTCAGCACCCGCGAAGTCAGCGGATTGTCCGGCGACATCAACCAGCGCGCCAGCCCGAGCCGATTGCGGGGCGCATCTTTCGGCATCGCAGGCCACACCGCCGGCGTCGCCGCATGCACTTGCTTGCCTTGATCCAAGAAGCTACCGCGAACGTGGATGCGCGTGGTGCGACGCTGGTCGACTGGCAAGTCGCGTAAGATCGGCACCTTCGGCCCAAGCCGCGCGTCGAAGTCCTGCTCGAGTTTTTGGATGCGCTTGCGCAGCTCGCCTTCGCCAGCCCCCCACAGTTGAAAGTAGAAGCCTCCGACACTGCCACCGTTGGTGACCTTCAGCAGCAGCTCGTTGTCGCCGGCCTTCAGATCGACCGTCAGCATCTCTTGCCCAGCAGCCGCGCCGCGCGAGACGTTCTTGTGCAGCAACTGCTTGCCGTTCCACCACACGGCGATCGCATCATCGCTTCCGAGCGACAGCACCACTTTGCCGGCGGCCTCACTGATCAGTGTGCGATGCAAGTAGAACGCGCTGTTGCTGCCTTGCCACGTGTGCACCTTGCCGTCGACAAAGTCCTTGCGCGGTTGCCACTGTTGCCCCTCTTGCTCTTCCTGCAACAGCACACCCTCTCGCTCGGGCGCGAACTTGCGTTGCCGCGCGTCGTGAAAATCCTTGCCCTTGATCGGACCCAACAGGTGCCAGTATGACATCGTGGGCACGACATCGGCACGCTTCTCGAGTTCGTTGCGCGCCTCACTCAGTTCTAGCTCGATCGCCTTGACCGCAGCTTGATCCGCCAAGGTCGGCGCGCGCATCGTCGGTTCATCGTTGTCGCGATCGGCGTCCTCGGTCTGGTCGAAAAACGCAAACAGCTCAAAGAACTCCTGCTGAGAGAACGGGTCGTATTTGTGATCGTGGCACTGCGCACACCCGAGCGTCGACCCCATCCAAACCGACATCGTGGTATCGACTCGGTCGACGACGGCCGCAACCCGAAACTCTTCGTTGTCGGTGCCGCCCTCCGTGTTGCACATGGTCTGGCGATGGAAGGCCGTCGCCAATCGCTGTTCGACGGTCGCGTCCGGCAACAGGTCACCAGCCAACTGCTCAATCGTGAACTGATCGAACGGCATGTCGCTGCGGAACGCTTCGATCACCCAATCGCGGTAGCGCCACATGCTGCGCCGCAACGAGTCCTTCTCATAGCCCTGACTGTCGGCATAGCGCGCCAGGTCGAGCCACCACGAAGTCCATCGCTCGGCGTAGGCATCCGACGCCAGCAAGCGGTCGACAACGCGTTCGCGCGCGCCGGGCGACTGATCCTGCAGCAACGCATTGAGGTCCGCGGTCGTTGGCGGCAAGCCGGTCAAATCCAACGTCACACGACGTAGCCAGGTGGCGGCATCGGCCCGCGGCGATGGCTGCAAGCCATGAGCCTTCATCGCCCGCAGCGCATAGACATCGAGCGGCGACTTCGCCCAGCCGCCTGCCGCCACCGCGGCAGCCTCGATAGGCGCAGCGTTTTGCCCGAGAAGGGGCTGATAGGACCAGTGCTCCTGCTGCTGGGCAGCGAGCGAGGTGGCAAACCAACAGACAAGGATCCAGCGGGGCATGGGCACGATAGGATGAACGATTGTCGGGACTCGTGCCAGACGCACAAGGAACCAACCGACATCCTGCCGCAAAGCCGCGCTGCAATCACCCGACTGGCAATCCACCCGATAAAACGTTGAGACGAAAACCATGCTGCGCCTGACCTTGCCCCTGATCGCGTGCCTTGCCGGGCGAACCTCCGTTGCGAGCGCGCAAGTCGATGCGCACGTGCACAGTCTGGCCCTGCCACGGACAGCACTCGGCAGTTACGTCCCAGAATTGCACAGCACGGTCCTGACGCTGGCCGTGGTCATCGCGGATACGCCCAACCAGGACCGCGACATCGCCACGGCAGCATGGCAGGCACTCGCCCTCAGCGGCATGGGTTCCAACATGCGCTATGGCCATCACAAGACGGAACTCAAGAAGCTGATCGTCTGGCTGACCCGGCAGCAAACTGCCCTGACCGACAACATCAACGCGCCGCGCCTTGACCGCGCAGACGGCGTACTGATGGCCCTGGCATTCACGCGCATCGGCGTGGAGAGCGAATACAAGCTGCTCAACCGCTTCATCGAGGGCAGCATCAAGTCGTGGCTGCCCAAGTTCGCCGAACGCGACGCCAGACCTCCGACCACCGAAGAGACCGCACTGCTCGCGCTGCTGGCACAATCGCTCAAGCAAGCGAACCAGCCCCGCCTGCTGCAACAGGTGCTCGCGTTGGCCAAACGCGGCGCCGCGGCAACCCCGACGACGACGGCAACGACAACGGGCCAAACGTTGCGGTTGCACGCCGCCGCTCGACATTGCGTCGAACTCGCCGCCGGCGCGCAGTACCCGCCGGAACTAACGCTCGCGCAATGCTGGCCGGACGATGCACTGGCGGCCCCACTTCATGCCTGGCTCGGCGCGTTCCAAGTGCGCACCCTGCCAGCAAGCGTTCGCACCGCACACTGGCAACGGGTGCAACCATTGATCGCGAAACGACAGGCTTCGCATCTGTGGCCCAAATCTGGGAAGCGAGACGCGATGACTACTTCTGCGATGATGCTGGCGGTGATCGGGATGTGCCATGGCAACAAGACCGACCGCAACGATTCCTCGGCCGCCAAGGCTGCGGACCCGCCACGCGACCACAAGGACCCGCGCAAGCAATCCAAGAGGCAGCGGCTCTAGGCACCCGCCGACAGCCAAACTGCGAAGCCACCACACGTCGCGACCAACAGAATCGCGAGGCAGGCGCCGACGCCTCGCTGTTTCGCAAACCACGGCACGACCACGAGCCACATCGACAACGGCGCGATCCACGCCAGCACGAACGGCAAGCGCAGCAGTTCTTGTTCGCTGCGGCCGCAGACCAGCAAGCCGGTGTGCAACAGCGTGATCGTCAGCGCGGCACCCGCACCGCAGACAAACGGCCGTCGCCAGAGCGTCGTGATCACGGCGAATCCAAGCGCCACCGCGGCGACTCCCGCGAGTTGCCAATCGGGGCCACCAGCGTTCTCGCGCAACAGCCACGTATCGACCGCAAGCGCGATCGTCATCGCCAACGGCACTGGCAGGCCAGGCTGAGCCTGCGCCGAACGCCGCAGTCCCAACCACAACCCCGCCATCAACAGCCAACCGGCTGCCAAATACACAAGGCACGCCTCAAAGCTCAACGCCTTGCGCAACGGAGCCGACAGCAACCACGGCAGCATCAGCACCAGCCCGATTTCGAGGCCGAAGTTGATGATGCGCGGCAGCGACTTGAAGTCGTGCATGGTGCCCAGCAAGCCGCCGAGCAGCAGGGTCCACCAAAGTGCCGGCCGCGACTCGCCGTGCATCAGATCGAGTCGCCAGAACCAATTCGGCCAGCCATCGGCCATGCCGAAGGGCACACAGACGGCCACTGCCAATGCCAAGGCGAGCCAGCGTGGCCCACCGACGCCGACGAAGAACAGCATCGCGGCAATCGCGGGCAGCAGACCAAAGAGCACCCAGAGCAGCACGTCCACGCGCGGACTCTACGTTTCCCGTAGACGCAAACGAAGGCTACTCTTCGCCGCACTCCACATGTCCCTCGCAACCCTGACGTCTCTGCACCGCGGCCTCCACGAATGGGCCACCCGCGCCGGCAACCAAAAGTTCCTGTGCGACGAGCAGGAGGCCCAGTTGCGGCGCGTGCTCCGCGACCCGACCCGACGCACGCAGGCCAACGTCGCGGCCTGGATGCTCGGCTCCTGGCACCTCGGCAACGGCATGCTGCGGGTGCTCAACGGTGAGAGCGAGGGCTTTGACGAGGCGCGCCAAGGCCAGACGCTGCGGCGCACGGCCCTGCTGGCGCGCAACAGCCAATACACCGGACCGCGCCGCGGCAACAAGTCGCGCCTGCCATTCTCGTTGCTGCACGGCGCCTGGACTTCGTTGCTGGGCCTGGCGTTGCACGACCCAGGCGCGGAGCCGCTCTACGAGTTCATGATGTCCCTGCCGGACATCGCATTCAGCGAGAAGGACAGCGTCGCATTCTTCACGCGCGAACTGCTGGCACTGCGCGCCGGACGAAGGCCCAATATGTCGTCGCGCCTCGGGCCATTCGAAGAGGTCATGCTGCATTGGAAGGGCGATCAACGACTACTCGGCCGCGCGATGGTCGATCTGCTGGATTGGCATCTGAGCGAAGCGCGCAGCGCCGGCAAAAGCTACGACGACCCAGCGTGCCGGGTGTTCCCGGTCGAGATCATTGCGATCCAGCACGTACGCCAGTGGGTCGACCTGCCGATGCCGCGCGTCGACCACCCACTGATGCACACCAATCTCGCCACGATGAAGCCATCGCTTTCGTGGCCACAGCACGAGTTGGCCGCGGCACTCGAACGACAACTACGTTCTGGCTAGGGGTCGTGACCGGCAGCGGCTTGTTCTAGAATGCGCGAATGAATGGCAATGTGATTATACCTTTTGCCGGCCAGAGAATGGTGTGCATGGCGCTCGTCTTCGGCATGGCGATGTACGCGATTGCCGCCGGCGTCCTGCTGAAGATGAACGATGGCGTTGGGCTGGCCGAAGAACCGATCGAAGTGCTCGATACCGTCGCGCTCGCCGCCGGCATTGTGCTCGCCGGCATCGCCGTGCTGGTGCGCATGCTGATGATCAAGAAAGCCGAAGCCGCCGACAAGGATCAGCGCGGCACACCGCGCTTCCTGTCGCGCCTCATCCCGCTGGCAATCATCGAAGCGGGTTGCCTGCTCGCCATCACTGCCTGGATGTTGAACGGCAAGGCCTTGCCATCACTCGCCGTCGCCTTGGTGCTGCTGTCGATCGCGATCGCGATGATTCCGCTGCAGGATCCCGACGCCGACACGATCTAGGCGCAGGGCAATGCGTGGACGATTGTGCCCCATGGATGCCCGTGCGCGACCGCCTCTACGCGCGACGCACAGCGACCTCTTCTGGCTGCACTCACTGCTGGCAGCGATCACTTCTGAATTCGCAACCGACCGAGCAGCCGCCCCAACGCTTCATCAAACGCCGCCGGCAATTCCAAGAAGGCCCGGCCGTGGCCAACATTGGGAACGTGCCACAATTCCTTCGTGCCTTCGTGCTGCGGCATGCGCTCGTAGAGGTTCGCCACTGTTTCTGGCGGCGCGCGATCGTCGAGCTCTTCCCCGACCACCAGCACTGGTAAGTCGTGCGGCAACGTTGCGAGCACTTCGATCGGTGAGACATCGGTCGTCGAAAAGTTCGACCAAACCCCGAGCGACGTTAGGATCAGGGAACGCCACGGCTCGTAGAGATACGCCGCCGAGCGACGATCCCCCGGTCGATCGAACGCCATCATGCGATGCGCCGCCGCAGTCAGATCATCGATCGGAGCATCGAGTATCACGCCAGCTACATTGTCGATGCGGGGCAAAGCCAGGCTGACCGCAATCGTGCCGAGGCTGACGCCAAACAACACGAGCGGCGTGTCCTTGCGGCCCGGCTGCGAACGCACGTAGTCGACGACGGCAACGAGGTCATCACTCTCGCGCAAGCCGCCAGTAAACGGCGCCCGCGAGCTTTGGCCGTGATTGCGCTGATCAACCAACCAGCACTCGCAGCCGCGATTGCGCAGCATGTTGGCAACCGGCTCCAACTCCATCGACGAACGGAACAAGCCGTGCACCAGGACCGCGACGGCAACCGGCTCTTCGACGTTCGCTTCGAGACGATACGTGCGAATGGTCACGCCGCCCGGGGTCAGCACGCTGCGCGCTCGCTGGCGCGCGGCGTCGACGATATCTTGGCCAACCGACGGCTTGTTCGCGTCGCGTTCGGCTCGCAACGTATCCCAGCCCTGCATGAGGAACTCGCCATCGGCCGCAACCCGCGGGCCGTCATAGAGCTGCTCCAAGCCGCGTGAGTTCAGCATGCGCGAGCCGAACCAACCAAGAAAGGCGGGGAACGTCACGAACAAGTGGATCGTGAACAAGCCCAGATGACTCCATCCGACGATGCGCCAAAAGCGGCGCTGTGGCTTGCGCAGCAACCACCGAACAAGACCAACGACCAATACCAGCACCATCGTCACGGCACTGAAGAACAGCGCGGCAAGCACAGGCAACATCAAGAAGCGAAGCCCGACATCGATCACGCACATGCCCGCGAGAACTCTAGCGCAACCCTGCAGGTAGCCGCGCAGCGGTCGTCCCATCCGCCACCGCAGCAAGGCACCCACGAGTGCCAAGACAGCGAGGATTGCGGTCAGGATCAGTGCGTATCGCAATGGCGTGCTCATGCGGAACCCTCTCGAAAAGCTGAGCCACCAGCAGGCAAGAGACCGGCAGCCCGGCCGCGGGCCAGAAGTTCGTCGATCGCCGCACGGCCAACGTCGCCAAGGTCTTCGCTGAAGTCGTTCACATAGAGCGCGATGTGCCGATCACAGACGTCGTCGGCCATCTCCTGGGCATGTTCTCGAACCCACGCGCGAGCACGCTCGGGTTGGCGGCGCGCCAACCGCACCGAATCGCGCAGCGCGTTTTCAATGGCGGAAACGTTCGCGTCACTGAGGTCGCGGCGCGCACAGATCACCCCGAGGGGCAAAGGCCCGTTGGTTTCGCGTTCCCACAGCACGCCGAGGTCGGCGAGTTCGCGCAGACCGTGGTCGGCAAACGTGAAGCGGCTCTCGTGGATCACCAAGCCAGCGTCACAGGCGCCCGACACCACTGCCGGCATGACTTCATCGAACCGCATCGCGACGACTTCGCGAGGTTTCGGCAGCAAGCTGGCCAGCAACAGGTTGGCGGTCGTGTGATGACCGGGAATGGCGACCCGCGCACCTGCCAGGTCCCGAAGTTGCATCGTCTGGGGTTGCATCGTCTGGGGCTGCATCGTCTGGGGCTGCATCGTCTGGGGCTGCAATGCCGAATCGCGACACACAACCAGCGGCCCGCAACCAAACCCCAACGCCGCGCCACTGTTGAGCACTGCGTAGCGGTCGATGCATCGAGCCAGTGCCGGCAGGCTGAGTTTGGTCACAGCCAGTGCGTCGACCCCCGACACCGCGCGTTCGTTGAGCGCCTCGATGTCCGCCAACTCCGCATCGAACACAACTGGCGAATCCACCTGACCGTGCACGGCGGCCCAGAAAGCGAACGTATCGTTGGGGCACGGCGAGAAGCCGAAGCGAAACCGGGGGTCACGACTCACCCGTGCAGGCTACGGACCACCAGCCGATGGGTCCATTACTCCTCGCGCACGCGCACGCGAGTCGCCGCGATCGTTTGCGGCCCCGCGGCCCTACCACGAACCCAAACCCGGTCGCTGCCGGGCAGGATCTCCGACAGAGTGATCATGCTGCGGCCACCGCCCTGAGCCGCACGCCGCTCAATCGACGTGTTGGCATCGACCACGACCGTTGCCTGCGACACAACCTGGCCGCCAACGCGGATCGAACCGCCGTTGCGCGGCTCGATGACGAACGAATCGTTGGCCAGGTCAACGCTGATGACGCGCGCCTGCCACTGCTTGTGATGCTGGCCACTATTGGCCCCGGGAACTTCGACTTCGGTCGCCTGGTAGACCAGCAGACCATCGCCACCGGTCGCGTAAGAGTTCCACTTCACCTTGGCCAACTGATCCACGGCCAGGTCGCCGAAGGTCAGAACACTGCCGTTCGGCCGTTCGATGCTCGCGTTGCTGGCGTCGACCCAGATCTGCACGGGCGCCTCGAGCATGGGACCCGAGCCGCGTGGATTGACCGCCTGCACGCGGAACCTGAAGCGCTGGGCATTGGCATCCAACTGCAACACGCGCCCGATCAATCTGGACTGCGCATAACGAGGCTCGCGGCAGATGATATCGGCATGAATTCGTCCAGTGCGACTGACGGTGCCGGATACGCAAACGTCATCTTCTGGGGCCAGCGCCGCGTAGAAGGCTTCGCGGCTCGCATAGCCATTACCTTCCTCATCGCGATACGTGCACTGCGCGGCCTCGCGAACGGTCAGGACCGAATCGTCAGCCATGCTCGCAGTCACATGCAACTCGCCGTCGCGCACCACCGGATAGGTCAATGGGCTCAGCGTCAGTTCGGCGCCATCGATCCGGCCCGACAACTCGGGCGCCCAGGTCGCGCCTGTGCCCTGAGTCGTCAGCGCCGCGTTGTCGTAGCCGACGACCAGCCAACTCGGCGTCGTGCCATCGTGCTGTAGCCCCTCCATGATCGGAACGCGAACATCGATAGGACCCGTCACCGGCAAGTTGTTGCCGGCAGCATCTCGCGCGACGCCCGAGCCTGGCACAAAAATCAAATGCAGCGCTTGGTAGTCCGCGACCGGCGCCCTCGCCAAGCGCACTCCGGTCGGTTCGCCACTGGGATCCGCAACGGTGAGAATGCGAGCTTCTCGCAGCAGGTTTGCAGTTTGCAGGCCGCCCGGGCCTTCGAGCGTCGCGCCCGCCAATTGGAACTGCACCCAGGAATCGCCGCCGGCACGCGTATCGAGCAGCAGGATGACGCTGCCGACTTCGTTTTCGGTGGTCACGTCGGTGGTGCCACCACCACCGCTACTGCCGCAAGCGGCAAGCAGCAGAAGGGCCGGGAGAACGAATTGAAGGGATTGGCGCATTGGGGCATGTGCCGACGGAAGCCGGCGGGCGAGGTGGGATAACAGTATCTGCAAACGACTCGAGAGTCAGGAGTCGGATCGCGCCGCCAGATCGGTAGTCTAGTTGAGCAATGCGACTTGAGCTGACCCGACCGGACGACTGGCACGTGCATCTTCGCGATGGCATGGGCCTGACGAGCGTCACCCCCGCCATCGCCCGTCAATTCGCACGTGCGATCGTCATGCCCAACCTGAAGCCGCCGGTCACGACCGTGGCTGAAGCAGCCAGCTACCGCGAACGAATCCTGGCAGCGGTGCCGGATGGCGTGCCGTTCGAGCCACTGATGACGCTCTACCTGACCGATAGCACGCGGCCCGAAGAGATCGAAGCCGCGAAGCAATCGGGGTTCGTGCACGCGGTGAAGTTCTATCCAGCCGGCGCGACGACCAACTCCGAGAACGGCGTCACCGATTGGGGCCAAGTCCACGAGACGCTGGCGATGCTCGAGCGCGTCGACATGCCGTTGCTGTTGCACGGCGAAGTCACCGACCCGGAGATCGACATCTTCGACCGCGAACGGGTCTTCCTCGAACGTCACCTGACGCCGCTGCAACGCAACTTCCCGAAGTTGCGCATCGTGCTCGAGCACGTCACGACCAAGGACGCCGTCGAGTTCGTGCGCGGCGCGGGCCCCAACGTCGCGGCGACGATCACCGCCCACCACCTGATCTGGAACCGCAACGAGATCTTCCGCGGCGGCCTGCGACCACACGCCTTCTGCCTGCCGGTTCTCAAGCGCGAAATCCACCGCCAGGCACTGGTTGCAGCTGCAACCGGCGACGACCCAAGCTTCTTCCTGGGCACCGACAGCGCGCCACACCCACGCGGCCGCAAGGAAAGCGACTGCGGCTGCGCCGGCATCTACACCTCGCACGCCGCCCTCGAGCTCTACGCCGAAGCATTCGAGCAAGCCTCGGCACTCGACAAACTAGAAGCCTTCGCCAGCCACCGCGGCGCCGACTTCTACCGCTTGCCGCGCAACCAGGACAAGGTCACCCTCGAACGCCGCCCCCAGGCCATCGCCACCGAACTACCGTTCGGCGACGAAACGCTGGTCCCCATGCGCGCCGGCGAGACCATCACCTGGCAACAGGTCGACTAACACGGCGCGGGGCCCGGACGCGCTGGGTGTGCGAGACGGTGTGCGAGGATGTGTTTTTTTGTCCTGGCACCGTACGCACTTCTAGTCGGTGGGCTGTGGCTTCTTGAGCCAGCTCTTGTCGAACTTGGGGTTGGCGATGAGCACGTCGCAGGTGCTGCAGACGTCGGCGTAGTCTTTCGCGTTCATGTTGCGGCGGAACTCGCGGTACTTGTCGCCGTTCCAGATCTCGGCCATCGAGTTGTCGTTGACGTTGCCCATCAGTAGCTCGCGGGGGCCGCGACAGCAGGGGTAAACCTCGCCGTTGGGCTCGATCTTGGCGTAGTTGCTGGCCATCGAACAGAAGTGCGGGAAGCGGTCGCGCACTTCGTCGAGCATGATCGACAACACTTCGGGTGTGATCTGGCGGGCCATCGGCGCACGCGGCACGACCGAACGGCGGTATGGGTCATCCATGTCGACGTGGAAGATCAGGCCGCGCTCTTCGGCGCGCTTGCAGGCCTTGTCGAATGACGCGCAGATCTGCTCTTCGGTGTAGGCGGCGAACACATTTTGATCGCGGCACCGAACGGCGTTGTCGAGCATCGGCTGGATGCGCAGATCACAGCCGGCTTCGACGGCACCGAGATCGGCGACGAAGTCGACCAACTCGTCGATGTGCTCGAGGTTGTCTTTGACCAACACCGCGACGAAGCCAACTGGAACACCTTGCTCGATCGCGATCTTCAGGATCTCGCGCACGTTGGCGACGACGGTTTCGAAGTTGGCGCGCTCGCGCAGCATCTCGAACACATCCTTGCGCGGACTGTCGAACGAGATCCACAGCTTGTGCACCCGGTCCGCCATGTCTGCGAACTTCGCGCCGGTGAGCAGCGTGCAGTTCGAATACATGTTGAGGTAGACCTCGTGCTCGCGGCACTTCTCCAACACCATCGGGAAGTTGGCGAGCATCGGCTCGGACAACGCTGACGGCGTCCACAGGGTCATGTCCGGCAAGATCTCATCGAGCAGTTTGACCGCGTCGCCCTTCTTCATTACCTCGACCGGCAAGCCATCGGCTTGCTGGCACATGATGCAGCGAAGGTTGCAGACGTTGTTGGGAGCAAACTCCAACCATGCAGGTTTCGACGACCACTCTTCAGCTTCCGTCGCGAGGTCAGCGATGACGGAGTAGTAGTTGCGAAGTTCTCGAACGATCTTGGTCATTGGACGTGGCCCACGAGGGCATCCGGGGTAGCGAGGTGGTCCAGCATGCTACCCCGAGTATCGGTGCTGACGCGGTCTTAGCTCGCACTTCCTCAAAGCGCCCATGCCATGGCACGCTGCAGCGGCGTCCAAATCCGCCACCGCCGGCACCTACCGTGACAAGTGACTCATCGCCCTTTTCCGGGCGATAACTCGCTCTGCCACTGCACGCCCTTGCGAATGCCTTGACGGCGCAAACGGCGCGTATCGACGACATCAGGCTTGTGGCTGGCGACCGCTGCCAGCAAGACCTTTTCAAGCTGTGCAGCCGTTGCGGTCGCCTTTGCCGACGCAACGATCTCACCGGTCAATCCGTATTGATCGCTGCGCGCAATCAGCACGCCGGCCTTCGCGGCTTTGTCGGCACCCTTGAGCACCTGCCAGTCCGTCTGGTCATCGGCAACCGCATACAAGAATCGACCGATCAGCTTCTCCGACCAGCTCAACTCAGTGAGCTTTTGGCGGAGCTCCTTCACTTGCTTGTCGTCGCCGCGCAGGATCACCAGCTGCTGCGCGTCACATTCGGTCACGTTGAGCGCAATGCGAACGTCTGCCAACACCGGCAAGCCGAGGTCTTTGGCAGCGACCTGCTTGCGCCCGGGATAGCGCTTCGCGACGGCGCGCATCTTGTTGGCCATCGCCGCAGCGTCATCGAACAACATCGTCGGCGAGCGCCCGGCCCGGATCAGCGCGCTCTTGCCCGCGGGATCCATGATCGTGAACACCGTATTGACGAGTCGACGCCCGCCAAACAAGCGCTTCATCAGCTTGGCTTCGTCACTGTTTTCGAACGTGATCAAGCGCGCACAAACGAACTCGCGCGAAACCGCGACGACTTGTTGGTCGGACAGGTAACTCCTGTCCATCTCTTGCTTGCCGGGTCACCACATGCCGGGCACGAGCCCACAGTGCGGCGCCGCAAACACCAGCAGAATCGGGCGGCCAGAAGCCTCGGCAGCGGCGAGTGCCCCGGTCCAGGTGCCGTGCCACGCAATGCGTTGCTCAACCTTGGCCCAATCCGTCGTGACACCGGGCTTTGGCCCCTGGCCAACCGCCGAAGTGGCCAGCGCAAATCCGAGCAGCAGGCAGTTCCAGGCATTCATGGCCGCAAATTACGGCGTTCACGCCGCCACCCCACTGCGCCAAGCAACGTTCTTGCCCCGGGCGAACGAACGTCCCCGCTAGCGGTGCTCACTCGGCTTGCCGGCTGGCTGCTGCTTGCCGGCAGCGAGCGGCGGCTTGCGGTCGGGCAACAGTTCTTCGAAGCCGCAAATCGCGCAAACATGGCGCATCATGCCGCCCGCTGTGCGAAGCCCTGAGTCGTCGTCACCTGAGACCACGACGCAATAGGTCGCAGAGCTCTTGCACTTGCCACACTCAGCTCTCGACATGATCGTTGCTCTCCAGTCGCGAGCTGGTCGCGCTGCCAGAAAAGTGCATGCCGTTGGCCGCCTCCAAATTGTGAGTGAAGATGACCAACGGCATAGCGAGAATCGGGACTGCAGGGGCACACGCCAAATTGTCCCGCGAACAGATTGAACTCGAGAGGATGAGGGAGCTGCAGTCCCGCCATCTAGGACCCCACCGAAAGTGGATTCGGTACCCGAGTTTGTGAACGTTCGAGTGCCGGCAAACGAGCCCGTCGAGATTGCGGCCATGCGATCGCCAGGATCTGATGCAGTTGTAGAGAATGGCGACACCAGGATTCCCGCCGTCCCAGATCTCGACACCACCAGCACCCCAAACGAAACCTCGTCTGGATTTCCTTACCGGATTCCACCGTCGCGGGGTCGCTAGTGGTGTGATTCAGACAGCTGGGGGTTTATCCGCCAGTCATCGGCGTTGCTCACCAGGCGGGTTGCAGCCAGGCATATTGGTGGATATGTCGAGGACGACCCAACGCTGTGAGCGGCGCCGAGGGCCACGGCGAAGCCGGCAGATTTCTGCATCGCACCTCTAGGATCAGAGACCCTCGCCATGCCGGATATCAGCCAACTCGATCGCCTGATCGCAGAAGAACCGTTCGTTCGCACGCTCGCCCAAGCCCTGCTTGCCGGGGAAGCGGACGAAGTCGTGCAGCAAACCTACATGCGGGCACTGCGCCATTCGGGCGAGGACATCGAACAACCACGTTCGTGGCTGGCGACCGTCGTGCGCAACGTCGCGAGCAACCTGCAGCGCGACGAAAAGCGGCGCATCGAGCGAGAACGCGATGCCAAGGCCATGGCCATGGCCCCATCTTCTGACGACTTGATGGAGCGCGAGGAACAACGGCAACGAATGGTCGCAGCAATCGACGCGCTGCCGCCGCTCCTGCGAACCGTTCTGCTGCTGCGCTTCTACGAAGGCTTGGCGCCGCGGCACATCGCGCAGAAGACCGGCTTGTCGAATGATGTCGTGCGCAACCGCATCCGTCGCGCCTTGCAGCTGCTGCGCGAACGCCTCGATCAGGACCATCGTGGCGACCGCCGCGCATGGATGCTGGCGCTGGTACCGATCGCGTGCCCATCTACCGCACAAACGGCGCGCGCAACCGTAGCGACTTCGACAACGACCGCGATCACATGCGCCCTGCTGGCGACCGCGTCCCTGCTGGCCTGGGTGATGTGGCCCGATGCGCCACCGCCGAGCGAGGTCCAGATCGTCGAGGCAGACACACCGTCCACCGCGGCCTCAGCCATCCCCGCAATCTTGCCGGCGCGCACTGCCGCCACTGAGGCAACCCCAGCAGTGGCCTCGAAAGCCATCGCAACCACCGGTTCGCTGGATGTGCGCGTGCTGCACTCTGACCAAGACCGCACGCCCGCGGTCGGCACGATGCTGTATCTGCACCTAAGCGAAACGGACCAGCGCGCGCCGCTGGATCGCAAGATCTGCGATGAACATGGCGTCGCGCAGTTCGTCGACCTACCACCCGGTGACCTATGGATCAGCAACGACCGCGGCACCGACGCGCTGGTCACTACGATCCAGGCCGGCGAACACAAGGTCCTACAACAGGTGCTCGACCCGGGCATCACGCTCACGGGAACGGTCGTCGACGAAGCCGGCAACCTCGTGCCGTTCGCTCGCATTGAAGGCTCGCCGCGATCGGAAGGCCCCGCCGACGCGCAGCAATTTGGCACCGCGAACGCACTCGGGGCATTCCACATCCGCGACGTCGCAATGCGCGCGGTCGTCGGCGCGCGCGCTCGTGGCCATCTCCCGGGCATCATGCTCAGCGTGCACGGCAACCCCGGCACAACCGTCGACGTGCAACTGACCGTCGGGCCACCCGCATGCGATGTCACCGGTGTCGTTCGCGATGAAACCGGCAAGCCGATTGCCAATGCAGCGATCGGCATCGGCGGTGGCCGAATGTCGGGATTGCAGGTCCTCGGCGGCGTGCGACCGCCGTTGCCGGCACTCGCCCAAAGCGATGAAAATGGTCGCTTTGAAGCATGGGGTGTGCCCACCGGCAATCTCAAGATCGTCGCCGTCGCTCGCGGCCGCGCGCCGTGGCGAGGCACCTGCGTCACCCACCCCGAGGCGCGCAACCATCTGCAAATCTCGATGCTGCCTGGCGCGACCATCGAAGGCACCGTGCTGCAGAGCGACGGCCAACCCGCATGCGAAGCGATCGTCGAAGTCCACGCGATCCATCACTTCGACCACCAGCGTGTACGCTGTGACGAGCGGGGCTACTTCCGACTCGAGCGCCTTGCGCCAGGCACGGTGAAGTTGCGCGCGCACGCCGAGCGAGAAGGCGGCACGATCGCGCAAATCGAAACCATCTCGGGCGAAGTCGCCGAGTGCTCACTGCAACTTCGCCATGGCCCCCCGCCCAATCGCAAGCAGGCTCCGCGCCCAGGAGATCCCGTCAACAGCAGGACTGGCCAGCCCCCGCAACGCCTTGGGACTCCCCCGCGGCGCGGCGAACAGCAACGTCTTGGACCGACCCCGAACGAACGCGGGTCACGGAGTCAGCAGGGTCCTGGCGGTCGCCCGATTGACCGCGAACGCGGCACGGCAACGATCTCAGGCAAGATCCTAGGACCCGACGGAACACCGGTCGAGAACGCCTTGGTCCGCGCCGCAAACCTCGACCATCGACGTCGCCCTGCCGTCGAATTGGTGACGGAATCGGCAGGCACATTCAAGCTGCGTGGCCTGTCGAAGGGCCGTTGGCGCATCGACATCTTTGCCAACAGCATGCCGCCGATCTCGATCGATGAGATCGAACTTGGCGACGGCGAACACCGCGCGCTCAAGCCAGTATCGGTGCTCGCCGGTGGCCGACTGCGCATCCTGCTCCCGCTCGACTACCCAGCGAACGCTCGGATCTTGCTGAGCCCGGCAACCACATTCCGGCGAACGCCCGTGCACCACGTCAACGGCGGACGCGAGACCGATTTCCTGCCTGCCGGTGAGTATGAAATGACCGTGTTCGATCACCGCATCGAACTGCTCCGGCAGAAGGTCACCGTCGTCGCCGGCAAGGTCGGCGAAGTCTCGTTCCGCTGACGCGACGGCGGGCATACTGCCTGAGGCAGTGCAGTCATGGCGTGCGGCTCGGTCCGCGAAAGAAGCTCTTCCTCACCTGCCGCGCCTTTGCAGGCAGCTGACAGGGAGGAAAATTGGAGCGGGTGATGAGATTCGAACTCACGACCATCACGTTGGCAACGTGATGCTCTACCACTGAGCTACACCCGCATCCGAGTTGCCATGATTAGCAACCACCTCGTCTGGAGCAACCTTACCACCAGATTCAGCGTGAGCGAATCCAGAGTTGAGGGTTGACCCCGCGACCGAGGGCGCACATCTGTATGGATCTGCACCGCGGTTGTCAAGCGTCTGAATTCGCTTCCTTGACGACACCCGCCATGGTGCCGGAATCCTCGCGCATGTCTTCGCTCCCATCGACGTTCCCACAACTGCTCGAACAGCACGTACGCCCCCGTGCCGAACGGATTTTCCTCCCCCGCCGATCGGCTAGGGACCAGAGCCCGATCTCGTTCGGCCGCGTCTCAAACGACGTCGATTCTCTGGCGGCCGCAATTCTCGAGCTGGGGCTCGGACGTGGCGACCACGTCGGCCTGATCGCTGAGAATCGCTACGAGTGGATCCTGATCGACCAGGCCCTAGCCGGGCTCGGGATCGTCGATGTGCCGCGGGGCTCGGATACGACGCCAACGGAGCTGCAATTCATCCTCGCGCACAGCCGTTGCTGTGCAGCGTTTGCGGATACCGACAAGGTGGCGCGGGACCTGATGAAGATGAAGGCCGAGCTGCCGCAGCTTCGGCACGTCATCGTCATGGCCGACGAAACCAGTGTCGAAGGTGCCCTGGCGCTCGGCGAACTGCTGGCGAACGGCGCGGCCAAGAAGGCCGAGATGGCGGACCGGCTGCGCGCCGCCCGCGACGCGGTCGAGGCCAGCGACCTGCTGACAATCGTCTACACCAGCGGCACGACCGCCGAGCCCAAGGGCGTCATGCTGACGCACAACAACGTCATCGCCAACATGCGCATGGTGCAAGACGTGCTGCACGTAACCGAGAACGACACGTTCCTGTCCGTTCTGCCAGCGTGGCACATGTATGAGCGCATGATGGACTACCTGGCGCTGTTCAGCGGCGGCGCGCTCGTCTACACCGACCGGCGCCAGCTCAAAGAAGACCTGCCAAAGATCAAGCCGACGGTGTTCGCCGCGGTGCCGCGCGTCTGGGAGATCCTGCACGACGGCATCGTCAACCATTCGCTCAAACTCAAGGGCATGCCCGGCAAGTTGCTGCGCAAGGGCCTCGCGTTGTCGCGGCAAAAGGGCAGCGGCAAGCTCGGCATGCTGCAACGGGTGCAGCACAAGCTCCTCGACGGCATCGTGCTGAAGAAGATCCGCGGCAGCGTGTTTGGCGGACAACTGCGACTGTGCGTCAGCGGCGGCGGCGCATTGCCACGCCACGTCGACGAGACTTTCCTCGGCATGGGCATGCCGATGCGCAATGGCTACGGACTGACCGAGACGAGTCCCGTCGCGTCGATCCGCCGACCAGAGCAACTCGAACCCGGCCACATCGGCCCACCGCTGCCCGACACCCGCATCGAGGCGCGCCGAGAGGACGGTTCGGCAGTCCCCAAGGGGGACACCGGCATCCTGTGGATTCATGGGCCCCAGATCATGCGCGGCTACTACGAGAACCCCTTGCGCACCAAGGAAGTGCTGTCCGACGATGGCTGGTTCAACAGCGGCGACCTCGGCCACTGCGATGCCAACGGCAACTTCTGGATCACCGGCCGCGCCAAGGACACGATCGTGCTGGCCGGCGGCGAGAACGTCGAACCGGAGCCGATCGAGACGCTGATCAAGACGTCGCCACTGATCGAACAAGCGGTCGTTGTCGGCCAAGACCAGAAGGCGCTCGGTGTGCTGATAGTTCCAAGCAAAGACGCGCTGGAACACGAAGTGGCCATCAGCGATTGGCAGGTTGAAGGCGACGTGCTGCGCAGCGACCAAGTGCGCGCGCTCTATCGCAAAGAACTCGACCGCTTGGTCACCCGCGAAAACGGTTGCCGCCCCACCGATCGCGTCGCGACGCTGCAAGTGCTCAGCGATGGCCTGACCCCGGACAACGGCATGCTGACGCAGACGATGAAGGTGCGCCGCCACGTGATCGCGGAACGCTATGCCGACGTGATCGCTTCACTGTTCGCGCGCGGATAGCCCGCATATCTCACCAGCAACTTGGCAAGCACTGACACGCGCGGCGCGGTAGGGATCCGGGGCTAGCGCGTGCAATGCTCCGCATAAGAGGTCCCGGGGTCAGGGGATCCCGGGGCGCCGGGGTTCCGGGATCCGGGGTTCGGGGAATCCGGGGTTCGGGATCCGGGGATCGGGGATCCGGGGTCCCGGGAATCCGGGGATCCGCACGACGCCGAGGCGCTGAGAGCGGGAACAACAGCCTCAGACGGCCCGAACAGCGCCGAACGGCATGCGAGAGGGCAACCCATCCGAACGTGGCTCCACGCGGGCCAGCAGGGCGCTGAGCCAATCCCCCGATATCCGGCAGGCGTCGAGCAGGCTGTGCTTGGCCGCCAGATGCGTGGCGATCGCGCTCGCCAGCGCGCAGCCGGTGCCGCGAACCGGACCACAAGCGAAGCGCGGTCGCCCGAATCGAACGCATGGCTCATCGCGCGACCGTTCGCTCGTCCACAATGCATCAACCGATTCGGGGCCATCACCGTGCCCGCCCTTGTGCAAGACCGCTTGCGCCCCCAGCTCGAGCAGCGACTCGGGGCGACCGTCGGCCAGGGCCAATAACTCCGGAGTGTTCGGGGTGACGAGTTGCGCGAACGGCACGAGGTGCTCGCGATAGGCCGCGACAAGTTCGCCGGTGCTAGCCATGCCACCAGCGGTCGCGGACAACACGGGGTCGACCACGATCGGCGCGTGGCCACGCAACGGTTGCAGCGCAGCCGAGACCGCGGCCACTTGCTCGGCACTGCCGACGTAGCCAACCTTGACGGCGCCCACCGGACCATCCGCGAGCACGGTGGCGATCTGTTCGCGAACCACTTCGGCATCGATCGGCACCGACCGTTGGAATCCACGCAAAGCTTGGATCGTGGTCGCCAGCGCGATCGGCAGGGGTTCGCCACCGAGCAGCGAGACGACGGTGGCATCGACAGTGATCCCGGCACCGCCACTCGGATCTAGCCCGCCAAGCAGCAGCACGCGCGCCATCAGAGCACTTCGACCAGGCCGTTGAAGACGTCCTGACCATCGAGCGTGACGACGAGTTCTTGCAAGCCAACCGGGTGATCGTGATCGACCCGCACCGACAATTCGCGCGGCATCGTGCAGCCAAGCAACAACGACCGACCACCGAGCACCGCCTGGATGGAAGCACTGCTCGGCAACAACCCGCGCACCAGCAACCAGTCGCCGCGGGCAACCTGATGGGGAACGGAGAACACCGTGCCGCGACCGAGCACGGCCTGCGCCGTGGCCATAACGTCGGTCGGGGTAATCACCCCATCCCCATCGGTGTCGGCCATCGGATCGACCGTGCCGATTTGATTTGCCAGACGCCGAACGTCGACGACGTCGCGCGTGCCACTGCCATCGATATCGCCGGTGAGCGAACCGAGCACGTAGACCGAACCTGTCGCCCGCCCCAGACCACTGACACTGACCGTCGGACCACTGCCGAGTCCGAGGGCGTGCAACTGCCACGCAGCGGCATCGACAATCGCCGCCGCGACTTCGTAGCTGGCACTGCTCGCGGCGACCGTGGCCAGGACGACAAAGCGCGTCGATGACTTGCCGGGCAAGGTCACACCCGTCAGCGTCACCATCGTCTCCGTGCCGGGCGCCGCCAGGAGCGGCCCGCCAACCAACTCGGAGATCGCGCCAGCCTCCGCGGTGCGCCGCACGCGCAAGTCCGTGACGTTGGCCGCCGTTGCGCCCGCACCGCTCAGCAACACGCGCACGGAGTCCACAGCGAGGGTGCGGGCACTGATGTTGGTCAGGTCGAATTCGAGCAACGTGACTTCGCCACTCTCCGCGACCTCGACGCGCTTCGTGCTGACCGGATCGACGCGCATCGCGGGCCCGATGTCGGTCAGCATATCAAGCTGCAGCACAACGCCGTCTTCGGCGCCAAGCAATTGATTCTGGTAGCCCGCAGGCGCAATCGGGAAGTCGGCGGAATAGCTGTAGCCGGCGACGACCGCGATGCCGCTGTCATTGAAGTCGACCGCCTGCAACGAGTCCTGACCGACGCCACCGAAGTAGCTCGACCACGCCAGGGTCGAGCCGCTGTTAGTCAAGTACGTCGCGAACCCATCGGTGATCCCGGACGAGAACTGCAACTGCACGGCATCGTTCGTCACTGGAAAGCCTGGGCCGGCTTCGCCAACGACGAACATTCCTGGCACCGCGAGATCGATATCCCGCACGCGGTCCTGCCCCGGGCCGCCGAGCAGGGTCGAAAACACCAGTGACTGGCCAGCCGCCGAAATGCGCGTCACGAAGCCATCGTTGGCGCCACCGAGCGACTGCTGCGGCGCGCCGAGCGTTGCCGGGTAGTTGGTCGAATCGGTGAAGCCACCGATCCACACCGAGCCATCGGTATCAAACTCGACGGCCTGCGCCGCGTCTTCGCCGATCCCGCCCATGTAGGTCGAGAACACTGCGACACTGGCGTTGGCATTGAACCGCGTCAACACGCAATCGATGTCGCCGCTGGAGGACGGGCGCACGACGCTCGGCGTGGTCGGGTAGTCCGCACCAAGCGACCAACCGGCAACCGCCAGGTCACCGGTCGCCGGATCGCGAGCAACGCCGAGCAATTGTTCTCCGGACTGCCCGCCCAAGAATGTGCCGTAGGTGAACGTCTGGCCGGTCTGCGCGACACCCAGGACAAAACCGTCACTCTGCGCAATCGGCACGCCACCGAGTGCCGGTTGGAAACCGCCGGCTGGAATCGGGAAGTCCGCCGACGACGTCCAGCCGACAACGATGGCGTTGCCTGCTGCATCCAACGCAACGTCTTCGGCAACATCATCGAACAGGCCGCCTGCATACGTCGACGCGAGCAGGCTGGTGCCATTGGCACTGATGCGCGACACAAACGCATCGCCGATCTGGAGGAAGAAACTGCCGCCCGCGTAAGCCGACTGCGCCGCACCTGCCGTCGTCGGAAAGTCCGGCGAGTTGGTAAAGCCAACTACGGTTGCGGTTTCATCGGCTGCGACGGCGATGCCGCGCACTTGGTCACTGTTGCTGCCGCCGAGGTAGGTCGCGAACACCAACGACTGGCCATCCCCACTGAGCTTCGCGACGAAACCGTCGGCGACGCCAGTCGATTGAAACGCCCCCACCGTCGCCGGGAAGTCGGCCGATCCGGTCCAACCGCCAACCCAGACGCCGGATCCCGGCAGCCACTTGGTGTCGTGGATGCGATCGGTCGCACCGCCACCGAGGAACGTGCCCCAGACCACGCCGGGGTCGACAACCGTCGCCAGCGAAGGGTCGAGATCCTTGGCGACGAAGCCGTATTGACGGGTGCCCAACAACCGGAACGCCACTTCGATGGCCTGCTTGCCAGCGCCGGTGACCTGCTTGCCAGTCTCGGTGACTTGCCACGCAACCGGCGCCTGCTGCAGCAACTCGCGCGTGCCTTCGGGAGTCTTGATCACGGCAACCAACTGCCCCTGGGCATCGATGCGCAGGTGCTCCACGCCTTCGCACTCGGCCGCAAAGCTCGCGAGATCGGCACCCGGCGCGAGCAACAGGTCGTATTCGAATGGGCCAGCAGCCGTTGCAGCAGCATCAGCAGTGGAGCCGCTGCTGTCCGACGCCGCAGCAGGCAGCGCCCGGAAGCGCACGTCGATGCCCGGCAACACGCGCTGCATCGTTACCGACGCAAACGACGGCACGCCAGCGACGCGCCGGTCGCCGTTCATGAAGTTGTGTCGCGTCGCGAATTCACCATCCGGAACGAACCCAGTCGTCGCGGCACCTACAAACCTCGTCCGCACGACCGCGCCGGAGCAACTGCGTCGTGGCTCGTGCTCGATCGCTTGCGACCAACGCTCAAAGCGCAACGTGTAGCCATCATCGTGCAACCAGCCAGCGGTATCGCCGAGCACCGCGAAGCGCACCTGGTTGCTGGCATCGGTGTTGCTGGCATCGGTGGCACTTGCTGCCGGCCACTGGCCGCGGTTTGGCACGAACTGCAGCTGGTTGACCCCTGCCAAAGGCAAGGTCGCTGGCAACGCAGCCGCGCCGCGTCGATCGTCAGCGGCGGAAGTCTGCTCTGTTCGTACAGAGACTAGCAAAGCAACGGCGGTTGCCGCGGCGGCAACGATTGCGAGAACATGGAGGCGCATGGTTCGCGAGGCAGCATAGCAGCCGGCCCCGCAACATGGGCGCGTCGACCCGATTGCCGTTCATGCAGACGGTTTGCCGTGTCGCGGGTCAGTCCCGGCCACGCCGACGCAATTACTAGTCGCCGTCTTCGCCGAGCTTGACCGCATTGGCACCCGAAACGCCCATGGCTTTGAGCACATTGCGTTCGAGCCGACGCTCCAGACGTCGCAGCGTCCGCGAATCGGCGCAATCGAGCGTAATCGAGCCGCCGGCGACCGAACCGTGGCCACCGCAAGAGCCCTCTTCGGTCTCGATGCCCGCCTTGATCAGGCCCCAAGCATCGCCGCCAGTTTCGGTGCGAACGGACACGTAGTAGCTCTGGCCGACCAACCCGCCGCAGAAGACCGCCTTGGTGCCTTCCATGCGCAACAGCATGTCGGCGACCTCAGCAACCATTTCGGCGCTGGTCGTGTTGCCGAGCGAGCACAACACGAGGCCGTCGTAGAGACGCACCTTGCTGAGCGCGTCCTTCAGGGTGCGAAAGTACGCTACCGGTAGACTCGGGTTGGTGATCGCGGCGAGCGCTTGACGATCGAGGTACTTGGCCAAGAACTCGACCACTTGCACATCGAGCGTGCTGACGTTTCGCGACAAGTCCGCAGTATCGGTGCGAATGCCGTAGTGCAGGGCCGTGGCCGCCTGACTACTCGGCTCGACCCCGGCGTGCATCAGGTAGCTGCCGACGATCGTGCTGGTCGCGCCAATGTCCGGACGCACATCGACGAACGCAGTCTGGCTCGGATCGAGCTTGCTGTCGTCACACTCGTGGTGGTCGATGACGATGTCAACCGTCGTGCCAGCAGGCACGAAGGTGTGGCCGAAGCCCGGCTGCGTATCGACCAACGCGACGCAATCGAAGTCGCTGAGCTTGATCGTGTCGAGGCGATCCATCTCGATGCCGAGTTCGCGAACCATTGCCTGGTTCTCGGCGCGAAGGATCTTGCCGGTGATGGCGAGCTTGGTCTCGATACCGCATGCCAACCGCGCGAACTCCATCAACCCGATCGCGCCACCGAGGGAGTCTGGGTCGGGATTGTTGTGGGTAAGCACGAGCAGGCGCTGGCGTGTCTTGAGAAGGTCACGCAGCACTTCGGTTCGGGCGGCTCCGCTTTGAGCTAGCTTGGCCAAGGATGGGGTAGTCATTGAGGAAACGAGTCAGGGACTCAGCATCGGCTCTACGTTCAGCATCGGGTCAACCGGCCAGCAACCTTGTGCTACAGGCCATACTTGTCGAGGCACGAACGCATACCAGCCATCTCCCCCGGGGCAACCGAGAGATCGAGTTCCAACACGACCGGGAAAGGACTCCCGACACGGGGTACATAGGTGGCGCAGAGCCCATAGTCCACCCCACCGGCACCTGGCGGAAGATATAGTCCATCTCCCGAAGCGTCACCTAACGTCATTCCTCGCAATCGATTACCGAACGATTCGAGCCATTCTCCCTGCGGTTCGGCAAGAATCTGTTCTCGCCGGGCGCAAATACCGGCGTCATGCCAGTAGCCGAGCCGCCTGCCACCGAGGTCCTCGATGATGTCGCGCATCGCCTCCAAGTCGAGAACGGCGCGCAGGCTGCGGCCCTGCGCCACACAGAAGTGCATGTCGGGAAAGGTCTTAATGATCGCGAACAGCTCGCGACAGGCCCGGTCGACGAAGGCATTGCGGCCGACTTTGCGCCGGGCGAGCAGGGCGT
>CAXBFC010000035.1:0-29037 GCA_963974725.1 uncultured bacterium | reverse complement strand
TTGCCGAAGTCGTCGAGCGACATTTCGGCGGTGACCAGGTGGGTGATGTCGAGGCCGCTCTTCAGCAGGTCCAGCATGCGATCCCAGGTGCGGAACATCTCGCGGCCGATGACCGCGTGCATCGTCAGGCCCTTGAAGATGAAGTTCTTCGAGAAGCCTTCGATCGATACCGCGTCGCCCTTCGGCAACCCGAGGTTGACGACGTGGCCCGCCGGACGCGTCATCGCGATGGCGTTGTTGATGCCGACGGGGTGCCCCGAAATCTCGAGCGTTACATCGACGCCGCCGTTGGTCGCCGCGAGGATTGTTTCGACCGGCTTCTCGCGGCCGTCGATCACGGTGACCTTGTCGGTCAGGCCGCGGCGAATGACCCATGCGCGCGCGCGGGCCAAAGCCTTGTCGGCAACGTCGACGACGAACACGTGGCTTGCCTTGACGAACGTCGCGACTTCGCCGCACATCGCGCCGATCGGGCCGAAGCCAATGATCGCGACGGTCTTGTCCTGCACCGGCACCTTCATTGTCGTGTGCACCGCATTGCCCAGCGGGTCGAGGATCGCGGCCACTTGTAGCGGCAGGTCCTTGGGCAGCTTGACGACGTTGCCCGCCGACACGACAACGTATTCGGCGAACGCACCATCGAGATTGATGCCGCGGATGCGCGCCGTCGCACACGCGTGGAAGGCCTTGTTGCGGCACGCCGGGCAGTCGCCGCAGATCTCATGCATCTCGGCACTCGCGTAGGTGCCGAGCGGATACGTCTTCTCGTCGACGCCGTCACCGAGCTTGTCGATGTGACCACAGAACTCGTGACCGAGGGTCACAGGCGGTGCGATCAGGCCGTTCATGGAAGGGTCCCCGCTGCAGATGTGCACATCGGTGCCACAGATGCCGGCGGCTGCGACCTTCAGCCGAACTTCACCTGGGCCAGGTTCTGGAAACTTGAGATCCGTCCTCAGCCGATACTGGCCAGGGGAGGTGAGCTGCACACCTTTCATCGACGTCATGTTGAATAGACCCGCGAGTGGCGGGCGGCGTATTCTGCGGATACAACGCGACCAGCGCCACACAGGAGATTCTTGATCGCACGAACCAACCGCTGCTTATTCGCTCTGGCCTGCCTGTTGGCAGCCAGCACCTTGCTGACATCGTGTGAAACGACCACTCGGGTCATTCCCGAGGATTACTCGGCTCGCCCAGTGGTCGAACTCGAGCGCTGGCAGGTCGAATCCGACGGCGAGACGCTCGGCCACGTTGTGAAGTATGAAATTCGTGACGACAAGCGCCCGCAGCAGTTCTTCCGGGTGACGGACCCCGCCGGCCGCTGGGTGGGCAAGGCGACCGCGAATGGGCGATTCTCGCGCCGAACGCCATTTGACGGGGATATGGACCTCGGAGTGCTTTCGATGGAGCGCGGCGTGGCGCTGCTGTTTGAGGCTTCTGCGCCGGTGAAATTGAGCTCGGTTCCCACCGAAGCGGTCTGGCACAAGCAGCCAAAGCACCAGCCAAAACGCTGATCGCGGTTCGGCAACTGAGTCGGGTACGAAACGTGCGCCGAATGACGTTCGCCCTTGGTCGCACTCGCTGGTGGCCTACAGTTCGCGGCAATGAGCGAACGTGCGAGTCGAACTGTCTCCGAAAGCCGCGTCGAAATGACGGAAATCGTCATGCCCAACGACGCCAACCCGCTGGGCAACGCCATGGGTGGTCGGGTCATGCACTGGCTCGATGTCTGCGCAGCGGTCTGCGCCGGTCGTCACGCCCGCACGCCTGTGGTCACGGCCAGTGTTGACAACGTCGATTTCCACTACCCGGTGCCCGTCGGCAGCGTGATCGTGTTCTTGGCCTCGGTCAACTACACCGGCCGCACCTCGATGGAAGTCGGCGTGAAGTGCTGGCAAGAAGAACGGGCCACCGGGGAGCGTACCCACGTCGTCTCGGCCTACCTGACGTTCGTCTCCCTCGACCCCGAAACGCGTAATCCGGCCCCGATACCAGCTATCAAGCCAATGACCGACGATCAGAAGCGCCGCTACAGCCAGGCCGAAGCGAGGCGCAAGGCACGTTTGGCGCTACGCAAGTAGCGGGATGAACGAGTTAGGAACCGATGGCTGCAGCCCTCGCGTTCTGTTCTAGAACCGCACGCCCGCGTCCGAAGGCGCGGTCGCAGGTCCTAAGTCAATCTGCGCCAGAGGCGCAGCTTGATTTAGAACCACTCCGGAACCATCTCCGGATCGAGTCCCATCGATTGCAGGATCAACTGCTGCACGTATTCAGGGTCAATCGAGAACTCCTTGAGAGTCTCGTAGCACGAGCCGGCCTTGATCGAGAGCACGGCCAATGCCATGTGCTCCGGCAGGACCTTCTTGCTGCCGAGTTGGTGCGCCGCATCCTTGGCGCGGCCGAAGACCGTCTTGCAGTGACGGTTCCACGGGCCATCCGGCTCGTCCGGTTCGCGCGGCAGACTCTGCACGTAGCCCGAGAACATGTCCGGGTCGACGTTCAGGTCCAAGAAGATGTGGTGCAGGCAGGTGCTCTGGTCCACGGTCAAGCCGTAGATCAGATGGCCGGTCGCAACCGACTCATCGTTGAGCTCCTTGGCCAGTTCTTCGGCCTTCACGGTGGCCAAAAGGGTCTTGTCGCTGAAGTCCTCGAACATAGTGGGGGGAAGAGAGTAGCGATCCGGTCGAGCTTCCGCCACGGGCTTTGCGGCTAGAACGGCGTATCATCTGGGGGTGAGCCCAGCCCCCCGCACGATCCTGCACGCCGACATGGACGCGTTCTACGCGGCCGTCGAGCAGCGGGATCGGCCCGAATTGCGCGGCAAACCGGTCATCATCGGGGGATACGGCCCCCGGCAGGTGGTCAGCACGGCCAGCTACGAGGCCCGGAAGTTCGGGGTGCATTCGGCGATGCCGGGCCGGCGGGCCCGTCAGTTGTGCCCGGACGGGATCTTCGTGACGCCTCGGATGGAGGTGTATGCGGAGGTGTCGGGGCAGATCCACGAGGTCTTCGCGCAGTTTACGGACCAGGTCGAGCCGTTGTCGTTGGACGAGGCGTTCCTCGATGTGACCGGCAGCCGGGCCTTGTTTGGCGATGGGCGCACGATTGCCGAACGGATTCGTCGGGAAGTGCGCGAACGGACCGAGTTGGCGGTGTCGGTCGGAGTTGCGACGTCGAAGTACGTCGCCAAGGTCGCAAGTGACGTCGACAAGCCGGACGGTTTGGTGGTTGTCGAGCCCGGCACCGAACGCGAGTTCCTGGCCGACTTGCCGCTGTCGCGGCTGTGGGGTGTTGGGCCGTCGACTCGAGCGACGCTCGAGCGCGCCGGGTTGCGGTCGATCAAGGACGTGCAGTCGCGCTCGCGCGAGCAGTTGCTCGAGGGCTTTGGCGACAACCTTGGTGAGCACTTGTTCGTGTTGGCGAACGGGCTCGATGCGCGGCCGGTCATCAGTGAACGCGCGGCCAAGTCGATCGGCCACGAGATGACGTTCGCCGAAGACCTGTGCGAAGAGGTCGACATCAAAGGCATCTTGTTGCAGCTCGCCGAGATGGTGGGGCGAAGGCTGCGACGTGCCGAGCAGCGAGCGACGGTGATTCGGTTGAAGTTGCGGCACCCGCCGTTCGAAACCAAGTCGCGGCAGAAGAAGGTCGCGGCCACCGCGGATGACCTCGAGCTGTATCGGGTCGCGACGGCGCTGTTGCAGAGCGCGTGGGACGGGCGGCAGCCGGTGCGGTTGCTCGGCGTGACCGGTGCCGACCTTCTGGATGCGGACGCGCCGGACGCAATCGTCAAGCCAAAGCAGCAGTCGTTGTTTGTTGCCGAAGAGTCTGCGGCGGACACTTCATCCAACCAGGAACAGCGCGACAAGTTGCTGGAAGCGATGGATGCGATCCGGGATCGTCACGGAGAGGATGCGGTGCGTCACGCCGGCAAGCGACGCACGACGAATCCGTGGGGGCCTGAGGATCAGCAGTAGCGGTTGCCCTGCTGCGTGTCGTCACCTCACCTTGGCTTCAGTTCGAGCACGAGTTCTCCGGTGGTCGCTTCCA
The DNA here is from genome assembly GCA_963974725.1 of uncultured bacterium. GTDB lineage: Bacteria > Planctomycetota > UBA1135 > UBA1135 > UBA2386. Next base: position 24,984 of record CAXBFC010000035.1, on the reverse strand, counting down.
GCGGAACCGCTCGTGACGTGCCAACATCGTTGAGCCACGCGCCGATGGTGTAGTCAAGGGTCGGTGGCGGCACGAATGGCAATCGAATCCGGCCTTCGGTGTCGGCGCGGTGCCGATCGCGCAGCCAGTGGTTTAGCTGCGATACGACATGGCGGATGTGCTTCTCTCCGGGCGCGTCCGAGCTGCGGGCCGACATGGAAGACCTCATCGTCATCATCGCTCCCTCGGCCGGCTCACCCCGCGCATCGACGATTCGGATCTGCATCTCTAGCATGGGCTTGAGCTGCAGTTCGACGGTCGCGGCGCCGACGCCGGTGTCGAGAATCTTGTGCCCGTATTCGATTCCGTTGAACACAAACGCGAGCGTGCGACCGAACGCGCGCACGACAGCTCGTCCGCCCATGTCGCAGTGCAGCGGCTCAACCCACTCGTCGGGTGGTGCCGAATCGAGCGGCAGCGTGACGACCATTGCGCCAAGCGCCGGAGTGCCTGATGCGGAACGTACAACGAGGTTGGTCGTGACCAGTTTCGCGAGGTCGACGTCGGTTGGGCCATCTTCTACCAAATCGATGGTTGGCAGCAGCGTCGGCGCGCCGTCCTTGTTCGGGATCGCGAGCAGTAGCCTGCGGCGACCGGCCTTGGCTGGTATCGCTGCGAAACTGCACGAGCCAGTTGCGTCGGTCATGCCATAGAACTGGCGTTCAAAGTCTTGGTAGCGATTGTCGCGTTGCACACCCCACTGTGCGGCGACTGCGCAGCGCACCCCGCTGAGTGGTTGCTCGTTGTTGTGTACTCGAACGATCTGCGGGCCCAGGGCGGTCAGGTTGAACTGCAATACCTTGACGGCCTCTTCATTGACTGCATCGATGCGCAGGTTTTGCATGGTCTGGCCCGCTTGCGCGCCCGCGAAGTCTGCATGGGTCGCGGCGAGCAGCGACGTGCGCCATCGTTCGAGTGGGTGATTGGCCCGCGGAAGCTGCATGTGCACCTTGCCCGACTCGTCGGAGACGCCAACTTCGATCCAGCTGCGCACGGAGGGCCTATTCAGTAAACCGTCGGGTGCTGCTGTGATCTCCGAAACGCCTTCGTCGAGCACGCGTGCACCGGCCACTGGTTTTCCGCTGGCATCTCGCACTACGGCGTCGACGGTGAGTGGTGGCGGGATGGTGATCTTGCGAAGTGGTTCGCGCAGCCAGTCCTTCGTGCTCGTCCATACACGCCCCTCGTTGTCGAGCAATTCGAGGATGACGCCATCGCGCGGTGCCGGCGGCAACGTGATGGTTGCAGTGTCATCGAGTTGCATTTCGAACGTGCCCACACCGTGGCGCGAAAGATGGCCGCGCACGGTGAACGGGCCGAGGTCCTTCCAGGCCTGCAGGCCTTCGTACTGCACCTTGATTTCGGTGGGGATTGCGCGGCCTTCGAGGTTGACGACGCCGCCGACGAACCCCCGTGTTGATCGCGTTGAGATGCGCTTGCCGTCTGCGCGTGCCGGTCCAACCGCCCACACCGAGTAGGCGAGCGTCGGCCACAGCTCGACGCGGAATCGGCCAGAGGCATTCGTCGTTGTAGTCACGATGTCGCGCGGCAGGAAGTCCGTGCCGGCTACGGATGTCCAAACTGCCGTGACCGTCGCGTTGGCGACTGGCTTACCATCTGGGTCGACGAAGCGACCGGGAACCGCGCGGCGGTTCTGGGCGACGACAGCGGTTGTTAGCAGCAACAGGATCGGAAGCAAGCGCATCTGTGCAGCATAGGCCTGCGGGCGATGGCTGCGACGGCCTGCTCAGTCAATGAGGTTCCGGTGAAGTTGCCGACGCAAGAATGCTGCGGTCCTGTTCCAAAGATCGTGCCAGTCTTCGCCGCGCATGAAGTGTTCCGACTCGGGATACTCGTGCAGTTCGGCGCCGTATTCTTCGGCGAAGCGGCGGCCAGGCTCTGGTGGCACGGCGGTGTCTTGGCCGGCGAGGCCTAGCAAGACAGGTGGTTGGCCCGGCGTGACGGTTGCTGGGTCGTGCAGTGTTGGCTCGAGCAGGGTTGGCGCCGCGAGCACGGCCGCGATTGCCGCGAATGGGCACGGCGGGGCCAGTGCGCCAAGGGCTGCGAAACCACCCATGGAGATGCCTACCAGGCCGATGCGCTTGCTGCCGCGCTGCTTGCAGTTGGCGACGAGGCCGGGCAGTTCCCCGATCCATTCGCGCGCAATGTCGTGAATGGCTGCGCGCCGCGGTTCGTCGGGCAGTTCCGCGATCCTGGCCAGCCGACCATCGTCGCGCGAGCCGTGGCCGGGCGCATCGGGCATCACGACCTCAGTGCCGTCGTTGACGAACGCCATGCCATCCTCGCTGTGCACCGACGCTCGCGATGCGTAGCCGTGCAGCAGGATGACACTGGCGCGAAGTTCGCCTCGGCACGGCAGCACGTGCATTGCGTCGTCAGGAATCATCGCGGTCGTGGCCTAGATCGCCGCGAGCACTTCTTGCGGATGCTCGGCAGGCTTTACGGTTCCGAACACCCGGCTCACCTTGCCGTCCGCCGAGATCACCACCGTGATGCGCTTTGCATGGGTTGCTGAGGCATCGGCCGCCGCGCCAAGCGCCATGCCGAGTTGCTTGTCGGTGTCGCACAACAGGGAGAACGGGAACGCAAACTTCTCACGGAATGCGTGGTTCGCTTCGACGGTGTCAAACGACACGCCACAAATCACGGCGTTCTTGGCATCGAACTCGGGCTTCAAATCACGGAAGCCCTTGCCTTCAACTGTTCAACCAGGTGTGTCGGCTTTGGGGTAGAACCACAAGACGAGCGTCTTGCCGGTAAACTCTTGCAGCGTGCGAGTGTTGCCCTCGTCATCGAGGACGGAAAAGTCAGGAGCGGGGGAGCCGGAGTCGAGCATGGCTAGACGATAGGTCAGCGCACCGCTTCGAGCCAACCCATGCCAAAACGTTCGTCCGGTTCGAGATAGTGGCCTTCGCTCCATTCGTTGAGCGAGGCGATCAGGACCAGCGGATCATCGACCGACACCGGCGAGCGGAAGGCGCGGGCGCGTTGCACGGCGGCGGCGAACAGGTCCGGGTGCTCGCCGATGATGACGGGGGACCACGGATACTTGTCGGGGCGCTTGGTGCCAAAGTCTGCGCCGCGCGGGCTGGCATCCCATCCCGGTGCGACCGCGGGCATGTAGGGCAGGTTGGCGCGGTCACCGAAGGACTGCCATTGGCTCGCGCGCAGCTCGGCGTATTCGCGGTAGTCCTGCTGGAATGGGCCCTTCCAATCAGGCAGCAGCACGTAGTGCGTGACACTGTCGAAACCGATTTCGCGAACGAACGGCAACACGTCGTCATTGGGTTCAATCGCCGCGAGGTGCACGTCGTTGTGGCCGTTGTCGCGTAGCCAGCGGCGTGCGGCAGAGATCGCGGCGCGGGCGCCAGCGATGCCGAGTTCTTGGATGAAAAACGTCGAGTCGTAGATCGATAGGTAGCTGCGGCCTGCGATCGTCACGTAGTTGCTGCGGTGGAAGTAGTTCGTGGCGAGCATGGCGACGAACTGCACGAAGTCGTCAAGGTCGCTGGGAACCGTTCGCGCGGGATCGATGATTGGCGCGTCGCGGCGCTTCACTGGCAGCACCCGGCGGGGCATGCGGTTGGCCCACATGCAGGCGAACGGCACGGTGTTGCCTTGTCGGGAGCCGAGGAAGCCTTGATCGAGCCCTGCCTCGAATACGCGCTTGCCGCGGCACCAAAACACGCCAAACACGAACGCGTCGACGCCGTGTTGGTGCGCCAGGGAAATGCGCTTGCCGAACGCCACCGGATCGCGGTCGTCGTATTCGCCCAACATCGGCACCTTCGGCTGGGCGTGGCCTTCGAAGCGCTTGGTGCAACTGCGCACGAGCTCCCATTCGGTGAAGCCCGGGTGGAACGACTCGTCCCGTTCGGCAATCGGGTGCCAACCGGTGTAGACGTAGGCCGCGGTGCGCATCGTGTCATGCTGGCACAGGTGTTGGCGAAGTCGAGAGGTTGTTGTTTGAACCGGGTACGGTACACAGATTCGGGTGCCGACCGATCTCAGTGCCGTGCGGGAGTTGTTGCCTTGGTGGGTGCTGGTTGGGGCCTGGGTGGCGACGCCGGTCGTGCTTTGTCTGGGCGCGTTGCTGTTTGTGGCGTTTTGTGATCTGTTTCATCGGCCTAAGATGGATGGGCTGCATTGGACCGAGAAGGCGCGGTTGCACTATGCGGACAACAGGAGCTTTGGGTTTCTGGTGTTGACGCAGATCGTGTTTGTGGCGCTGGTGACGCAGATGGCTGCGAGCGGGTTGTTGCTTGGTGGCGAGGCTGGTGTGCGGGTTGCGCTCACGGCATGTGGCGCGTGGTTGTTGGTGATGGTCGTGCGGCTGAAGCGGTCCAAGCGCACCATGCCGTGGTTCACACTGCGCGATTACGTCAACGGCTACCTGTTCTACTGGGCGGTGTTCTATCCGTTCTTGGTCATCGCGGCGGCGATGGCGATCTTTGGGCCGGCTGGGTTTGTTGGCAGCGAGCTGCGCTTTGTATTGGTCTTTGGTGGCGGCTTACTGTTGATGGCTTTGGTGATCCGCGGTCACCACATGGCGGTGGCTAGTTGGCTTGGCATTGTGCGTCCCGCGGACGAGCGCACCAACGCGATCGTTGCCGAGGCGGCGCGTCGCAGCGGTCATGTGCCGGAGCGAAGTTGGATCGGGCGCACACCGATGGCGAACGCGGCGGCGTTGCCTTCGAGCAATCAGGTGTTGGTGACGTCGCGTGCCTTGGAGCAAATGACCGACGAGCAGTTGGTCGCGGTCATGCTGCACGAGTTCGGTCACCTCAAAGAATCGCGCAAGTCGCGGGCGACGCGCTTGCTGGGACTGTTGTTCGTGATCGCCGCGGCGATGTGGCAGCCGCTGATCGCATGGTTCACGGTGTATGGATGGGTGGCGATCCTGGTAGCTTGCTTGGTCATCGCTACGAAGGTTGGTGGCGCGATCCAGAAGCTGGAGTCCGACGCCGACGAGCATGCGCACGATCACGGTGGCGAGCATGGCGGTGCGTTGTATGCACGCAGCCTCGAGCGCTTGCATGAACTGAACTTGATGCCGGCGGTGCTACCCGGCAAGAAGCAGACGCACCCGCATCTGTACGATCGCATGTTGGCGGCCGGTGCGACGCCGGACTACGAACGTCCCGAACCGCCGGGCAAGAACCTTCGCAAGGTCGTGTTGCTGTCCTTCGTGTCGCTTGGATTGTTCGTGGCGCAAGCCGAGTGGTTGCAGGTCGTGCGCTTCGGTCGTTTCGATGGCGTTGACGCGGCGATGCTGGACCTGGCGCTTCGGGGTGGCGATGCCGACTCCTTGGGGACACTTGGTGGCGCGTGGCAGGAGGACCAGCCTGAGAAGGCCGAGGTGATGCTGCGGGCGGCCGTCGCCAGGTCGCCGCGGCCCGTGTATTCGCTTGGTCTTGCTCGCTTGCTTTGTGGCAGCGATCCGGACGCCGCCAAGGACCTGTTGCAGCAGGCCGAACAGGAATTGGCCCGATGGGATCAGGTCGGCGAGTGGTTCGTGAAGACCGTCGATGAGCTGCGCGAGCGCCTGGGGCTGCCGAAAAAGAACTGGTAGCGCGGCAATCTAAACCGTTCTGCCTGTCCCGCGGGCCGTCGGGACCGACAATAGCGCCCCTGTGGAGCCACGCGACCTGTTCGAGATCCTGATGCGCGAGCACATCGAATCGGTGCGCGCGTTCCTGCTCAGCTCGGTGCGTGACGCCGTTGCCGTCGAGGATCTGGTGCAGGAGACGTTTCTGACGGCGTGGCGGATTCTGGACCGCTACGACCGACAGTTGCCATTCGGCCCTTGGGTGCGCGGCATCTCGGCCAAACTCGTGCTCAATCATCGCCGCAAGCTCGGCCGCAACCGCGTGCACTTCTGCGATGAAGAACTACTCAGTCGCATCGACGATGGCGTGACCGCCGTGCAGAGATTGGCTGGCGACACCTTCGACGAGAAGGTCGAGGCCCTGCGCAGTTGTCTCGATCGCTTGACTGGGCCGCAGCGCGACTCGATTCGCCTGCACTACGAGAACGGTCTGCACTGCAAAGAAATCGCCGAGCGGCTTGGCATCGGCTTCGAGGCCGTCAAGAAGCACTTGCAGCGTGGCCGCACCCAATTGCATCGCTGCCTGCAAACCAAGATTGCCGCGGTAGCAACTGGCAGTCCGATGGGGGAGCCCCAATGAGCAGCGAGGAACGCAATTTGGCGGGCGACAGCAAGTCACACGAAGAGTGGCGCGAGCTCGACGACACACTGGCCGATGGTCCGAGCCCGGCTGAGGTGCCACAAGAAGCTCGTGAGTGGCTCGCCGAACAGCGTCTCATGCACGGCTTGTTGCGCGCGGTGCACACCGCGGATGCGAGTGCCCGCGAATCGCGTGTTGCAGCGGTTCTTGCTCGAATCGAATCACACGATGTCCGGGCACACCGGCGCCATTGGTTCGTCGTTGCCGCAGCCGCGCTGATCCTGGCGACTCTTGGCATCTGGTTCGCATCGCCACCGTCGTTGCCGACGGCCGAGGCGGCGATGGCGCGCGTGGCCGATCAGTTGGCGCTCAACGTTGACCGAAAATTCCACGTCAAGTGGAGCACGGCGGGGCGGCTGCGCCCCGAGAAGGTCTTCCACGAGTTTGACCTGACCGTGCGACCCGGCATGCGCTTCCTGATTGAAGGGCGATTTGCGTTCGCTGGGCTGCGGGTCGGCACCGGTCGCATCGGATGCGACGGCGAAACCGTGTGGATCGAGCCAAGGATCGGTCGTCAGCGTTCGGGTCCATTGGCGGATCGGGAACGCTTGCTCGAAGGACTTGGTGACATCCTCGATGTGGGGTATCTCGATCTGCACGCGCTGGTCGAGAAGATGCCAGGCAATTTTACGCTGCGCGTCGTCGATCGCTCGGCAGACTCGCAGGGTCGTCAATTGCTACACATCAAGGCGGTTCGGCGGACGCTCCGCGGCTCGTTCCGTTTGCGCTCGGCGGAACTGATCGTCGACGAATTGACCGGCATTGTCACCCATCTCGATGCGCAGTTTCGCTTGCCGACGGGTGGCATGCGCCATGTGTTGATTGACTACCTTGGCCAACCGGCCGAAGGCGAAGTCGATTACTCACGGCCTTGGTAGTGCGACGGCGGCGGCCGGTCCGAATCGGTGGCCGTTGCTGGGTTCGGAATCACAATAGTCACCGGTCTGCGCGCGTAGGTATTCGCAGCTCAGCGAAAGACAGCCCGTGACCAGCGGCCGCGCGTTCCTACAATCCCGGCCCGCGCTGAGCGGACCGCATGACGCCCACGCCAAGAGCTCCCGACCAATCCCTGCTGCGCGGACTGCTGCAGGAGACGCCGACCGACCCTGCCGCGGCAGCCCGCGAACTGTCTGCTGAGCGGGCGCGGCTGCAGGCCAGCAGCGAGTTCGCGGTGGAGCTGCTCGGGCAAGAACAGCGCTGGCTCGAGGGGTTTCAGAAGACTGGCTCGGAGGCCCTGCGCGAAGATCTGCTTGGCGTGCGCCGCGATTGGTTGGCGCTGCGGATCCGCCACCTCGCTGCCGCCGACGTCGAGGCATCCGTGCTGCTCGACCTGGCCGAGGCGCAGGCGCTGGCACAGGTCGCCAACGAGAAGGAGCTCGAACGCCAGTGCGAAGAGGCCATCGATCGCGGCATCGACAAGCTGAACGAGCACTCGCTCGTTGGTTCGGATGTTGCCGAGCGCTTTGCCCTGCTGACCACGGCGATCGAGGAATTGACGATCAAGCAGCAGATGGCCTTGATGCGCTGCACGGGCAACCTGCTGTTGCGCATGGGGCAGAAGACTGGCTCGCGCCGGTGCCGCCGCCTCGGCAAGCGGTTGCTGCGCGCTGGCGACGATCGCGAGCTCGCGGGTCGCCTTGAGCGTCGCCTTGGCCGCCGCGGCGTCTCGGTCCTCGAGACGACCAATTTCGTGCTGCTGCTCGTCGTCTTGGTCACCTTGGTGATTGAGGCGATGGTCGATTTGACGCCCGGGCAGGAAGTCGTCTTTCGCTGGATCGACGCACTCGCGTGCTTGTTCTTCATCGCAGACTTCGTCTTCGAACTGATCTTGCATCCGTCACGCTGGTCGTGGTTCTGGCGCAATGCGCTGACGGACCTGGTGCCGGCGATCCCTTCGGTACTGTTCTTGTGGCCGAGTGCCTCGATTGGTGCGGCCACCGACAACTTGCTGGTCCTGCGTCTGCTGCGCTTGTTGCGCGTGACCTGGGCGGCGCGTTACGTGCAGGCGTTGCGACCGCTGTTGCGTGCTGCCCGCCTGTTATTGTTCTTGGTGCGCGGCCTCGACGGGCTGGCCGCGCGCTTTGCGCAGATCCTCAATCGTGAGTTCGTGTTCGTGCCGGCGGCTGCGGAAGTCATTCGAACCGTGGCTGAAGACGACTTGCGCGACGTGCTGTTCTCGTCGTTGCGTCGCGAGCACGAGTTGGTCGAGTTGTTGCCGCGTGACGAGCGCCGGGCCATGTTGCACGAGCGGGTTGCTGTGGTGCGTCAGGCCATGGGTGTGCTACAGCCCGCCGAGTTCGCCAACGCAGCCCATCAATCGGGGGCGCGCGATGTCGCGATTGGTGATGCGATCGAGTTCTTGTGGTCGTTGCGCACGCAGGACATTGGCCGCTACATGAAGAAGCCCGACGTGCAGGCATTGGACCGCGTCGTGCGCGTGATGTCGGTGGTGCCGGTGCGTTGGCTGCCGTTCGTCAGTCGGTTGGCGGTGCATCCGCTTCCCGAGACCCCAGAAGAGCGCATCGTCGAACTCGGTCGCCGGGTTGCGGATTGGCTCGAATCGTGGCACGAACGCATGCTGTTCTTCGCGGACTTGCACGGCATCGTGACGGGCCCGCAGATTCTCGATCGTGTTGCATCCGCGATCGTCAAGGCAACCCAGCGGCCGGCCGTGCGACTGCTGTTGTTCGGCGGTGTCTTCCTCGGCCTCAACGAGCTGCTGGCGGGCACGTTCCTCGGCGGCGAGCTGGACTCCTTCTTGAAGAAGATTGTCGGGATGCCGTTGGTGATCCTCGGCAGCTTCTGCCTGGTGTTCTTGGTGCTCGGCCACTGGCTCAAGCGCCTCGCGGGTCAGGCTTCCGATACCTACCGCTTGACGAGTGAAGCTCACTTCATCTCACAGTTGGAGCGGGTGCAGTCGCGCTATGAGCAGGAGGATATCGATTTCCTGGCAACGCGAGTGTTTGGCGATCCAACCAACCGACGCCATGCGCGCACGATCTTGGAGCAGCAGCTTCGAAGCGCGCGAACTGGAGTTCCCGACGGGGGCAATGAGTGCCCGGATTATGTGTCGTTGGAGTGCAACCACACCGCGCTGCTCTACCTGCACTTCCTCGACGGCGCGCCGTTGCACATCAGCGATGTGAAGACGACGGAACAGTTGCTGGCGAACCAATCGCTCGAGAATCTGCGCCGCGAGTTTCTGCACATCAACGGTCGTGACAAGCGCCGCTTGCGCAAGTTGAAGCTCGACGACGGCACGTTGTTTAGCGGTCCCTACCTCTGGTTCAGCTTCATTACCGAGAGTGTCGCGGTTGAGAGTGCCAAGCGCATTGCCGGCTACAACAACTTCTGTGTGCCATTGGCACAGCGTGCCTACGCGGATCCCGGCGCGCTCGAGAACATGGATCGGTGGCTGCGGCGTCGGCGCGATCCACGCGGCGGCCGTTCGTCCAAGGAACGCAAGAAGGACGAGGTTGTCACCGAGTACCCGACGACGGAGTTTACCGCGCTCGACTTCCTCGGTGGCGACCCCGAACGCGACCGTCACCTCGCTGGCGTGTTTGGCGAAGACGTGCTCGACGTGGTGCATTTCGATCGCCGCACGATGGTGCGAGAGATCTTTGGCACGCGCCCCGTCAACCATTTGCCGAAGCACGAGCGCAGCTTCAATCCGTTGCGGTTCTATGAGAAGCGCTTGTCGCACGGGCGTGTGCTGTTGGCGCCGTTGCTGCTGGTGTGGCGCTTCTTCCGGACGGTTGGTTGGCTGGTTGGCAAAGTTCGCCAGATCGTGCGGGAGGTGCTCGATCCGGACGTTGCAATGCAACGCCGCGAGATTGGCGAAGCCCCGTTTGCCGTCGCCCTGCGCAAGATCCATCGCATGAAGGCTCCCGGCTTGCTCGAAGCGATCCGCATGCGGCTGCGCATTGATCCGACCTACTCGGGTGCGCCAGTTGGTTGGACCCCGGATTCGGATGAGCTTGTCGAACCCGAGATCGAACGCGACCTGCGCTTCTTGCACCTGCGAGAACGCGAGGCTGTGCAGATGCGCGACGACGCCAAGAAGGTTCGTCACGATGTCTCGGCGTTGCACGCCATCGTCGGTTGGTTGCCGCCGCTATACCTGGAGAGCCAGGGAGAACCGGATCGCGAGCGCCGCCGGGCTGGGGAGCTGGCCGTTACCTGTGCGTGGATTTCCAACAAGGATCAGGTGCGTACCTTGATGGCAGCGGAACGCTGGCGCATCGAAGTCGTGCCGTCGTTGCTCGAGCTGGACGAGCGCTTGTCGATGACCAGGCGCATGCTCTCGGTGATCGCCGCCTGCTTCGTCAAGCACCCAGTCGATGTCTGGCTCGAACGTCACGGCAAGGACTTGCCGAAGAAGGCGCGCCGAGCACTCCGCCTCGGCTACGCCAAGAACTATCGCGATACCCGTGACGTGATCGGTGCCTGGCACAAGCTCGAGGTCGACGAAACGCCGGCGAGCCGCGCGATCGCGACACTGCAACGCGTCTATCGTCATGGCCCAGCAGTGCGCCGCGATATCCTGGCGCTGCGCGCCGTGCAGTCCCTTGCGGTGCTTGATGTGCGCAACTACCGCGACCTCGTCTTCCGTATCGGTGACTACGAGAGCGATGGCGAAGACCCGGAACTGGGTCGGGCCTTGCCGTGAGCAAGCGCGACCAGCGGGCGTTGCTGTGGCTGTGCTGTGCGGCGATCTGTTGGCGATGGTTCGTTGGCTTGCGTGCGCCGTTGCCCGGCGTCGATGCGTGCCGCGACCTGTGGCTCCAGCTTGCTTCGGGCCAGTTCTCGGTGCTGCTGGATCGCGCCTGGGAGCCACTCTACGGCTTGTTGCTCGCGCCAGCGCTGGCTCTGGGCGCGACGCCATTCGCTGCCGCGCAGGTGGCGGCGTGCTTGCTCGGCGGTCTGGCGATCGTGCCCGTTGCGATGGCTGCCGAACGGTTGCGCGAAGGTGCTGGGATTCCAGCAGCCGCCATCGCCATGGCCGCTGCTGGCCCCGTCGTCGCGGCGGGAGCCGGCGCGGCGACGGCGATGTTCGTATTGTTGTCGGCCTGCAGTTTGTGGGCGTATGCCGCCCGGCGATTCGTGTTGAGCCTCACGATGTTGCTGATCGTGGTCGCCGGCGGCTTGGATCAAGTCGCATCGCAAGCACCGCCATTCTTCGACCAGTTGCGGCTCGGACTTGGCGCGTGCGTTGTGGCGGTGCCGTTGTTGTTGCTGTCACCACGTTCGCGCAGCTTCTTGGCGCCGGTGCTCGCATGGTTCGCGCTGCTGTTGGTCGCGGCGATCGCCGATGCGTGGACCACCCTGCTGCCGATGCATGCCGCGGTGCTTGCCGTGTTGGCCGCGCTCGGCTTGGCACGGCTACCGCTGCGCTGGCGCGACTTGCTGTTGGCGCTGCTCGTCGGCGTCGAATGCCATGCCGCCTGGACCTTGGGGGAGCCCGAGTCCGCCGTAGTCGAACGTGTCTTGCCGCTTTACTTGCTGAGTCGGGTGCACGACGAAGGTCAGGCAGTCTTGAGCACCATGCCGCGCATTCGGTGGGCGGCCGGTGAGAATCCGACGGGCGCCACGAAACCGTTGTCCGAGTTGAGTGCCGAGTTGTCTGGGCCCCGTGCCCCGCGGCATGTCGGCAGCATCGTGATGACCGAGTTTGAGGCCAAGGACGCTTCGATGCGGGCCCTGTTGGCCTCGAGTTTCGAACGTGCCCAGCTGCCGCTCGACCTGCAAGAACTGCTCGATGCGCGCGGCCTGATCGTATTGCGTAGACGACCCTAGTCTGGCGTTGCGCGCGTTGAGAAGTGGCCGCAGCTATTGGTTGCAGCTTGGCGCCTCTCCGCGCCCTTCGTTTCCGCCAGATCCCGAACAGGAACTTGCCGGTGTGGCTTAGAGTTGACGGTCGCGACTTGCGACTACCACGCCCGCAACGATCAAGCCGCCGCCGACCCACTGCATCGATTCGAGTTTGTCGTTCTGAAATGCCCAGCCGGCGATCGCGGCGAACAGCGGTTGCAGCGCGAACAGCAGCGCCAGATGCGCCGGTGCTATGCGGTGTTGCACCTTGGCCTGCACACCGATCGCCAAGCCTGTGGCGAGCACGCCGAGGTATCCGAGCACCAGCAGCATCGAGGTGTCCCAGACAACAGGCGTCGCGTCGACGCTCACCCCGCTGATCAACACGGTGCCGATGGCAGCCAGTCCGCCGGTGAACCCGAGTTGCCAAAACGTGAACGGTGCGACCGCCAACCGGCTGCCGTAGTGTGACAACAATAGGATGTGGCACGCAAAGCCAATCGCCGAGCCAACCTGCAGCAGGATGCCGCGGACGGTGTTCTGCGTGACGACGTCTTGCATTGCGACCTGGCTGCCGGGATCGGGATCGCCGCTCATGCACAAGACGACGATTCCAACCAGTCCAAGCGCGAGGCCGACGACGGCGAGTTTGCCGATCTTCGACCCAAAGCAGAAGTGCCCACCGACGGCGACCAACAGAACGATCAGTCCGGTGACGAATCCACCCATCGATGCGGTCGTCTCGCGCACGCCATACATCTGCAGGAAGTAGGGCACCGCCAAAACCAGCCCCGCCAGCAAGCCCGGGCGAAAAGTGCCGCGTCGTTGTTCGCGCGTGGTGCGCAGGAAGAACGGCAGGATGCACAGCGCGCCCAAGAAGAAGCGCGACGCCACCAGGGCAAACGGAGTGACCGATTCGAGCCCGATCTTCGCGACCACGAAACTGCCCGCCCAGATCGCAATCAGGGTGACCATCAGGGCATGGGGGACAAAGGACTTGCCGGGCGTTGGCATCTGCGCGAGCACCATAGGGGCCCGAGCGCTGCGCCCAGCACCGAATCTGAGTACCGATCTGCGTACCGTACCCGGTTCAAACCACAGATCCGCGCTTGCGCGGATCTGTGGTTTGAACCGGGTACGGTACGCACGGTACGCAGATTCCGGGCGACGGTCGAGTTGGTCGAGTTAGAAGCGGCGGCCCAGTTCGTAGCGTAGCCAGCGGCAGTCGATGGGGCCGTTGCGCACTGGGAACTTGCGGTTGGTGCGCAGGCCGAGGTGGCGGGTTAGTTCGGACGCGCCGCAGAGCACGTGGGCCATGGATCCCTCCATGGTGTGCAGGAAGTTGCCGAGGGAGGTCCAGCTATCGGTGAGCGATGGGTCGTCGGCTTGCAGGCGCTCGCCGTACGGCGGGTTGGTGCAGATCATGGCCGGCTCGAACGGTGGCTTGTAGTCGCGGGCGTCGCCGAGGTTGAGGTGGATCTTGCCTTGTAGGCCGGCGCTCTTGATTGCGATCTTCGAAATTACGATCGCACCGTCGTGGTTGTCGTTGCCGGAAAGCAGCGGGCAGTTGTCCTGGCCGGCGATGGCACGGCGTTCGGCTTCGTCGAAGGCCGACTGCCAGGCGTTCTGGTCGGTGTCCTTCCAGCGTTCGAAGGCGAATGCGCGGCCCAGGCCGGGGGCCCGGTCCATCGCCATCCACGCCGCTTCGATCAAGAACGTGCTCGAACCACACATCGGGTCGACGAGTGGCGTCTTCGGATCCCATTCACTCAGTTGCAACAGTCCCGCGGTCAGAGCTTCGTTGAGCGGGCTCTTGTGCTGCACTTCGTGGTAGCCGCGCTTGTGCAGCGGGTCGCCGCCGAGTTCGCGGTAGAGGATCGCCTCATCGCGTTGCAGGACCAGTTTTAGCGGCAGGTCTGGGCGGTCGCGTTCGACGTTGGGTCGTTCGCCATCGAAGTGGCGGAACTGATCGCAAATCGAATCCTTGACGACAAGCACCGGGAAGCGTGTGTCGTTGGCCCAGCTGCAGTCGCGCACCGAGCCGTCGATCGCGAGCGTGCCGTTGGCGTTGATGAACAGCGACCAGTCAACCGAGGAGGTCAGGTCGTAGAGTTCTTCGCGACTGCGAGCGGGGCCACGAATCAGTTCTTCCTGCACGCGAATGGCCGAACGCAGCCACAGGCAGGCGCGGTAGGCCGTGATCGGATCTCCTTCGAACGCGCACGCGCCGCGACGGATATCGACGCGCTGGGCGCCGATTGTTTGCAGTTCGTGGGCGAGCACGTCTTCGAGACCGAGCGTGCAGGCGACGTAGTAGTAGGCCAACTCAGGAGTCCTGCGCGCCGGGCCCTGCGGCCTCGGCAAAGTCATTGGCGAAGCACGACAGCGCACTGACCACTGGCGCGGCCGCCATTTCGATCAGAGAGCAGTGGCCCTTCCGTTTGGAAAACTCGGCGAGCCGGGTCATCTTGGCGTCGTAGCCAGGGCCCTTGCCCGCTTGCACGGCTTTGAGAATGTGCACGAATTGGTTGGTCTCCATGCGGCACGGTGGGCATTGGCCGCACTGCTCCTTCATGAAGAACTCAGCGATCTCGAGGGTCAAGGCCACGACGTCGGTCGTCTCATCGACGATGCGAACGCCACCGCAACCCGGCGAACTGCCGAGCGGCTTCAGGGTTTCGTAGGCGATCGGCACATCGAGGTGCGCGCCAGCCAAGAACGCCGCCGACATCGCCGGCAAGATTGCGCGCACTTTGTGCCCGTCCTTCAGTCCGCCGCCACAGCCTTCGATCAATTCGCGGTAGGTCGCCCCGAACGGCAGTTCATAGACGCCAGGCTTCTCGACTTGATCGGACAGCGTGAACAGCAGCGTGCCCTTGCTCTCCTCAGTGCCAATCGCCGCGAACTCTGCGCCACTGTTGCGCGCGATCCAAGCGACGTGCGCAAGTGTCTCCGTATTGTTGACCGTCGTCGGCTTGCCAAACAAGCCAGCCTCGCCTGGGAAGGGCGGCTTCTTGCGCGGCTTCGCTGGCTCACCCTCGATCGAATTGAGCGCCGCGGTCTCTTCGCCAGCGACATAGGTCGTCGGTCCGCGATGGATCTCGATCGGGAACGGCAACAACCCCGCTTGGTCGGCCTCACGCACCGCCATCTCCGCGCTAGCAATCGGTCCGGCCATATCCTCGATCAGATACAGGTAGCCCTTGGTAGCGCCCGTCGCGAGCCCCGCCAATACAAGACCTTCGACCACCGCGTGCGGATGGCGCTCGACCAGGAAGCGGTCCTTGTTGCTGCCCGGCTCATGCTCACCGCCATTGGCGACCACATACTTCTCGTCCCCAGCAGCATCCGCCGCCAACTGCCACTTGCGAATCGTCGGAAACGCCGCGCCACCACGCCCGCGCAAGCCAGACACCTCAACCTCCTGACGCAGCCATGCCGCACCCTTGTCCCTGGCCGCGGCCAAACCGTCATAACCACCGCGCGAACGGTATTCAGCGAGGCCTTCAGGTTCGTCGGACGAACGGGCGGGAAGCAACAGCGCGATCGATTGCACGCGCGGATCCTAGGGCCGCCGCAGCCCGCACGCGAGATCAGACCTGTGTACTGGACCCGGTTCACACCACAGATTCGGTGTGGGGGGCCACTGCTACCGCTACTGCAGGCGCAGAATGCGAACTTCGCTGCCGGTCGCAATTGCGAGATGCGAACGGTTGGGGCTGGCCGCGAGCAGGTCCAATTCGGTCAGGTCCTTGGGAAGGTCCAGGCCGCGCACCCGGTTCATCGTCATCGGGTCGATTACTTGCAGCGTTTTGCCATCGGTGACCAGCAGGTGATCGTTGTGCCACGCGATGCCAGATTCCCATTCGTGTTCGGATGTGTGGCGAGCTACTTCGCGCACATCGTTGCACGCCAGTCCAAACAGCGTGGCCCCCGAAGCGATCCACGTGGTCGTTTCGGAATCGTTGACCACGATCCAGTCGGAGGCGCCGCCCGTCTGCCATTGGTGCAGACTCTCGCCGTTTGCGTCCAGGTGCCTCACGTGCATACTGCACCCGCCGCAGGCATAGTTGGGCGCGTTGGTGTGAAGCAAGACCTCCTCGCTGCCAGCCAACTGTTGCACGGTGATGGGGTCTTCCATCCCCGGTATTTCCGTCTTCCGCCACTGTCCATGCGTTTGCCTGACGAGCCAATTTGTGATGTTGTCGGCGTCGGTCGTGAGTAGCCACGCACCTTTCGTACTGATGTCGGCGAAGCTGAGTCTCCAGATGCGGTGGGGTCTGTCGACAACGCGCGTGCCCTCGTAGTTGCTCCGTATCAGGGAAGCGCCCTGACCGCGCCACTGGATGCCTTCGCCGACTTCCGTCTGGGAGTCGACATTCCAGCGCGACGCACCCGCTCGCGAGGCGATCCAGAACTCCGCACCGTGTTCGCCCGGAGATGCGATGTGTGTG
Source organism: uncultured bacterium (assembly GCA_963974725.1). Lineage (GTDB taxonomy): Bacteria > Planctomycetota > UBA1135 > UBA1135 > UBA2386. The sequence continues at coordinate 8,408 of CAXBFC010000035.1, read as the reverse complement.
CCTTGCAGGGTGAGGCGTTCGTTCCCGGCAAGGTCGACGATGCGCAAGGCGCCCAGTGTCATGATCGCGAGGTGGGTTCCATCTGGTGAAAACACCAAGCGATCGGCATGTCCGCGATGGGGTGCGATCGCTTGGCGCTTCTCATCGCCAGCATGTAGCACGTGCATTTGTCCGAACGTGTTGGCGGTCGCCACGGTCCCGTCGTTACTGATCGCAACATGTTCGGTCCAGCCAGCGGCAATGTCGGCGACCGAGATCTGCGCCTCACCAATGGTGATGACGTAATTCTTGTAGCTTGCGGTTGTGTTGCCGTCGGCAGAACGGGCGCGATTCGATCCGTAAGGCGGGTCAGAACTACGGTGTCCAGTGACAGTGTCGTTGGGCTGCAGTGCCAGATCGTTGTCGATTGGCGAATCATGTGGACCCCATACGCCTTGCCACAAAGGTTCGCGCTTCTGCACGTTGAGATCCTCGACAAGGTAGGATGCCTTGCGTTGACGGAAGCTCTCTTGCTGGCAGGTAGCAAGGCGTTCGCCCGCTGCATCGAAGACGAGAATGCTGGCGGGATGCTCTAGCCACAACTTCGTCTCGCCGGTGATGAGGTCGACTGCGTGCACCGTTCCTGCAGACCTGCCGTTCGACCAAGAAACGGCAGCCACCGGTTGCGTCGGATGCAGCACCATACCTGGGACATGCTTGTCGTGCCCTGGCACATAGGTAGTCGGTTGCCCGGACTTGAGATCCCACCAGACCAGGTCGCCATACTCACCGACTGACAATGCGTGTTGTTGGTCGCTGGCAATCACGATGCGTGCGCACCCTCCGCCCATCGCATGGGTGCGCGTAACTTCCAAGAGTTGCATTTGGCCGCCGCAGCCTTGCAGGCATGCCGTGGCGATTGTCAGCCCCAACGCGATGTATGTGCTTGCCACCGAGTAATCGTCGCACACTCGATCGTCCGCGCAAGGGTCCCGCCGCGCGTTGCCCGGTCGGGAGATTCGCGGTGCCCACCCCCGCCGCGCCTTGGCCTCGCGTATCGTGGCGCCTATGGCTGCTACCCGATTCACGCATCTGCGCTTGGCACTGGCCGGTGTCGTTGTCGCTCTCGCTTCCCAACAGGTATCGGCCCAAGCACCGCTGCGTGTGCTCACAGTCGACACGCCGGCCGGTGCAACGCAGGTCACAAGCGAAGCGATCAAGGTAAAGATCTACGACGACGATGCGAATGCCGTCGCCGTGATGCATGCGTACGGCTACTTCGCCAAAGGCGGCGAAGGCCGGCCGTTGATGTTCTTGTGGAACGGCGGGCCCGGCGCTTCATGCGCGCTGTTGCACTCCGGCTTCGCGGCCCCGCATGTTGCTGACCTGGCTGGTGGCACCGGCATGGTCGACAACCCGCTGACGATGATCGATCGTTGTGATTTGATCTATGTTGATCCGGTTGGCACGGGGTTCAGTCGCAGCATTGGCAAAGGCAATGACGAAGACTTTTGGAACGTTCGTGCCGACGCGCAAGCTGCGGCTCAGTTCGTCGCGACGGTGATCGGTCAGCGCAATTGGCAGCAGCGGGCAATCTATCTGTGTGGCGAGAGCTATGGCGGCATTCGCGTCGCGGCCATGTTGCAGCCGTTGCGCAAACTGCGCGTGGCAGTTGCGGGCCTCTTGATGATTTCGCCGGCACTAGAAACGCGCACGCTGTGGTCTTCGGACCACGAGGAGCAGCTGCTGCGCAGACACGTCGACAACGTGCCGACATTGGCGGCGATCGCGGTTGCAGATGGGGAACGACACGTCGCAGACTTGCGTGCGGATATCGATGCGGTTTGCAAGTTTGCACACGGCCCGCTGCGCAAGGCGGTCAGCAATCAGGAAGTCGATTGGGAAGACGATGAGCAGCTGCTCGCAAAGGTCGAATACCTGACAGCGGGTGGGCGCAGCAGCCGCGGCTTGCGCCGCGATCGCTACGACGCGCGAATGAAAGGTAAGCCCAACTACCTGTGTGGCGTGTCGAACACGGTCCTGCAGCAATCGGTCGGCACCATCCTGAAGAACGCCTTTGGCGTGCCTTCGATCGACGACTACGAGTTCATGAACCGCACCGTGACGCGAAGCTGGCAGGATAGCAAGTCGCTCAAGAACGGCTATCCGTGGGATGTTCGCGCGACACGCATGATTGCCGAAGCGTGTAAGGGTGGCCGCGGACCGCGCGTATTCGTGGCGAGTGGTTGGTACGACACGATCGTGCCGTTCGCGATTGCGCGGCGATTGCAGCAAGATGGCGCGTTTGGCTCGTGTGAAGTCATCGTCAAGGACTATCCCGGTGGCCACGCGCTATACGTCGACGCAGACGCACACAAGGCCTTCGTCAGCGACTTGCGTTCGTGGTTGGGATGCGAATCTGTCTAGAGGCCCGGCCGAACAGCCGCGCCCAACGCTTCCGGCCACGCCTCCTCGGAACGGCTGTCTCAGAATGGCTGCCTGCGAATGGCTACTAGCTGATACGCGCCTCGGCTAGTCCGTCGCCAGCGGCTTCTTGCAGTGCGGGCAGTGCGTCATCGTCTGCGATACCCCGGTCGCTCGTTGGTCGCGCGCGGCTCTGCGTGCTTTGCCAAGTTCTTCGACAAACGCGCCGCCGAGCAAACCTGCTGGCAACGCAAACATGCCAATGCCGATCACCGCGACGATCGAACCGAGGATGCGGCCTTCCATCGTCAATGGCGCCATGTCGCCGTAGCCAATCGTCGTCAGCGTGATGATGCCCCACCAAAGGGTGGCGGGGATGCTGGAGAACTGTTCTGGCTGCGCGTCGTGTTCGAAGTGGAACATCAGCGCCGACGACAGCACCAAGATGATCGACAACACGAAGGTGAGGCCGACCAGGTCTGGCATGCGCGCTACCATGACCCGGCGAAGCGTCCGCAGGGCGAGCGAGTAACGGCCCAGTTTGGCAATGCGCACCAGCCTCGCGATGCGCAGCAGGCGAACCAGGCGCATTTCTGGAAAGATCATCGCAGGTGCGATGGCGAGCAGATCGATGATCGCGCCAGGGGTTATTGCCCAGCGCAGTCGCCCGACCAGGCCTTGGAAGTGTGCGTGTTCTGCCGCCGACCACATGCGTAGTACGTATTCGGCGCCGAACACGATCAGGCTGAACGTTTCGAAGTCGAGGATCAGTTGCCCCCAGTCCCGCTGGACGTCGGGAACGGTCTCGACGATCACGGCGAAGACGTTGGCTACAATGAGGATGGCGAGGAACCAGCGGACGATCGTGCCGATCGCTTCGTGGTGGCCTTCGAGGACTTGATGGGTGCGGGAGCGCCAGGTCACTCTCGCATCCTACGCCGGGCAGCATTGTTATCCGTGTAACAGAACCAGGATCTGGCCGACCTCGGTTGTCAGGAAGCCTGGGCCGCGACATGCTTCTCGACCCAGAAGTGCCGCCGTAGGTGCTCGTTTGTTTCCCTAAGAGACTCCAACCATGAGAATTGCTCTCGTCCTGGCGGGCTCCTTGTTCTTCGGCTCCGTGGCCGCGCAAGACCCCGTCGCTCCCAAACCCCAAGCGCAGGCGAAAGTCAGCGCCGCCGAACGCGCTGCGGAAATCCAAAAGATGCAGCAGAAGGCAGTCACCGATTGGCGCGCTGACCTGAAGAAGTCGCAACAAGGCGCCGACAACTCTGATGGCAAGCCGGTCAAGGCGATGCGCATGCGCCCGGATTTCGGGCCGATCGCAAAGAAGGCCGCCGAGTTTGCGAAGGAGTTCGCGGGCACGGATGATGCTGTGCAGTTCTTGATGATGGTCGTGCAATACAGCACGGACAAAGACGATCAGAAGGCTTGCATCGAGCAGATGCTGAAGTCGCACATCGACAGCCCGGCGCTCGCGCAAATGGGCAGCATGCTCGAGTACCTCGATCGCATGATCGACCCGGAGTTCGCGGCGACCGCCAAGACGCGCATGCTGGAAAGCAAGAACGCGGACGTGCGTGGTTGGGCTCTGTTCGCTACCCACAAGGCGGCGATCGAAACTGCCGACCGCGATGGCGACGAATACGCGACTGCCAAGAAGCAATTGCTCGCCGCTGCCGAAGCCGTTGACGACGCTCGTCTTGCCAAGCAGATTCGTGGCGCGGTCGATCTTCGTGAGAAGTATGGCGTTGGCTGCGAAGCCCCCGACATCGCTGGCATTGACCTCGACGGCGTCGAGTTCAAGCTGTCCGACTACAAGGGCAAGGTGATCTTCCTAGACTTCTGGGGCGACTGGTGAGGCCCATGCCGGGCCATGTACCCACACGAGCGGTCGCTCGTGGAAGAGATGAAGGATAAGCCGTTTGCTCTGATCGGTGTCAACAGTGATCAAACTGTTGAGCGTGCGAAGGAAGCCATTGCCAAGAACAAGTTGAACTGGCGTAGCTTCCAGAACAAGGGCAACGGCGGCGAGATCTCCAAGGACTGGGCTGTCGCAGGTTGGCCGACGGTGGTCATCCTCGACGAGAACATGAAGATCCACTACCGCGGCCACGATGGCAACGCGGCGACGAAGGTCGCCGAGGAGCTCGTCGCGAAGATGGTGGCGGCCGGCAAGTAGCCGTCTGCGTCAAGGCTTCCTGATCCAGTCTTCCTGTCTCAGGTAGTGCGAACGCGGTGTCCAGGCTTTGCCTGGGCGCCGCGTTTTGCGTTGGTGGCGGGGTGTTGCCGGCGCAGCACCAGCCCGCGATCAGAGCGCAAGCTTGCAACCGGGTAGTAGCACGACTGGCACGTCCAGCGCGTCGCGCCAACGGATCGCCGCGTGCTTGGCTGCGCCCGGTGGCACGCCGTCGGCGATCGGTAGCAGGAAGTTGCCTTTGCCGCGCACGGCATCGATCGTATCGCCCGCGGTCATTTGGGCATCGCCGATCACGAGAGTGACGTAGTGTGCCGGCGAGCCATCCCCGAGTGGGTAGACAACCAGTCCGCGAGCCTTCGATAGGTCATGCACGACCCTCGTGCCGCGCCGCAATTGTTTCGTGGCCGCATCGAAACGCGCCGCGCGCCCGCGATAGCAGCCGATGGCGCCGAGCACTAGGAAGGTCATGTTCACCCAGAACAAGATCTGCTTCACGTCGCGGTCGCGATTCGGCAGCAGCACGTGCAGCATCATTAGCGACCCGCCGATGAAGAGCAGTACGGCGCCGCTCCAGAACGACCACGGACGGTCGCGCACCGTGAGTGGGCGACTCATTTTTTGCGCACCTCAAGCATGGGCACGTTGTAGCCGCCCGCCCGCTTCGCTGCATGCTTGTTGCGAGCAGCATGTGACCCGGAGTGTCGCCGGCTATCGAAACAATAGTGGCGCTGGCTCGGTGCTGAAGGTCGTCACGAACGTGGCATCAAACGCGATCACTGCGTGGTGCAGGGTCAGGCCAGCGAGGCCAGGAACCCCGGGTGGTAGATTGAAGGTGACCGGATTCGTCGGCCGTCCGCCGCCGTCGAGAAGGCCGAGGGTATTGCTGTAGATCGACGTGTTGGCGTAGCCGAGTGCGACATTGAGCCAGGAGTCCGGATTGAGCGGGATCGTGATTGGTCCGAGTGGTGATGGGAACCCCGGGCTTGTGCCGCTGAGGCTGCCAAGCACGAGGTAGAGGTGGTTGGCGTGCGCCGCGCCGCAGTCGATCGTCAGCGTGTGCGTGCCGCCTGTTGCAGGGATCGATGACGGTGTGCCAATCAAGCTGCCGCTGTGACCTTTGACGATCGCGGCTTCGATACTGTTGTTGAGCGACTCTAGAAATACGAACTCGCCATGGTTCGTCAGCCACATCGGCGATCCGCCGCCGCCGGATTCGCTGCCTGCGAACGTCATGCCGCTGTATGCCTGGCCAGTGCCAACCGCAGTGAGGTAGCTCTCGTGGCCATCACGGACGAGTTGCAGGCCGAGCACCGGATCGTGCAAGAGTAGGTAATCGACGCTTTGCATGCCGTCGCTGGCGTCTTGCACAAAGAAGACTTGACCGAGTGCATTGAGGTGGACCGAGCCGTTGACGCTGCCGCAAATCCACGGCCCGTTGGGCGATGCAGGAATGGCGGGGATGGGGTCGCCTTCGCGGACGACGACGGTCCAGTTGTTGGTGGTCCAGTCGGCTTGCTCGGCCGTGAACAAGGCAGAGTCGTTCGTGCTCGGCAAGCCATTGCCGTTGCTGTCACGAAGGGTGCTGATCAAAGCGAGGGTGTTGGCCGCATTGCTGCTCAACGACTCGTTGATGACGTGTCCCCAGGTCTCGCCGGCAGGCAATCCGGTGGGGTCGCCTTCTTGCAATACCTTGTTGAGGTTGCCAACTCCGCCGTAGAGCACGACCGTATTGTTGGCAGTGGTGATCGTTGCACCGCCGTCGGTGACGGCCCAAACGAACAGGGTTTTGCCCGAGTCATTCCAGGAGTTGTCTCCGTGGCCGGGACCGCCGGTTGCGATGACGCCACTGGCCATGCCGGGAACCTGCATGCCTTCACGAGAAAGCACCGTCGCGCCAGAACCGGGTTGCCAGACGACCAAGCCGCGGTCGTTGCCGTTGTTGGCGGTGCCGCCGAACTTGCTATCGAGCAGGATCTCGCCGTTGCCGTTGATGGCGAATGAGTTGCTCATCGTGTTGCCGAAAACCGTGGACCACAACAAACCGGTGCCGTTGACCGAGCTGCCTTCTCGCGCGACGAGTTGCAAGTTGCCAGGCGTGCCGGTCAGGATCGCCGCGTCGTTGGTGCTCGCGACGGCGCCGGTGAGTTCACACGGCATGCAGACCACACCGTTGCTCGCGATCTTGTGGCTCTGCCGAGAGAACGTCAGGTTGCCAAACTGCACGCCTGGTGCGAGCCCCGGAACCTGATTGCCTTCCCGTGCGATGGCGGTGAGGTTGCCGACTGTCCCCCAGAAGAACGCAGTGTCCGCCGTCGCTGGAGTGTTGCTCGGATTGGTCGGGTCGTAGAGGCCGCTCGCAAAGAACGTGATCTCGCCAAAGGCGCTGATTGCGGGGTCGTTCTCAAGCGCGCTACCGGAAGCGGTGCTGCTGGAGCGCAACTGCGTGCCCGTGGGGAGTCCGGGAGCTTGTGTGCCGGACTGCGCCAGCAACTGCAAGTCGTCTCGGCTGCGGCCGACATAGAGTGCACGGTCGTCGACACCTGGCGGGCCCAGCCTCGCCTGGAACAGCACCGTGCCGTTCTGGTCGCAAATGGGTGTCGTGATGCCGGACCAGGTTCCGAGAACCGTCTTGCCGGCGATGCCAGGAGCGAGTTCGCCGGCGGCGAGCACGACTTCACCGTGCTGTTGCAGCAGGCTTTGGCCGCAGGCGAGGCTGGTCAGTGCGGCGAGCGGCACGAGTGGTGCAAAGTGAGGACGTCTCATGAAGGCGCCAGTTGCTGGGCGTCGCACGACTGGACAAGAAGGTCCGGGTTTTCCGGCTCCGGGCAGATTCTTGGTCCATTTGTCCAGCGCCGGCGCCCGCGGTCACTGCTCCGGCACCAGACCAAGATCGTCATGAGCAATCCTGCCAATGCGTGCCGCTTCGCCGGCTTCTCCCTGCTCCTCAGTTTGTCGATGCCGTCGACTCTATCGGCGCAAGATTTGACGGGGCAGTGCCTCACGTTGCCGGGCTCAGCTGCTGACTGCTCCGTAGCGATCCACACGGCGGAGAGTGATGCCGGATGGTCCTATGGCATCTGGGGCGCCAGCAACCGCTACAAGGCTTCTTTCCACGGCGCGGCGACGTTTGTTCCCTACTTGGGGGATGGCTATCCGCACAATCAGCCGTGGTCCTGGAGCACGGTTTCCGCGTGCGTTGGCGAGCTGCAGCTTGCCACGAAGGAACCGCAGGTTGCGTACCGCGGGATGCACGCGGAATACGATCTCGGTGCGATCGTCGAGGCCTATGACTTGCGTGCAGATGGTCTTGAGCAGACGTTCGTGATCGCCAATCGCCCCGCGCAGAACGGCGATCTGGTGATTCGTGGCGCGGTGCAGTCGGCATTGTCTGCCAAACAAGTTGTTCCAGCCCATCAAGCGCTCACGTTCTTTGACGCGGCGGGACGGGCCATTCTGGACTACGGTGCAGCGACCGCGGTCGATGCTAGTGGTCGCCGTCTCGCGATGACGACTGGCTACCGTGATGGCGAGATTACCTTGCGCGTGCCCGCGGCGTGGTTGGCCGAAGCGAGCTTCCCGGTTGTGGTGGATCCACTGGTGACGACTGCCGCGACGTTGCCCGGGGACTTGCTCACCAACTCCGATGTCTTGCGCGACTCCGAGAGCCCGATCAACGGCACGTGGTCCGCCATCGTGCGTGCAGTATCGGCGACCGACCACGATCTCTGGATGCACCGTTGGCTCGATGATGGCACCGTGCAGGGCACCGCCTTCGCCGACGTCACGGCGTCGTGGGATACACAGG
>CAXBFC010000034.1:0-29146 GCA_963974725.1 uncultured bacterium | reverse complement strand
GGGAGCCACGAGAACTACATCTCGTCGGCCATGGTCATGCTGCGGCCGAATCGCGAGGCAATCCCAGCACCCTACCCGCAAGAGTTCGAGCTGCTGCTTCGCCAAGGTGCGGCAACCATGGCTGGGCGAATCCTGGATGACGGCGGCCGCCCCATCCGCAGTGCTGAGATCGAAGTACGCGCCGTGCAGGCCGGGCCAAGTGGCGCCCAACTGGTAGGCCCGCCCAGACGCACGCGCAGCGACGAACAAGGCAACTACCGCATCGCCGGCCTGCCAACTGGCACCGTGCAATGGTCGGCGTGCGCGCTGCATCACGGCTGGCGCGCAAGCCAAGCATCGCTGTACCCCAACGGGCTCAACCGAGTGGATATCGAGTTGCCGAAGCCCGCAGCCATCGAAGGAGTGGTCAGGGCCAAGGCCACCGGCAAGCCAGTCGGCGGCGCGATCGTCACCGCCGGCGAACTCGGCACGCTTTGCTACCGAACCACCAAGTCGCATCCCGACGGCACCTTCCTGCTCGACCACCTCGGACCCGGCCCAACTCCGGTGCGCGCGGAGTTCGAGGACCATGTCGCGACCGCCAACCTCGAGCTACTAGCCGATTACGTGATGCCGTGGCAGCCCGAGCTGGCCCTCGACGCGTCTCGCCAGTTCCTGGCCGGCATCGTGCTCGATGCCAACCAGAGACCACTCGCCAACTACACGGTGGTTGTGCGCCAGACCGGCCGCGATGCGATCCATGTGACGACTGGCGAAGACGGTCGCTTCGCGATCGCCGTCGAGCAGCAGCAAGGCCTCGATGTGCGCTGCTTTGCGCCGGGTCGTGCGCCGACTTCGTTCGCCGACGCGCGCCAGCGCAATGCGTCGGTTGGTCAGGACGTGATCCTGCGCACCAGCCAACAACAACGCTCGAGTATCGTAGGCCGCGTGCTCAGCAGCGAGGCAAACGGCGTCGCAGCGACGATCGATTGCCAACACCAGCAAACCGGCGAACGAGCCCGTCATGCAGCGCAAGACGATGGTCACTTCACCATTGACGACGTTCCGGTCGGCAACGTCACCATCAAGATCTCCTACACTGACCACGTCACACACCGGAGCGTCTTGCAATTGCAGCCGTCGGTGCAGGTCGACCTGGGCACCGTGCAGCTACCGCTTGGTGGCGGCCTTTACGGCACGGTGATTGGCCCTACCGGAACGGCCCCAACGGATTGCACGCTGACCCTTCTGGTCAAGAAGCCGCGTCGGGAAATCAGAGCCGAGTATGTCGGCGGGGCCTACCGCTTTGCAGCAGCGCCAGCGGGACAGCACACCTTGCAGATCCAGGGCGAGCAACTCGCCGGCGCATCGTTTCGGGTCACCATCAAGGCGGGCCTCGACCAGCAGCAAGACATCGCGATGGAACAAGGCCTGCACCGAGTCATTCGGGTCGTGGTTCCGGCCGAAGGGGGCGACCGCGTATCCCTGGTCCTGAGCGCCAATGGCGAAGACGCCCGCTGGATTGCAACCAACAGTGTCCAGCGGAGCGAGCCCGATGGGCCGGGCTTTGCATTGTTTGATACCTGGATGGTCCCCGGCAGCTACCAAGTGATCGCCCTTACGCCACAAAGGCATGAGGGCCAGGGCATCGTGCTGTATGCCATCGATGACGCCGAGCCATTTGTCCTGCCGCTCGCCCCGCGCTGAGCGCCCGGTCGCACGGCCGTGGCCGCACGTTGCCAAGTTGCGACAAGAGCACGGCGAGTCGGGCAAACACAAGCCCTGCGGACCTCGTAAGCTGCGCGCGGAGTGCCCACTCCCACGACACTTATGCGATCCCAAATGCGCGTCGCGGCTCTCGCCGTATTCTCGTTCGCCTCGCCCCTGCTGGCACAGGACCAGACGTTCTACAGCAACGCCGTAGAACAGCTCGCCTGGCGTGAGATCGGCCCTGCCAACCCGATGGGTCGCATGACCGACATCGCCGTGCACGATGACCGCCAAAGCACCTGGTTTGTCGGCACGGCTGGCGGCGGCGTCTGGCGCACCCAGAATGCGGGCACGACGTGGCAGAACGTCTTCAACAACCACGGCACCGTTTCGATCGGCGACGTCGCGATTGCGCCGAGCAACCCGGATGTGATCTGGATCGGCACCGGTGAAGAGAACGGCCGCAACTCGGTGCAATGGGGTGACGGCGTCTACAAGTCGGAAGACGGCGGCAAGACGTGGAACCACATGGGACTTCGCGAGACGTTCCAGATCGGCCACATCGAAGTCCACCCGAGCAACCCCAACATCGTCTACGTTGCCGCCCTCGGTCGCCTCTGGGGTGACAACGAAGAACGCGGCGTCTTCCGCACCAAGGACGGTGGCAACTCGTGGGAACGCGTGCTGTTCGTCGATGAGCAAACCGGCTGCATCGATGTGCGCGTGCACCCGCTGGATCCGATGACGGTGTTCGCGTGCATGTATGAACGCAAGCGCGACCGGTTCGACGGCAACGACCCGATCGTTCGCTTTGGCGAGAACAGCGGTCTCTACAAGAGCATGGATGGTGGCGAGAACTGGCAGCAGGTAACCGAAGGCCTGCCGTCGTGCACCTGGGGCCGCAGCGGCATCGACGTGCTGGCCAGCAACCCGGACACGATGTTTGCGATCATCGAGACCGAACGCAGTGGCTGGCAAACCGGCGACCGCAAGGACCGGCTGAGCAGCGACCCGGTCGACCCCGAGGCGCAAGGCGGCCGACAGGGTCGCCAACGTCCGCAACGTGCCGCCCGCGGTTCGGCAATCATGGGTGTCGGCAGCGAAGGCGAGACGGGCGGCAAGCAAGCCCCCGGCGCGATCTTCACGTCCGTGACCGAAGAGGGGCCAGCCGAGAAGGCGGGCCTGAAGGTTGGCGATCGCCTAATCAAGATCGATGACGAACCGGTCGTCAACTACCCCGATCTGATCGAGATCATCAACGACTCGCGCGCCAACCAAACCGTCAAGATCACCTACGTGCGCGACGGCAAGGAGACCGAAGTCGAGCTGAAGTTCGGCGAGCGCGCAAACCGCCTGTTGCGCGCCGCGGGCCGCCCCAACGGACCGTTCTCCGGCCGCTTGTTCGGCCAGGCAGCCAACAAGCAGAAGCTGCAGGGAGACCTCGGCTACGAGACGGGCGGCATCTTCCGCAGCGACGACCGCGGCGCCACTTGGACCCGCCTCAACAGCCTGACCGAGCGCCCGTTCTACTACTCGGTGATCCGGGTCGACCCGCGCAACCCCGACAACATCTACTCGGTCGGCACGAGCTTCTGGGGCACCAAGGACGGCGGCAAGAAGTTCACCGCGATCCACCGCGGCATCCACGTCGACTTCCACGGCGCCTGGGTCGACCCCGATGACAGTGACCACCTGATTGCGATCTGCGACGGCGGCGTCAACGAAACCTACGACCGCGGCCGTTCGTGGCAGCTGCACAACGGCTTCTCGGCCGCGCAGTTCTACGACTGTGCCGTCGACAATGCGGTGCCCTACAACGTGATTGGTGGTCTGCAGGACAACGGCACCTGGGTCGTGCCTTCGCAGACGCGCTACCGCGACGGCATCACCATCGCCGACTGCTTCAAGATCTACAGTGGCGATGGCTTTGGCGCGCAGGCCGACCCGGTCGAGCCGCATATCGTCTACGCAACCAGCCAGAACGGCAACGCCGGCGTCGTCAACACCCGCACCGGCCGCACCGCCCGCATGCAACGCGGCGCCGTGCCCGACGGCGGCCGGGCGCGCTTCAACTGGGACGCGCCGTTCGTGATCTCGCCACACAACCGACTGACGCTGTTCCACGCCGGCAACTACGTGTGGCGAGGCGACCGCCACGCGCACCTCGACAACCGCGGTTCGCGTCCCGAACTCGGCCCGATGCAGAATGAGCGCGGCATGCGCATGACCTGCATCTCGCCGGCACTTGGCGCCACCGAGAAGGGCACCGCGACGGCACTCGCCGAGAGCCCGCTGCAGCGCGGCCTGATCTACGTCGGCACCGACGACGGCGCGCTTTGGCGCACCGACAACGGCGGCACCGACTGGCAGCGCCTCGACCAGAATCTGCCGCTCGACGAGGCACTTTACGTGTCTGACATCGTGCCGTCACACTTCAAGACCGGCCGGGTCTACCTGACGCTCGATGGCCACCGCAGCGATGACTTCGCGACGCACGTGTTCGTCAGTGAGGACAGCGGCAAGACCTGGTACGACCTCGGCGAAACGCTGCCGGGCCGCGAAGTCTGCTACTCGTTCGCCGAAGATCCGCGCAACGAAGAACTGCTGTTCCTCGGCACCGAGCGCGGCTGCTGGGCGTCGCTCGATCGCGGCTACAACTGGCTGCGCCTGAACAACGGCATGCCAACCTCGTCGGTGCGCGAACTGGTCATCCAGGATCGCGACAGCGACCTGGTCGCAGCAACCCACGGCCGTGGCATCTTGGTGCTCGACATCGAGGGCCTGCGACAGCTGACCGAAACCGTCGCCAAGAAAGACGCGCACGTCTTCGGGGTGCAGCCCGCCTACCTGTGGAAACTCGGCAGCCGCGGCTTCCAGGGCCACAAGAACTTCAAGGCCGCAAACCCTGCCTACGGCGCGACCTTCCACTTGTGGCTTCGCCAAGAACCTGAAGAGAAGCCGGTGCTCACCGTGCACGACATCACCGGCAAGGAGATCGCCAAAGTCACCGGCACGAAGTCGTCCGGCCTGCAGGTGCTGCAATGGAGCGCGCGCATGGGCCGACAGCTGGCAGAGCCGGGCACCTACTCGGTGCGCTTGCAAGGTAACGACGACGAGCGCCGGGCGTTCGTGCTGCGAGCCGACCCCGTGACGCTGCCCGCCAACAGCGATCCGACCCAACCCGCCACCATCCGCTGAAACCACCCACTGAGAACGTAACGATGACTACTACTAGACTATCTCTAGCCCTCGCTGCGGTGGTGACTGTGACCGCCGCGCTGCACGCGCAAACGACTGATCAAGATCACCTGCGCGACAACGTCTTGGCGCAGCTCAAGTGGCGCGAACTCGGACCCGTGCAAAGCGGTGGCCGCATCGTCGACATCGCGGTGCATCCAACCCGGCCACAGGAATACTGGCTCGCCGCGGCGAGCGGCGGTATCTGGCACACCAGCAACAACGGACTGTCGTTCACGGCGCAGTTTCAGCACGCCGCGTCGATTTCGATCGGCGACATCTGCATCGCCCCCAGCGACCCCAAGGTGCTGTACGTCGGCACCGGCGAAGCCAACAACCAACGCAGTTCCTACTGGGGCAACGGCGTGCACAAGTCCACCGACGGCGGCAAGACCTGGAAGCACATCGGACTCGACGGCACCGAGCACATCGGCCGCATCGTCGTGCACCCCGAAGACCCCAACATCGTCTACGTCGCGGCACTCGGAGCGCTCTACAAGAGCAACGAAGAACGCGGTCTCTACAAGACGACCGACGGCGGCGACAGCTGGCAACGCGTGCAACACGTCAACGAGAACGTTGGCTTCGTCGATGTCGTGCTGCACCCGCAGAAACCGACCACCGTCTATGCCGCGTCCTACGAACGCCGCCGCCGCGCCTGGACGTTCCACGAGGGCGGCACCGGTTCGCGCTTGTGGCGCTCGGAAGATGCCGGCGCGACTTGGTCGCAGATGAACAACGGCCTGCCAGATGGCGTGCTCGGACGCATCGGGATCGACGCGTTCTTGCGCAACGGCGACGTGCTCTACGCCACCATCGAAAACCGCAATCCAGTCGGCCAAAAGCCCAAACCGGCCACCGCGCCAAGTGGCGACGATACGCCGCGTGAGGCTGGTCGCCGTGACCACGAAGCAGCAGCGGCCGCGGCAACGGCGGCCGAGCAAACCCAACCCGAGCCAACCGCCGAAATCCTCCCGGTCGCGCGCATGCAGTGGCAAAGCGGCGCCGAGGAAGCCCAGGACCCGAAGCGCCGCGCCCGCCGCGGCATCGTTGGCGGCGAGGTCTACCGCAGTGAGGACGGTGGTGACTCGTGGCAAAAGACGCATGCGGACGGCACGTCCGCCGGCGGCAGCCCCGGCTATTACTACGGCCAGGTGCGCATCGACCCCAACGACCAGGACACGCTCTACGTGCTGTCGGTGCCGGTCTACCGCAGCCGTGATGGCGGCAAGACCTGGACGCCGGGCGGCCGCCGGGGTCGCGGCCGCGGCGCCGCGTCGTTTGGCAGCGGCCTGCACGTCGACCACCACGCACTTTGGATCGACCCGCAAAACAGCGAACACTGCCTGCTCGGCAACGACGGCGGCATTTCGGTGACGTGGGATCAAGGCAGCAAGTGGGACCACCTCACCCACCTGCCGATCCTGCAGTACTACGCCATCGGCGTCGACAACCAGACGCCCTACAACATCTACGGCGGTCTGCAAGACAACGGCAGCTGGGGCTTCCCGATCCACGGCGCGACCAGTGCTGGCATCGAAGCACTCGACGCGTTCAAGGTCGGCGGCGGGGATGGCTTCTATTGCGTCGTCGACCCGAGCGATGCCGACGTCATCTACTCCGAATCGCAATTCGGTGGCATGATGCGCCAGAACCGTCGCACCGGCAAAACGCAATCGATCAAGCCGCGCACGACCAAGGGCCAGCAGCCGCTGCGGTTCAACTGGAACACGCCGATCGTGCTGTCGCCGCACGCCCCGCATACGGTCTACACCGGCAGTCAATTCTTGCATCGCTCGCGCAACCGCGGCGACAAGTGGACGACGATCAGCCCGGACCTGACCAGCAACGACGCGGCCAAGAAGCGCGGCAACGTGCCTCACTGCACGATCACGACGATCAGCGAGTCGCCGCTGCAAGAAGGCATGCTGTGGGTCGGCACCGACGACGGCAACGTCTGGCTCAGCAAAGATGACGGCGACCGCTGGATCGACATGAGTGACCGCTTCCCGGAAGCAGTGCGCGACCTTTGGGTCTCGCGCGTCGAAGCATCCCCTCATGACCAGAAGACCGCGTTCGTCAGCTTCACTGGCTATCGCGAAGACATCCGCGGCGCCTTCGTGTTCCGGACCGATGACTCGGGCGACACCTGGATGTCGATCCGCAACAACTTGCCGGAAGAACCGGTCAACGTCATCAAGCAGCACCCCCGCAACAGCAGCGTGCTACTGGCCGGCACCGAGGCGCACGCCTACGTGTCGATCGACGACGGCGCCCACTGGAACGTGCTCGGCCACGACCTGCCGCGTGTCCCGGTTCATGACCTGGTGGTGCATGCGAGCCACGCACACGTAATCGTCGGCACCCATGGCCGTGGTATCTGGGCGCTCGACGCGAGCGCGCTCGAAACGCTGAATGCCGGCTCGGTCCGGCAACAACTGGTGGCACTGCCACCGAGTGACGGCGTGCTTTTGCGCGGTGCCTACGACCGCGGCTACGTCGGCGCGCGGCAATGGCGCGCCGCCAATCCGTTCACGACCGCGACGTTCCGCTACATGCTCTCGCAGGACAGCGATAGTGATGTCACGATCGAAGTGCTCGACGCGACCGGCGGCGTGGTCTGGGAAACCAAGGGCCCGAGCGATGCCGGCTACCACGAAGTCGCGTGGAGCAGCGCCCGTGGTGGCCGTGGCGGCCTTGGTGGCTTTGCCCGCCGTGGCGGTGGCCGCGGCGGCCAACGCGCCGGCGAGTTCGCGGTGCGGATCTCGCGCGGCTCCTCGACGTCGACGCAACCGTTCGCCGTCCACGACCGCACTGGCGGCTCGGCCGTCATCGGCCAGTATCCCGGTGAAGAACTGGTCGAAGAAGAGGAAGAAGGCGGCGGAGACGTGCGCTAGACACCAAGTCTCGCGGCGGCTGGTGCGACCCGCAGCTCGGCTGCGGGCACCGCACGCAGGCAGGTGCCGCAGCTCGCGCCATTCTAGGAGACCCGGTCTAGGCGACCCAGACTCGGAAACCCAGACTCGGAAACCCAGTCTCGGAAACCCAGACTCGGAAACCCAGTCTCGGAGACCCGGTCCAGGCGACCGTGAAGGAGACCGTGAAGGAGACCGTGAAGGAGACCGTCGACGCCTTAGTCGATGATGAAGTCGTCGAACGAGATGTCCTCGTCGTCAAACTCGTCATCGCCGAGCATCACCGCCTGCATCTCGGCCATCATGTCGAGACGCAGGATGGCTTCCTGCTGCTTCGGCGTCGCCTTGTCGAAGCCTTCGACCTCGAGGTGCTCAGCCGTCATGTCGTTGAGGGCGAACAATGCCAGGCGCGCCGCATTCAGTGCCGCCAACCAGGCGTTGACGTGCTCGTGTGGGACCAGCAGCACCGAGTTTGACGTATCGGGGATCTTGCGCAGTGCACCGAGGTCGCGCCGCACCAATTGCGCGCGCGACAAGAACAGGCGCTCCAGCTCGGGCACCGCATGCTCGCGCCAATGCTCTTCGTCCTCTTCCTTCGAACAGGTCTCAGGCAACAGGCGATCACGCACCCGTGAGTCGGAGCTCTCGATCAACATCGGCACCCCCTTGAGGGTCTCGACTGCCGCAGGCGTGAGGTCTCCAAAGATGAAGCCCTCGTCGACGCGCGCCGCCCACATGCTCATCGGGCCCCCTGCTGGGCTATCGCCGCGGCACTCAAGTTTCGACCTTCTCGAGACTGGTCAGCAGATGATGAGCCTGCAGCTTCTGCGCATACATCTCAGCTTGCTCGCGGGCACCGGTCCAAACGATCGAACGGCCCTTTTTGTGCACTTCCATCATCAGCCGATTGGCCTTGCTGTCGCTGTAGCCGAAGACCTTCTTGAACACCTTGGTGACGTAGTTTTGCAGCGTCACCGGATCGTCGTGCACGATGACGTTCCAAGGAGTCGCCAGGGACGTCTTCGGACTCGTCTTCGTGTCCGTCTTCGTATCCGTCTTCTCTTTGGTTGCCGCTCGCGCCATAGGTAGCCCGGGACTCTAACGCGGGAAGGCTCCCGGTCCTAGGCGCTCGCTGGGCGACCCCCGCAAGAAGCCGGCGGCGCGGCGGCCAAGGCCCCCCTGCCACCGGCAACCTGCCAGCGGCGACGCCTGGCCCCCAATCGCTCAGAGCCGCTCGACGTGGATGCGATTCTCTCCAAACAGCGGTATCACCAGACAGTTGCGCAAGCTGTCGTAGCCGAGGTCGGCCGGCTGCTCCAATCTGATCGGTAGGGCGGCGCCAACACCAGTCAGGCCAAAGCGATAGACAGTGCGCCCCTGCCACGAGGTCGCAAACCACGTCGGGGTCGAGGTCTTGGTGCCGTCCGCGGCTGTCGTCTCGACCTCCGCTCGCACCAGACCATCCAGCTGGTTCTGCGGAGCCTTGCCCAGGTCGGTTCGCACGCCGCGATAGTCGACTTGGTAGAACGAGCCGTCGAGCCAGCTGACCACATAGATGCCGCCGGCCTGCGCGCTGAGGCCGTTGGGCTGACCCAGTTCTGGCCCCTTGGCAACCACCTCGGCCTTGCCAGCAGGTGTCACCTTCCAGATCGCGTCGGTGCCGGTCGCTGCGAAGCTTTCATCGAGGCCGGTGTCCGTGCAGTAGATATTGCCATCAGGACCAGCCGAGACGTCGTTGACGAACGTGGACCCCGGGATCTCGACCGCGCCCATCGGCGCACCCGAGTTGCGGTCGAACTTGCGCAAGCAATCGATGTCCGCGACCCACAAGATGTCGCCGGCGATGGCCATGCCCTTCGGCGCGTGCAGCGTGACGCCGGTCTGGTCGCCGGAGATCCACATGCTGCGAGCACCGGTCTTGGGCGAGACCTTCAGGATGAAGCCGTTGCCGTCCTTGGCGAGCGGTGCGCCGTCGATGTTGCTGACCAGGTAGACATCGTTGGCTTGGTCGTAGTAGCACGACTCCGGAGTCGAGAAGTTCGGCTCAGGGTCACTACCGCAAGCGGTGACGGACATCGTCAGCAGCACCCAACACGTTGTTTTCGTCACGCTCATCATCACCATGTCTCCTTCAGGCCGCCCATCTTCAGAACTTCGCGCCACTCGTCCCTGGTCACCGGCTGCACCGACAACCGGCTGCCGCGCGCCAACAACATCATGTCTTCCAGCTTCTCGTTCGCCTTCAGCATGTCGCGCGTGATCGGCTGCTCCATCGCCGCGACATGGGCGATATCGACCACGAACCAGCGCGGGTCGGCCGGATCACTGCCGGCATCGTAGTAGTGGTCCGAACTGTCGAACTGGGTCGGGTCCGGATAGCCCTCCTTGACCACCTTGGCAATGCCAACTACCGCCATCGGCTTGGCGTTGCTGTGATAGAAGAGCACGCCGTCCCCTAGCAGGATGTCGTCGCGCAGCAGGTTGCGCGCCTGGTAATTGCGCACGCCACTCCAGAATGTCATCTTGTCCTTCTTGAGC
Organism: uncultured bacterium; assembly: GCA_963974725.1. Lineage (GTDB taxonomy): Bacteria > Planctomycetota > UBA1135 > UBA1135 > UBA2386. Next base: position 18,767 of record CAXBFC010000034.1, on the reverse strand, counting down.
TGATCGAAGCTGTAGGCCTCGGGCTCCGACTTGAACAGCCAGTATCGACGGGGACGCTTTGCCTTGCTGGGTGCCATTGGCCCGCCACCATAGGTCTGCGGCCCGGCGATTTCTCGCCCGTCTTTCTCAGACGGGTTTCTGCAACTGGCTTGGCGAACAGGCTTGGACCTCGCCAGCTGCTACTTCCAGAAGGCTCGCAACGCTGCCGAGTTGCCCTTGTTGAGCTCGAACCCAACCGGCTGCTCGCCACGCCCCTTGGCAATCAACGGCTTCGGCTGCTCGCCTTCCCCGGTCTCCGGGTCGGGATCCCAGAACGCGAGTAGACCCAACTCGTCACCGGTGCGACGCGTCATGCGCAAGACCCAGTCGGGCTTGTCGAGGTCGAAACCCGTGCGCATGTCGACCGCCTTTTTGCCGGCGAAGTCGCGCAGGATGTCGTAGGCGAAGTCCCCGACCTCGGTGCGGTCGCCCTCGGCACCTTCGAGCAGCCATTTGCCATCGGCCTGCATCGCGAACACGCGCTTTCGGCCATCGACATGCTCAAGTTCCATGCGCTCGATCGTTGCTGGCTGGCGCTGGATCTGCTTGTCGCAGTAGACCAACCAGCTGCGCTGCAACGTCTCAAGCGGCATCTTCTGCACCAGCGCCACGTTGTCAGGTTCGTCACTGCGACACGCGAACACCAACGGTTCTTCGTCGGATCCGAACGCCATCGGCACGTCCTTGCCAAACCACAACGTGAACATCTCCTTGCTCAGGGCGCGCCGGGTCGTCACCGACCAGCGGGCACCATCCATGCCGTAGCGGGGATCGCTCGAACGGGGTCGAATCCCGTCTTCGCTGACGAAGGCGCGCGCGACCAATTGATGCAGGGCATGTGCCGCTTCGTTGACCGGCGTTGGCGACGTCTTGAACGGCACCGGTTCGACCATCTCCCAAGGACTGGTTTGCGACTTGCGCAGCAACCGGATGCGATCGCCGCGGCCTTGGCCCGGATCAATGATCAGCTCGACGAGTTCTTCGAAGGTGCTATCACCCATCGGCACCAAGGTGCGTGCCCGCAGGTTGTTGACCGCGTTGACGAACACCTGGCCGTATTGCCGATTGTCACTGGTGAAGATGTGGCCACGGCCAGGCAGCAGTCCGTAGACCTGCCCCTGTTCGAGCCACAGCTGCACCTTCTCTTCGCCGTAGGCACCCTGGATCTCGATCAAGATGTCGGGCTCTCGATCCGGCAGCTGCAACGTGCCAGGCTGGAAGTGGTCGACCCGCAACGAGGTCACTGCGATCACGAACTTCTGGGCGGCTGCCTGGTCGGCACGACCGGTGACGGGCTCCTTCAGTTGCCACTCGTTCTTCTCCAGTTTCAGCACCACGGGCTCGCGCTTGCCCTGACTGTTGGCCTGAACGAGACGCAGCGAAGAAACGTTGCCGGCCGCGTGCCGAAACACCTGACGTTCGCGCAGGTCATCGAGTCCGACGCGCATGCTTTCAATCAGGCCGGCACCGCCTTCCCAGATCCGGCTGTTTTCGACGTCGACCAGGCGCAGGAAGCGCGTGCCGCCGAGAGGCCCCTCATCGCCGACCTCGATCTCGATGCGCTTGTCGTCTTCCCACTCCACAATGAAGCGCAGTTCGGGAGTCGTCAGCCCGGTGGTCGCGCGCCCCTCTTCGGTATCGGGGTGCTTGGTCACCTGCATGTTGGCCGAGTCCCAAGCATTGACGATTTGTCGCAGGTAGCCCATCGATGCGATGTCGCGCAACGGCTCCTGGATCTGGAAGCGACCGTCGGGAGCATGGCCCACCTCGATCGCCGGCATTTCGTGGAACTGCCAGCGAATCTTGGTGGCGTTGGTCAACGAACGGCCATCGAGCACCGGCCCCTGATCGATCTTCGCCACCGAAGGCTTGGCATCGGTGTATTTGAGCACGGCAAACAGGCCGCCCACGACCAACAACAGAATGAGGATTGCCTTGCCGCCCATGATTTCTCCGATCGTCGCTTAACGCACAAACTCTGCAGACCCAACCATCCTACTAGTGACGCCGACGCCACCAAATCAACAGTCCCAACACGAAGAACGCCCCGGGCACCCAGATGACCTGCAGCCACCAAATGCGCTCGTACTGCGGGCGCTGCACTTCGAGGCTATTCATCGAATAGCGCGCCGTCTCGATGTCGAGCAGCACCTTTCGTTCGGTCATCCAGTTGCAGATATTGAGCGCAAGATCGCCGAAGTGCGGGAACAACTTGTCGTCGCAAAACTGACCGGCAATCACGATCGCCCGGCCGCTGCGTGTTGACGAGTCGGGCCGCTTGTTGTCGGCGGCGTTGCCGTCGTCCTTTGGCGCTGTTTCGCCGGGTTCTGTATCACCAGGTTTTGGGTCGTCGCCCTTGTCCGCTGCCGGGTCCAGCTCCAAGGCCAGTCCAATGCCAAGCGGGCCTAGCCGGATCCCCTGTGGGGAACGGAAGTCCGGCTGGTCACCATTCATGATGCCAAGCCAGCCTTCGCCGCCAGTCGCCAGCAGATCCTCGATGCGCACGTTCTTCGGCTTGTCGCGCCGCGGATGCACCCACCGGCCCTGCAGCGCTTCGATGGTGCGACCACTCTGGGCCAACCTCTTGGTGGTCGGATGGAACGGATTCAGCTGCAGCGTCAACCGCCGCACACCATCGGTTCCATCCATGCTGCCGCCACCCTGACCGCGGTCGGGGATGCGGTGGAACACCGGACGACGGCTGACTTCATAGCCAAGCAGTTCGCCGAGCCGCCCACCGGTCGGGTTCATGTCCGGGACGAACGAGAACGCGTAGTTGAGGAACAGGCGGCCACCGCGACGCAGGTAGGCGTAGAGGAACTCGGCGTCGCGCGGCAAGAACTCGCGATCGGGTTCGATGCATATCACCATCGAAGCATCCGCAGGAACCCCACCAGCCTTGCGCAGGTTGAGCGTACGCACTTCCAACCCGGCCTTGGCCATCGCATCGAGCAACAACGTGTAGCTGTGCCCACCTCGCACGAAGTCGGCCGTCACCGAGTGACCTTCGATGAAGTAGACAACGGGCGTGCCTTGCACGAGCAGCGTCTTGAGGGCCGAGCTGATGCCCTTCTCGCCTTGGTAGCTCTTGAGCACCGGCAGCGTGCTGGACTTGCCAGGCTGCTGCTGTTGGCTGTTGCCCGCGTCGATCACGGCGAGGTCCGACACCAAAGACAACTTGCGGAAACGCCGCTCCTTGCCCTTCTGTCGCACCGTGACAATCAGCGCTTCTGAGTCCGCGCGGCTGTAGCCGAACGTCTGCGCCGCCTCGCGATAGGCCGCCGGCTCGGTGTAGGGGTTATGCTCGATGACGCGAACGGTCTCACCACCGAGCGCCGCATACCGCTGCAGCAACAGACTGGTCAACTGCAGCAAGCGCGAACGGATCGCGACCACCTGCTTGGCGCGTTCGTCGGGAGCCTGCGCGCCCAGCTCGCCACTGAACAAGTGGAACTCGACCTCGGCTTCCTCGGCGCGCAGTTCGGTCAGCAGGTCCTCGGTCGCCGCACTAACCGAGTTGGCGCTCTGCGGCGTCATATCGATCAGCACCCGGAACGCCGGACGCGATGCGACCCAGACGACCATGACCCAAACCAGCAGCATCAGCACTGCCGAAACGGCCAGATTGGTCCAGACTCCAAAGCGACGCAGGTTCATGCGAGCCTCCGCGACGTCAAGCTGGTCCACGTCAAGAACAGGAAGAATCCGATCCCGCCCAGATAGAACGCCACCTGGCTGGTGTCGATCAAGCCGCGCGCGAACCAGTTGCTGAAGTTGCCCTGCACATCCATCTTGGCCAGGAGTTCGCGGGCGTAGTAGTTGTCACGCCAGTCTCCGAGCGCCTGCATCAGGATGCTGCGTCCGTTGACCATCGCACCGCTAAACAGGATCGTGACGATCGCCGCGAGCAGCACGTTGTCCGTCAGGCTGCTGGCAAAGCAACCAAACGCCAACAAGAAGCCGCTCAGCAAGAACATGCCGAGGTAGGCGGAGAACACCGGCCCGAACGCGATGTCGGCGTTGAAGTAATCCGGGTACTCCATCAAGTGCAGCAAGACCACACTTGGCAACCACAACAACCCGAAGAACACGGTCGCGGCCAACCATTTGCCGATCACGACTTCACTGTCGCGCAACGGCGCGGTCATCAACGTCTCGATCGAACCAGAACGTCGCTCTTCGGCAAAGCAGCGCATCGTGACGATGCCCGGCACCAGCAGCACCATGTTGAACGTGCTGTTGACGCCGTAGGTCGCCGCGGGGAATTGGTTGACGTCGGCGCGGAACGTCGCGAAGTAGTAGACGAGGTTCGAAACCTCGGAGCCGCGGATCAGATAGAACAAGAACGCGATGATCCAGCTGACTGGACTGACCGCATACGACAACAGCTCCTTCTTGAGCGTGGTGACGGCGCCTCTCATTGCGCACCCTTGGGCAGTTGGGGATCTTCGTTCATCGGAGCGTCAGCAGCAGGATCACCAACTGCAGCCATTTGCGGTTCCGGATCTTCGGCCTGTTCGGCCTGTTCGGCCTGTTCGGCTCGGTGATCGAGGCCGTCGGTGATCGAGTAGAAGTATTCTTCGAGAGTCGGCAGCTCGAGCTTCAGCTCCTGCACGGCAACCGCCGCAGCCTGCAGCCGCGCGCCGAGCGCCAAGGTCGGGTCGGCACCAGGCTCGACGTGACAGGACAACGAAGCCATGCCACCCTCTGGTTCGTCAGCCGTGATCGCGATTGTCTCGACCACCACACCCGGCAGCACTGCGACAATCTCGCGCAGCAACGCTCCGGCACAACGTGCCGTGACGGACAACAACGCGCGCGTACTCTGCTGCACCAGCTGATCCGGTTCGCCATCGGCGCGAATCGTGCCGCGGTGGATCACGATGACGCGCGAACTGACGTCCTGCACTTCGCCGAGGATGTGGCTGGAGAACAACACCGTGTGTTCGGCGGCCAACTCGCGCACGACCTGCTTGATGCGGCGGCGCTGGTTGGGGTCGAGACCCGAAGTCGGCTCGTCGAGCACCAGGATCGGCGGGTTCGCGACCAGCGCATCGGCCAGGCCGACCCGCTGGCGATAGCCGTGGCTGACCTGCCCCACCAACTTGCGTTGCACGTCCTCGATGCCGGCCTTCGACATCGCGCGACTTACCGCCAGCTTACGTTCCTTGCCGCGCACGCCTTTCAGCTCCGCGCGATAGCGCAAGTATTCGACAACCCGGAGGTCGGGATAGATCGGAACTTCCTGCGGCAGGTAGCCGATGTGTTTCCGCACATCGAGCGAGTGCTTTTGCACATCGAAGCCTGCTACCTCGGCGAGACCCGACGTCGCCGGGTGGTATCCGGTCAAGACACGAATGGTCGTGGTCTTGCCGGCGCCGTTGGGACCGAGGAAACCGACGACTTCGCCGCGACCGATCTCGAAGGAGACCTTGTCGACGGCAATCGTCGGCCCGAAACGTTTGGTGAGATCGACTACTCGAATCATCGTTGGCACGCGATAGCCCAGCGAACCCTTGCACGTAACAGAACCAACTGCCACGCAACTCAAACCGCGCGGTCTGACCAACACGCGCGGAACCGCATATACGAGGGTAGTCGCAGAAACGACGAAGGCCAGCATCGATCACGCGGATCGGCGCTGGCCCCAGCAAGAAGGGTGCTACGGGAGTCTCAGAGTCGAACTCCCAAGATGCGAGCCAGATGCCGAATCCCAGATAGCCAGGCCCAGATGGCGAGCTCCAGATGGCCAGCCCCAGATGCCGAACCCGAAGGCAAACTCCGGAGGCCAAACGTCGACGCCGCTCACCCGCACCGCCTCCTCGGGCAGCCGGCAGCAACCGCCCACCAGGCGGCATCACTCAGAGCGTGAAGGTGACCGTCGTCCGGTTGCTGGCCTGCATGACGACCATCGCCGGATCGAAGATCACATGCGAGAAGTCCATATGCACACCAACCAACGCCGCCGGGACCAATCCGGCCGGCAATACAATCGACGAACGGCCCTCGCCGCGCGCCCCAATCGTGCCAAGGGTGTCGACAAAGGGCCCCGCATTGGCTTGCTGCAGCATGCCCACGGTCAAAAAGTCTGCCTGCAACGGCAGGGTCACTCCGCCAGGCAGCACGGTGCCCGGCGAGCTCCCGCTAAACGAACCCAGCAGCAAGTAGGTCTGCCCGGCCAACGAAGAGTCCACCAGGTACTCGAAGTCAACCTGCCCGCCGGCCACGGAAAGCTCCTCGCCAGACCATTGCGAGCGGTCGACGCTGTGAGCCTGAAACAAGATGCCGGTGCCCGTGTGGGTGTAGCTCCAAACGGTCTGCCCGGTCGACGTCACTTCAAACATCCTCTTCTGCATGCCGCTGCAGATCAGCGTGTTGCCGTTTGCCAGTCGCTGGGCGCTGGACACAAACTGCGAGAAGAAGCCGGGCTCCTGGAAGGTCCAAAGCGGCGCCAGAGGCCCATACCTACCCGTCACCGGATCCAGCTCCGGATCGCCAGCAGCATTGACCGGCACCACGATCTCATACACCGCCGACTGCGTGGACGTGAAGACGTTGTTGAACACCGTGATGTGACCGGCGCCGACCAAACCAGGGCGAATGAAGCGCGGGTCGTGCTGTCCGTTCAACCGCTTGTTAAACAGATTGCCCGAGTCATAGGCCGCCGGATTCCCCCACCGATACAGCAAGTCGCCGCCCTTGCCACGCTGGCCGCCAACATGCCCAGCAGCCTCGGCCGTCGTCGTCGAGTGATCGATCAAGTAGATCTCATCCTGTGAGCGGCAACTCAGTACGATCCAGTCATTCGCGGCCTCGTAGTCGAGACCATTGCTATGGTTCCAATCTCCATCCGCCAAGATCGCAGGCGGGTAGTTGATGTCCACCAATTCCGGGTGGTTTGCGATCACGCCGTAATTGGGCTTGGTGGCATCAAAGTCTTGGATGACGTGGTCCATCAGATGCCATTCCCAGACAACATCGCCCGTCGTCAAACCAGTGCGCTGGATTTCCAGAATCGAATCAGGAAGCCACGCCGTGCCAGTGATCGACGCCGGATCGCGACCGGCAGCAATCGCATTGGCGGGAGTTTGAATATCCCACGTGATCACCAGGACGTTGCCATTCGGCAACGGCTCGATGTCGTGATGCATGGCGCGCGTCGCGTTGCCGATCACAAAATCCCAAACGATGGTCCCATCCAGCGTCATCTGCTGCAATTGACCGGTTGACCCAGGGATCGACACGACCCCATTGGCAATCGCGCGCAGCAACGTGCCGTCGTCGAGCACGTGAACGGTTGAGCTGTTGGTCCCCGGCCAGGCATGCACAATCGCGCCTTGGCCATCCACCAACTGCGTCTGGTTAACGCCAGTCGGAGAGAACAAGCGCAGCCCGGGCGACTGAGCGGATGACGCGCCAACGATCAGCAAGAATGCAAGCAGCGAGAGCCTGATGGTCATCCCCGCATGATAGCAGACCGGAGACGGCCAAAGCCCTGTCACGCATGCCGCCACGCGTCGGGCGCCGGCCTTCGGCTGAACGGTACACTTTGGTGACCGGCCAGCAGACCATGCGACGTGCTGCAGCATTTCTGCGCAACGTCTTTGCATGGTCCGCTGCGGGCGCAGCCCGCAGCTGCCGTGACTAGTTGCCCACAGATGGAGAGTCCAACTGCTCAAGCCGCTCCAACGCCTTCTCAGACGTCAACAGCGCACGCTCGTAGCGCGGAACAAAGACGTTTCTGACCCAATCCTTGTGGGGTGGCAACACGCGATCGCCTTGCCACTTTGAAGCGAATAGCGGTCGGAACCTATGCCAGTCTGCATGACGACCGGTTTCCAGATACTCGCGCGCTCGCACGAGGGACATCTCAATCGATTGGATCCGATCGAGAACCTGCTTCGCTTTTGCGCTGCGTTCGTCCATGAGTCATTTGGCCATCGAAAAGGCTTCTATCCTGAGAAGGCCGTCACCGATGCTCGACATCGAGAGCGTTGACCGGCTTGGTCAGGATAGACTTGATCCTATTGGCCTATCAGCTGCGGTGTGAAGCGTCGCCGGCTGCATGCTCTTTGGTAGCGGCTTGCGACAGAGCGTCGATCGCCGCCTCGAGCACATCAATGCGCTGCAACGTCCGGCGATGTACTTCGACGAAGCCACTGCAGACTACGGCGACCGAAACGACGAACGGGCCACTGTAGATGGTCTCGACACCCACTTGGCTGAGGACGAGCATGCCAAGCAGCACACAGATGACTACAAGAATTCTTAGCCAGCCAATCGTCATGTATTCCTCATCTACCGAGCGTCTGCAACGATCAGCTGCAATGCGAAGCGCCGTCAGTCTGCATCGTTTCGTTGGCCTGCATCATCACGTGCCCGGAGCAACCGCGCAATCGCCTGAATACCCGATTCCATCTTAGCTCTCGCCGAGGAGTTGGCAGAACGCACGCGCATGGCTGGTGGATTGAACCCATCCTGCACGACTGCTCGCTCAACCCACAACACAACGTCGTCGCCGATCCCCCCTGTCGTCGTAGCCGAGCCCTCTGTCGTCGTCGCCGAGGTCGTGATGCCACCGGCCTTGCCGACTCGGCCGATACCGACAACGACTCGCTGGTCTTCGACGCCTTCGAAATGGCCGATTCGGCGTCGAGGCGCAACCGCGCATCTCGCAGCCTGCGAGCGCCAGCGGAATCGGCCGGCAGGGCCCTAGCTTCGATCGCCCGGGCGTCGAGAACCTCCATGCCGAGTAGGAAGCCACCTCTAGCCTGTCCCGCTATCGTGGCATGCGCAGCTCGATCGCTCCCTCATTGAGTCCAGCCGGCAGACTGACCGGCCCGAGCTCGACGGTCTTGTCGCCCACCGTGGCGACCACACGGAACTGGGCGTACGGCGCCGGATACAGATCGCAAGACCCGCCAGCATCGGTGCGCAACCCGCCAGGGTGGGAGTATCCCTCGCCGCGGATCCGCATCTTTGCATCGGGCACCGACTTCCCGTCTGCGTCCGACAGATGCAACCGAATCCGACGAAGCGGAAACGCAACGCGCACCTCCAGTTCGTCGCCCGGCTGCAGCTGCCACTCGTCCGACACGACGATGTGAAACCAACCGGGACCCGACTGCGCCGGATACGTGAACGAGAAGCCATACCTTCCGGCCGGCACCAACCCTGTGAACACGCCGGCCGCGTCCGTACCGACCCGCAGCATCGGCGGCGACCCCGGGTCCTTGCGACGCAAGAAGCAGTGCACGTTAGCAAGTGGCTCACGGTCCGCCAGCACCAACCCCCGCAGCGTGCCAGGCAGCAGGTGGCCAACCTCGACATCCACCTGGCGCTGCTCGCCCGCGGCCAGCACGACGTTTTGCAGCGGCAACACCACGTAGTTGGCGTGCACCGAACTCGTGCGCAGCCAATGTCGAAGTGATAACGACCACTCTCCCGCTGCCAGGCCACCAATCGAATAGCTACCGTCGTCGGCAACCGTCACGGCATCGGGCGAAGGCAGCCCTTCCGCTTCGAGTACAAGCTCCACCGGTTTGCCGCCGAGGCTGGACACTGCGCGCAAACGGGCAACGGCTTCGGCCGGTCCAACAACTCCTTGCACGCTGCCCGCCCGGACGACCTGCACCGTGTGCACGTCCGCCGAGGCGTTCACGGTCAGCGCGCCGACGTGGGCCACATGCTGCTCGCCGCGCACGCGCAGCTGGAACGCACCTGCCGGCGAACGCAAGGTCGCGCGGCCGTCGCCATCGGTCCGCATCGTCGCATAGCACAGATGGCTCGCGCCCATCGAGCGGTCGCAATTGCGCAACTCGGTGACGTTCGTGGCCGCATCGAGCGGCGCATCGCCGAGCGCCAGCAGCAGTTGCACTTCACTGGCAGCCATCGGCCGGCCTTCGGCGTCCTGCACCTGCACGGTCGTTTCCAGCAGCGGCGCGAGGGCAACCCGCACGGGAGCACCTTCGACTTCGGGCAGCTGCTCAAAGCGAACCAAGCCACTAGCAGCCAGCCCTTCCTCACGCGGCAGCGCAAGAACGGCATAGTGGCCCGTGCCGAGCCGGTCGAGCAAACACACGCCGCCTGCATGCCGACCCCGCTGGGTCAGCCGCCGCACCGGCCGCAAACCCGCCTTGCCTGCAAACGCAAACAAGGTGTAGTTGGCAACAGCCAGCCCCGTCGCGTCCACGACCTGCACCTGCTGCCCGACACGTTCGCGCACGACGACGCGCACATCGCGTTGCCCCCAAACGAAGCGGGCATCGTTGCCAGGCGCAACTCGCTCGAAGCGAAGCTCGGGATCGCGAACGGACAAGCTAGCGCCCGGCTTGCTGTTCGGGCGCTCCGGCACGGGCGCGGCGCGATGGATGCGAAAGCTGCCGTCCGCCCTCGAACGCCCCCTTCCCCGAGCGCCATCTCCCGTCGCGCTCAGCTGCAAACCCGCGACGGGGCGCATGGCACGGTCGACCACTGTGCCAGTGATATCGCTTGCCGGGTCGGGACGCTCTACAACAACGCGCAGCGCGTGCTGCGACTCGCCGACTGCAAGCTGTGCCGTGCGTGGCTCCACCAAGGGGCCGGTGTTCTCGACCGCAATCCACCACTCACCGGGGTACGCGACGCCGTCAAATGCGAACCGACCGGCCGCGTCGCTTACCGCGCGCAGCGTATTCTTCGTATCGACCACCGAACGCAGATGTTGTTCGAGCTGGAGATTCAAGAACATTAGCTCGACCCCTTCGACCGGCGCGCCTTTGCGATCAACCACTTCGCCCGCAACGCGGATCGCAGGCAGCATGTGCACATCGCCGAGATCGACCACGCGGCCGCGGTCCGGTGCAGCCCACGCGCCCGTTCGGGTCGCAAACCCTTCGGCGCGCGCAACCAGCTGCACTGCGTCCGACCACGAATCGTGCCGACACGCCAGCTCGAACCGCCCCTCGACTTCGGTCATGCATTCCGCGACGACCGCGGGCTCCGCAGTACCCGCAGCCGCGACGCCGAGCTGCAACTCGCAGCCGACCACGGGCAGCTTGGCCTTGCCGTGAACGCAGCGCCCGCGCACCACAAACGTCGGCTCGCCTTCGCCTGTCTCATCGCCAGACTCTTGCCCACGCACCACGAGCCGTTCGGGAGCGGCTTCTGGATCACCCTCGACAGCAAGGTCACCGAGTGCGACCCGCGGATCACTGGCTGCGCCCGGCATGGGCAGATTGGCGTTCGGCGCGTCAACCCAAAAGCCCCAGAGCAACAAACCGGCGACCAGCACCGTCACAACCACCAGTATGCGCAGCATGTGCGCATTCTACGGAGCGCAGTGCTGCCTTGGGCACAAAGGATTGCGCGATCAGTGACGACTCCTGCCCGATACCACGAGCAAACGACTCAGGACTTCGTGTAGTTGGGCGGCAGCCTGCTTGATGTGCCACCAAGGGTGACGCCCGGTGAAAAAGGAACAGGGTGGCTGGATTTGCAAACTCAGAGTTGTTGTCTAGCTGCCGTTGAAGAATCGCCATCAGCGCACGCCCGTCCTCACGAAACCAGCGCAAGTGAATGTCACTGATCCCTTCAGGAAGCCCGAACGGTCGAAGCGAGGCCCGATACGTACGAGTCCCAACCTTCTCTGCACCAACGTCGAACGCAAACTCTGCCAGAGACGTGTGCACCACGCCGCACTCCGCAAGCAACAGACCATGCAATGCCTGATCTTGCTCATGATGAGGCAACGAATTCTGGCTCGGGCGGCGACAGCAATCGCTGCCGTACCATGTGCCCGGTTTTGCACGATGTGAGGCGCCGCAAGAACTCCTCGCCTGGCAAATGCACAACACGTGAACGCCCGGCCTGCTTGCGATCACGGCACCGAAACGAAACGCCATTGCTGCCGACGCTGGGGATACCGAGCCTGCGCCCGCAAGCGCTGAGTGATGCGCACACCTTGCGCTTGTCGGCCCACAGCGAGTCGAGCACCAACTCTCTTGACCTGAAGTCGTTCGCTCAGAACTCCCATCGGAGCCCGAGGAACGGGCCATGCAGCAGGACATCGAAGTCGCTGACGATAGGTAGATACCAATTCCGACCGCTTCGCGCGTCCATCTGGAAGGCTCGGTAGCCACCGATAAAGGAGCATCGTTCACCCAGTCGCCAACTCGCGGAAGCGGCGAGACTCCAGGCCAGCGGCGTAGCGTCGTCGACTTCGAGCCCACCGCGTAGGGCGACCTCGAGCGTTTCGCTAAGTCTAACGGTCGCCAGCATGCCCACGTGGACGTCGACCCATTCCTCACTGACAGGCCCGAACCTGAGTTTGCCATCAACGTCCGAAAACGATGCACCTACCGCGCCCTCCAACCCGAATGAAGGGGTGCCCACCAGTCGGTGCAAGACACCCAGCTGAACCACGTCAATCTCAGCATCGAAAGCAACGCGCCGCGGCACGTTCAGTGGGTTACTCCCACGCACGCCAGTCACGTCCACGTCCGTCGACACGCGGACACGAAACCCATCGACGAACACCCCCCACGCGTCGCGCCACAGCTCGATTCGGCCCGCAAACGCAACGTCAGGGTCGTTGAGGCTTTCGTCTTCGTTCACACGCAGCCCAGTAGTCACCACCTCGCCCCGGCTGGCGACGAGCCACGCGCTGGGCGTCACCCGCCCCTCCCACGCGGCAACCTTGGTGGCCGGCGAAACCTGACACGAACTGAGCCAGACGGCGACCGCCGACAACGCCACGATCGATCGAGCCGAGGCAGGTTTCATCATGGGGGATAGGCTCTCGACCATTGCGCGTAACAACACCCGCGATCGTCGGCCTGGCCAACGAGTGCTCATTCAGGAGCGGGCTGCGCAGCAGAGGGTCTGCTGCAATGAGATAGCCGGGCGCCCGCTCTGCTACTTGAAGGTTTGCGTCTTCTGACCTTGCCCCGGTTTCACGGACACGGGGTTAAGTGAGACCGAACAAGAGCAGTTGCGAAACAGCAAGCGCAACCCGTCGCCCAGAACGATCGTCACCTCCCCTGCCTCGGCATCCAAGCAGGGGAACCCAACCTCGGCACACAGCTAGCAGATCATCGAGAGGTCGTATTGCATCGACAGCGTGCCTTCTAACGTCGGTGGATGATCAGCTGCGATGCGAAGCATCGCCGACTGCATCATCTAGTTGGAAAGCGATCCTACAACGGCACCACACACCAGCGCCCAAAGTGGCCAGATCTTGAGCATCCTGATTGCCCACTTCGTAGCGGGTGAAGGATCAGAGTTGCGCGACCTCGCACCATGCCACAAGGCGACAGTGACCAACGCACCGCAAAGCATCGATGCGACTCCGATCAGTGACCACATCGATACGGGAAACAGCAGCCAGACGTAGCTCACGAGCACCAACGCAACGGGGGGCAAGCCCTCATCACGCCAACTCCTTGCCTGCTCAACGCCATGGTTCATCGGGGTCTGTGCAACGTCAGTCACGATCAGCTGCGGTGCGCAGCATCGCAGCTGCATTGTGTAGTTGGACGGTGCCTAACGCCCAAGCTGTTTCGGGAACTCAACGGTATTCAGGCCCCACAGCTCATCGATGGGGATATCCCTGCGTGATCGCTCGCCAATGGCTGGCCCCTCCGCCCAGAGAAATGGATACACCGAGTACGCTCGATCGCCACCAAGGCTCTCGATCTCCTCGCGCCAACCTGGCCAACGGAGTCCCTGGTAGAAATCCTCCAAATCCCCATGAAACAACCAGTGCAGCCATGCTGAATAGGACTCGGCTATGTCTGACCAAGCCAAGCTATCAGGTGCAAAGTAGTAGACGTGCCCGAGGGGCCCGTCAATTGCTCCGCCGTTGACCGCGAAGAAGCCAGCAACGGCATCGTCTCCGACCAGCATCATGCCCCTTGAGCGGTGACCGCCATCGTCATCCAGAGCATTCCACGCATCGATCGCCCTCGGCAACCGGGCATTGCCACTACCCAACACTCGCACCCAGCCGCCGTCGACGAGCAACCCACCAGTCTCCAGGGCTAGTCCACCCATCGGAGAACGGCTCGAAATCTGGAGAGCCAGCAAGCTCCTCTCACCCGCGTGCCGTGATCCGTCCAACACGACAACCGGATTGGATGCATCAGAAAGCCACTCGCGAACGAGATCCATGCCTGGCTCGTCCAAGTCAATCAGGTGTTCGATCGGGCGATGATCCACCGTCTTCTGCGTGCCACCAGGAACAAGCGCGGCAACCGCACTCACTAGCATCAAGAGTCGATCAAGGGGCCGCATCCGCCCAACGTCTGTGGATGATCAGCTGCGAGGCGGAGCCTCGCCAGCTGCATCATCTAGTTAGGCCGTCTGCCAAGCCTACTGACAAAGTGATCGTCCCGTAGCGCTCCGCCGCCAGGACCATAGAAAACTGCTAGCTCTACACCGCACCACGAGCAGAACCGAACCGCACCCCACTCGGTGAGCTTGACGTTGGAAATGTTGGCCCGCTTAAGGGCGTCTTTGAGGATTATGTTGGCCCCAAGAGTGTCCTCGTAGTCCTTGGAGTGCGCGGCAAGAAACCCGCCCCAAAACCCAATCCGATCAGAATACGGGCTCGGCCCCGCGACGAGAAACTCACCGACGGTTTCACGATCCGAGAAGCTGCGCTCAGCTGCATGACAACAGAATCGGTTCACTTGATCGGCCTAACTAGTAGTAGGCAACCGGCACATTCCCGTCGCCCCGCTCGCAGCCTATCCGCGCCAACCACCGGGACAAGCCCCCGCCGCCCCACCACCTACTGCCCCGAATCCGCATCCGGGAATATGCAAGTCGCATATACCGCAACAAGTGTTCATCGAGGCCATCGCCGACGTGGCGCAGGTCGTGACAGACCGAACTGGAACCACCAAGTCGGATGGTGCGGACTCGTTCCGATCGTGTGGAAGGCCTGCGGCGCCACCGATGGGCGGTAGCTCAATTGGATCGTTTGCCTAGCTGACCCGGGGTGGTGCCACGAAGATCTCGGGCGCCGCACGAGGCCGAGAGGACCGCGACTCTTGTGGGCTCGCCAAGCTTGTCTTCCGGCCTTTCCCAGGCGACGCGGCCGTGGGCGACGTGCTCATGCTGGCGCCGCAAGAGTTGAGTCGCGGGCGCTCGGAGGTGTTGCAGCGGGTGACGAGCGCCCCCACTGCATCGCGTAGGCACCTGGCGCAACGACTCGCTGCGCCAGGATCTCGCTACTTCACTTCGAAGTCAGCGTCCTTGATGTCATCGTCACCGGCCGGGCCGCCACTGGCAGCACCTGCGGTTTCGCCTTCACCCGGAGCCGGACCGGCTTCGCCGCCGGGAGCACCGGCCATGGCCGCGCCCGCTTCCTGGAACACCTTTTCGAAGGCTTCGATCGAGGCCTTCAGCTTGTTGACGTCGTCGCCCTCCATGGACTTCTTGAGGTCGGCGATCGCCGACTCGAGCTTGTCCTTGCTGTCGGCATCGAGCTTGTCGCCATTCTCCTTCACCTGCTTCTCGGCCTGGTAGACCATCGAATCGGCTTGGTTCTTCAGGTCGACCATCTCGCGGCGCTTCTTATCACCATCGGCGTTTGCCTCGGCATCGGCTGCCATGCTGTCGACCTCTTCCTTGCTGAGGCCAGAGCCGGCTTCGATCGTGACCTTCTGCTCCTTGCCGGTGCCCTTGTCCTTGGCGGCGACCGACAGGATGCCGTTGGCATCGATGTCGAACGTCACTTCGATCTGTGGCGTGCCGCGCGGAGCCGCGGGGATCTGGTCGAGCTTGAAGCGGCCGAGCGTGCGGTTGTCGTTGGCGAATTCGCGCTCACCTTGCAGCACGTGGATATCCACGCCCGGCTGGTTGTCGGCGGCAGTCGAGAATGTCTGGCTGCGGCTGGTCGGGATCGTCGTGTTGCGCTCAATCAGCTTGGTCATAACGCCACCGAGCGTCTCGATGCCGAGCGACAATGGCGCAACATCGAGCAGCAGAACGTCACTGACTTCGCCACCGAGAACGCCACCTTGGATTGCTGCTCCGAGGCTGACGACTTCGTCGGGGTTGACCGAACGGTTGGCTTCCTTGCCAAAGATCTCCTTGACGACCGCGAGCACCTTCGGCATCCGGGTCGAACCACCGACCAGGATGCAATCGTCGATGTCCGACGGCTTCATCTTGGCGTCTTCGAGGCAGCGCAGCACGGGCGCGCGGCAACGCTCGAACAGGTCGTCGCACATTTGCTCGAACTGTGCGCGCGTCAGGTTCTCTGCGAGGTGCTTCGGACCGCTTTGGTCCATCGTCACGAACGGCAGGTTGATCGCCGTTTGGGTCGCGGAACTCAATTCGATCTTGGCCTTCTCAGCCGCTTCCTTCAGACGCTGCAGCGCCATGTGGTCGGTGCGCAGGTCGATGCCGTTGGTCTTCTGGAAGTTGTCGCACAGCCATTGGATGATGCGCTCATCGAAGTCGTCGCCACCGAGGTGCGTGTCGCCGTTGGTCGCCTTCACTTCGAAGACGCCTTCGCCAACATCGAGTACCGAAATGTCGAACGTGCCGCCGCCCAAGTCGAAGACCGCGATCTTCGTGTTCTTGCCGGCCGACTTCTTGTCGAGGCCGAAGGCGAGTGCGGCCGCGGTCGGCTCGTTGATAATGCGCTCGACCTTGAGGCCGGCGATTTGGCCGGCGTCCTTGGTCGCCTGGCGCTGGCTGTCATTGAAGTAAGCCGGCACGGTGATGACCGCGCGGTCGACAGTTTCGCCGAGGTAGGCCTCAGCCGATTCCTTCAGACCACGCAGGATGATCGCGGATAGTTCGGGTGGCGTGTAGGTCTTGCCACTGATCTCGACCTTGACGAGCTCTTCGTCGCCGCCAACGATCTTGTAGGGCACCATCTTCTCTTCGCCGCTGACCTCGCTGTGGCGACGGCCCATGAAGCGCTTGATCGAATAGATCGTGTTGTGCGGATTGGTCGCAGCCTGGCGCTTGGCCGGCGCGCCAAGCAGGCGCTCGCCGCTCGGAGTGAAAGCGATGACGGACGGCGTGGTACGCGCGCCTTCCATGTTGGGGATGACCTTCGGCTCACCACCCTCCATGACCGAGACAACCGAGTTGGTAGTTCCGAGGTCGATTCCGACGATCTTAGACATAGTTCCTTCCTGTGGTCGGCCAGACGCCACGGGGTGCGTGGAACAGGCCAACAATCTGCTGCAAAAACGCGCCTCGGACTTCGAGGCACCAATCGATCTAAAACAAATGGCGTGCCTAACGCAGTTCGAAGCTCTACCGACGGTGCAATAAGGACTTACGCGCGTCCCAAGCATCGACGGAACGCCATTCTGGCAGCCGCCCAGCGATCGCGCCCTGTCATCCTGGCATATCAGCACGCGCCCAGCCGCCACGGACAACGAGCACCAACTGTAGCAACAGCACGGCTGCCATGCCGAGCAACAGCGCCTGGTACCACGACGCCAGCCCGCCAGCTTGGCTGACCGCGCCCCACAAGATGACGGCAGCAATCGCAAAGGCGACCAGGTCGATCAGCATCGGCGCGATCATCGAACCGGCACCGTAACTCGCCCCGATCGCCGCCAAGGCGCCCGCAGCCAGCACCTGAGCCCACGCCGCCGTGCCAAAGTAGAGCTGGGTCAGTTCGAGCACGCGGGCCGAGGGGTCTGGCAAGAACCAGCCAACCAGCGTCTCGCTGTGATGCCCGTAGATGCAGACGAACACTGCCCCGAAGGCCATCGCTTGCAGCGCCGCCCACAAGCCCGCCATGCGCGCGTCGCGCACTTGCCCGGCCGCCACGGCACGCCCCGCGTAGGCGGTCGCGGCATTGGCAAAGCCAAGCGACGAAAACAACACCAACGTATCCAGTCGCGTGGTGATGCCGAGCGACACCGTTGCCTCGTCGCCAAACTGGCGCTGCACCAGCACCGTCAACGCGATCACAATGCTGGCGCGCAAACCGATCTGGATTGCTTGCGGCCACGAGTCCTTGAGCAAGGGCATCGCGACCGGGTCGGCATTCGGTTCACGAGCCCCGCGCAACGACAGCAGGTGCGACCTCCGTCGCAACCACCACACGGCCAACAGCGAAGCCAACGTCCGCGAGGCAACCGATGCGTAGGCGGCCCCGACAACTCCAACCGCCGGGATCGACAACGCAGGCCAACCGAACAACAGCACGATGTCGAGCCCGAGGTTGAGCACGTTCGCACCCAACAACAACGCGAGCGGCATCCATGCTTCGCCAGCGGCACGCATCGCGGCGGTGGTCTGCATCATCACGAACATCGACAAGCAACCGAGGTTGCTGACGACAAGGTAATGAACGGCATCGTCGCGAACCTGCCCGACCACGCCAGTGCCCTCGACTTGCCACACCGCGGGCAACGCCGTCAACACCGACACGAACAAGCCGAGCCAAACCATGAACCACTGCGCACGCACGTTGAACGCGCGTGCAGAGAGCTGCTTGCCTTCCCCAAGCCGGCGCGACAACTGCGCCAACAACGCCGTCGACACGCACTGCCCGACGATCATCGGCAGGAAGTTCCAAGTCGAACCGATGTGTGCCGACTGCACCGCATCGTCGCCAAGACGACCGATGATCAGCAGATCCACCAGGTTGATCAGAGCGTGCGATGCGAGGCCGATCGCCAGCGGCAGACCTTGTAGCAATACGGCCAGGAACGGGCCGCGACGCAGGATGCGGTCGGGTTCGCTCACGCGCTACTTGCTCGCCAGTT